>DKJA01000113.1:21943-22200 GCA_002454505.1 Oxalobacteraceae bacterium UBA6704
GGAACCGGCGGTGATGAAGCGCAGCAGGCCCGATGCCGCGTCCGGGCGCTGGCTGGTATGTTCTTGGTTAAATGCGTTCATCAGAAGTATCCCGCTTTCTTGCGTTTTTCCATCGAGGCTTCGGAGGTCTGGTCGTCCATCCGCGTGGCGCCCCGTTCGGTGATCTGGGTGACGGCTGTCTCGGCGATGATCGCCTCCACGTCGGCCGCATCGGACGACACGGGGCACGTGCACGAGATGTCGCCCACGGTGCGGAA
>DKJA01000114.1 GCA_002454505.1 Oxalobacteraceae bacterium UBA6704
CAACCCGCAACCCGCAACCCCCCACGGCACCACCGCGTCATCCGCCCAGAACTACCGGTCGTGCCGCCCGCGCTGTCCGTCCCAACCACAGGCTCCCCCTTCCTGCCAGCCGATTTTTACCTCGTCAAACCGCACAGCGAAACCAAAGCCCCCGGCCTCCGCCCGCGCCGCCTGGAACTCGAGCATCCCCACGCCCACTACCCGCGCCGATAGCCGGCCCAAGCCTGGCCAAGCCTGGCCAAGCCCGGCCACCCCCAGTCGCGCCGGACAATAAAGAACCACCCCAATCGTGCGCGGTGGTCCGGCCAATTCCGGTAAATTCCCCGGTTTCCTGAAAACGAGGTAGCACCATGGCGGAACGCGGCACGAAGAGGTCGCGCGCTGACGAGACAATGGCGGCGCGGGTGGAACATGCTTTGAAAATGGTCGAGGCGAATGGCATCGATCCGGCGCTGGAGTTCATGCGCGAAGGCGGTGTCCCGCGCGAGATCGCCTTGCGCGTGCTGTGCGCCCCGCAGTTTCACCGGCACGGCGAGCGGCGGCGCACGCCCCGCTGAGCCGGCTCCCGGCACTTCCTGCTGTATCTGTCACTGCGCAGTCATTGCACAGTGACCGCGGCGCCGGACGCCCGCTATACTGCGGCGTCCAGATCCACAAACGCCCGCATGCCACTGCCGCTCTTCCCCCGTCTACTCCTGCCGCTCGCCTGCCTGCTGGCTGCCGCCACGTTCGACGCGTCGGCGATCGGCCTCGATCGCACGTTCGCGCAGCTCGAGCACACCAGCTGGACCGCCCGCAACGGCGCGCCGGACGGCATCGGCGCGCTGGCCCAGACCACCGACGGCCACCTGTGGCTGGGCACCACGCAGGGCCTGTACCGCTTCGACGGCCTGCGCTTCGAGCGCGTGCAGCCGGTCGCGCCGGCGCGCTTCCCCGACAACGATGTGTATGCCCTGCATGCCGACGACGACGGCGGCCTGTGGATCGGCTGGCGTCTCGGCGGCATCAGCCACTATCGCCACGGCGCGGTGCGCAACTGGGACGGTGCCGACGGCACGCCGGCCGGTTCGCTGTCCGGCTCCGTCTGGGGTTTCGCGGCGGACGGCAAGCAGCTGTGGGCCGCCGGCATGGGCGGCCTGGCCCGCTACGACGGCCGGCGCTGGCAAAAACTGGGGCCGGATGACGGCTTCACGGCGCAGAAGGCGTCGGCCGTGTTCGTCGATGCGCAGGGCACCGTGGCCGCGTTCAGCGAGCAGGGGCTGTTCCTGCGGCCGCGCGGCGAAGCCCGCTTCCGGCCCCCCGTCGGCACGCTGGACACGCGGCAGCCGCCGCAGCAGCAGGGCGGCGGGCCGATCTATTTTCTCGAGCAGGGCGGCATCCGCGTGCTGGACAGCCTGCCGGCTTACGCGGCGCGCACGCATCCGTGGATCTACCGGCAGCGCGGCGAAGTCACCGGCAGCATGCTGGCCGACCGGTCCGGCGCGCTGTGGTACGAGGAGGAAGGTGGCCTTTATCGCCATACCGATCCGGTTCGCGCGGCGGCACCGGCCGGCGCGCACCATGCGCCCGATACCGAGCGGTTCACCGAGGCGCAGGGTCTCAGCGGCAGGTTCGTCGCCACCCTGCTGGAAGACCGCGAAGGCAATGTGTGGGTTGCCACCGAAAACGGCGTGGACCGCTTCCGCGAGACCAATGTGGTACAGGCGCGCCTGCCGGTGGAGCGCAAGGTGTTCCTGGCCGGCGTGCCTGGCGGGGTGCTGGCCGCGGGCGATGCTGGCGCGTGGCGGCTGACTGCCAATGGTGCACCGGCGGCCGTGACCACCGCGCGCAGCGACGATGCATTGACAGGGGCCCGCAATGGCGATCTGTGGAGCTCCACCGGCAAGCGCATCTGGCGGCTCAGCGGCGATGGCCAGCGCGTGCTGGAAGAGTTCACGCTGCCGGCGGACCTGAAAGCCGTTGGCGGCGTGCATGCGATGGCCGAGGACGCGGCCGGTACGCTGTGGGTCTCCGTCGTCGGCAGCGGTGCGCTGCGCCGGCGCGATGGCCAGTGGCAGCGGCCCGTCGAACTGCCCCGCGAGGGCAAGAAGACGCCGCTGGCGATCCTGGCCGACAGGCGCGGCGATATCTGGTTCGGCTACGTGGACAATCAGATCGCCCGCCTGCACGACGGCCGTGTGACGCTGTACGGCGCCGACCAGGGGCTGGCGCTGGGCCGCGTGGCGCTGCTGGCCGAACATGAAGGTGTGCTGTGGGCGGGCGGCTCGGACGGCCTGGCGCGTCTGCAGGGCGACCGCTTCGTGCCGGTACCGCTGGCGCCGGCCAACGCGGACAAGGGACTGGCCGCCGCATCGGGCGGCCCCGAGGGCCTGTGGCTGACCGGCGCGGCCGGCATCGTGCTGCTGCCGGCGGCCGAACTGGCGCCGTCCGTCCAGGGGCGGCCGCTGCGCGCCCGCGTGTTCGACGAAGGCGAAGGCCTGCGCGGCCGCGTCGGCATGCTGGACACTTCGGTGCTGGCGCGCGGCGGCGACGGCCGGCTGTGGCTCGGCACGTCGAAAGGCGTGTTCCGGCTCGACCCTGCGGCGCTGCGGCCCGAACCGGTACCGGCCGCGCCGGTGCTGCTGCGCGTGAACGCGGACGGCCGCGGCTACAGGCCGGCCGCGGCGCTGGACCTGCCGGCCAGCCCGCAGCGCGTCACGTTCGGCTTCGCTACCGGCGCGCCCAGCATGGCCGAACGGATCCGCTACCGCTACCGGCTGGAAGGCTATGACCGCGACTGGCAACCGTCCGGCGTCGAGACGGAGGCCGGTTACACGGGCCTGCCGCCGGGCGATTACCGCTTTGTCGCGCAGGCCGTCAACGGTGCCGGCGTGGCCGGTCCCGCCAGCGCGCCGCTGGCCGTGCATGTGCCGCCGACGGTGGTCCAGACGGTGTGGTTCCGCGCCGCCTGCGCCGCCGCCGTGCTGCTGCTGGTCTTCCTGTTCTACCGCTATCGCTTGCGGCGGCAGGCCGGGCGCCTGCGGGCCCACGAGCGCACCCGCCATGCGGAACGGGACCGCATCGCCCGCGAGCTGCACGACACGCTGCTGCAAAGCGTGCAGGGGCTGATCCTGCGCTTCCATGCCGCGGCCGCACGCCTGCCGGCGCAGGACCCGCTGCGCGCGTCACTGGAGCAGACGCTGGTGCGCGCCGATGCGGTCGTCGCCGAAGCGCGCGACCGCGTGCAGGACCTGCGCGGCCATGCCGCGGCCGGCGTCAGCCTGCCGCCGCTGCTGGCCGCCGAGGTGGCGCTGGCGCGGCAGGAATTCGGCTGCGGCTGCGAGTTCGCCCTGCGCGGCGAACCGCATCCCGTGCCGCCGGACGTGGATTATGCGTGCCGGCGCATCGTCGCCGAGGCGCTGCGCAACGCGTGCCGGCATGCCGAGGCGCGCAGCATCATCGTCCACCTCGTGTATGACGAAGAAGGCGTGCACATCACGGTTGCCGATGATGGCCGCGGCATCGACGCCGCGACGCTGCAGGATGGCCGGGCCGGCCACTGGGGCATCGCCGGCATGCGCGAACGGGCCGCCGAAATCGGTGCCCGGCTGGAGATCCGCTCGGAGGCGGGGCAGGGCACCAGATTATCGCTGCATCTGTCGGACGACATGGCTGAGTTCGTGTCCAGAAATGGGGTTGACCCCAAGGTTGGACACGAACTGGACAGTCACCGGCTGCGCCGCACGTCGGCCGGAATCGCGTAAGCGGCAGCATTGGCGTACGACGCATCGGCCGGCCGCGTATCGTCGGCCGGCTCGTTGGCCGCATCCACGGCCACGCGCTGCACGGGCCGCGCCGAGCGCACGCCCAGTTCTTCCAGCGTCTCCAGCGCTGACAGCAGCACCTGCTGCTGCGTGTCCATGAACTTGCCGTAGCCCGGCTCCAGCACGAAGTACACCACTTCGAACTCCAGCGCATCCTGCGTGACGGTCTTCAGGTGGGCGCGGTCGAAGCGCACCTTGTCCTGGCTCTCGACGATCGCCCGCAACTTCGCCGGCAGTTCGCGCGCCACCTTCGCCGGCGTGGCCGGATCGAGCAGCAGCGGGAAGGCCACGCGGCGCGTCGCCATGCGCTTGTAGTTGCGCACCGTGTTCTTCAGCAGGTCGGTATTCGAGATGACGATCTGCTCGCCGCTGTCGGCGCGGATGCGCGTCGTCTTCAGGCCCACGCGCTCGACCGAGCCGGACACATTGTTGACGGCGATCGCGTCGCCCACCTCGAACGGTTTGTCGACGGCGATCGACAGCGACGCGAACAGGTCGCCCAGCACGTTCTGCGCGGCCAGCGCGATGGCGATACCGCCGATGCCCAGGCTGGCGACGAAGGCCGAGATATTGATGCCCAGGTTGGCCAGCACGGCCAGCAGGAAGACGGTCCACAGCGTGGTCTTCAGCGCCCAGATCACCAGCGTGTGCGCGACGGTGGCCGGCGCGTTCGGGTCGACGGACGTGGTGCGGAAGTAGCGCCGCGCCGACACCGTCATCGCGTGGTCGACCCAGATCACCACCTGGATCCCCAGCGTGATGAACCACAGGTGGCGCACGCGCAGGTCCCACTGGGTTGGCAGGTCCAGCACGGTCAGGCCGATCAGCAGCGCGGTCAGGGCGATGATGAAACTGCTGGTGCTGCCCAGCGTGGCGGAGATGATTTCAGCGTAGGGGCGGTCGGCATGGCTGCCTTCGTTGAGGCGCGCGATGCGCCGCCGCGCCCAGCCGATCGCGCTGTGCATCAGGATGTAGGCGGCAACGGCCACGCCGATGGCGACGAGCCAGTTCTGCCAGGCGATATCGTCGAGGAAGGAAAAATATTGGTAGATTTTCATCGGTACTCCTTTTGCCAAGTCTGCCCCAGCGTAGCCGCTGCCGGGGCCGCCGTCGGTATCGTGCTTAACAAAAGCCAATGATTTCCGGGGCGGGAAACCCTTGCCGGATGAAACCAACTCCGTCGCCATTCTGCCGAATCGGTTAATATTGCCGGCTAAGCACGGCGTACAGGCCCCGCGCAAGCCGCGTCGGCCCGTGCAGAAAGCCGAAGATTATTGACAGCGGCGTGCCCGCCGGCCCCGATAGATGGCGGCGGGGCGCCGCGAACCGGAGTAAACATGAGTACAGATTTGAACATTGGTTCGGGCGACAGCGCCGACCAGCGCCGCGAACAGCAACTGCGCACGGATGCGCTGGATTACCACCGCTTCCCGACTCGGGGCAAGATCGAAGTCGTACCGACCAAGCCGCTGTCCAACCAGCGCGACCTGTCGCTGGCGTATTCGCCGGGCGTGGCCTACGCCTGCGAGGAAATCGCCGCCAATCCGGCGATGGCGGCCGAATACACGTCGCGATCCAACCTGGTGGCCGTGATCACCAACGGCACCGCCGTGCTGGGCCTCGGCAACATCGGTCCGCTGGCGTCGAAGCCCGTGATGGAAGGCAAGGGCTGCCTGTTCAAGCAATTCGCCGGCGTGGACGTGTTCGACATCGAACTGGCCGAGAACGATCCGGACAAGCTGGTCGACGCCATCGCGATGCTCGAACCCACCGTGGGCGGCATCAACCTGGAAGACATCAAGGCGCCCGAGTGCTTCTACATCGAGAAGAAGCTGCGCGAGCGGATGAACATCCCCGTCTTCCACGACGACCAGCACGGAACGGCGATCATTTCCAGCGCGGCGCTGCTGAATGCGCTGAAGGTCGCGAAGAAGGACATCGGCAGCGTGAAGCTGGTCGCTTCCGGCGCCGGCGCCGCGGCGATCGCCTGCCTGGACATGATGGTCAGCATCGGCGTGCGCCGCGAGAACATCTACGTGACCGACTCGCGCGGCGTGATCTGGCAGGGCCGCGAAGCGAACATGGAAGAGAACAAGGCGCGCTATGCGCAGGCTACCGATGCGCGCGTGCTGGCCGATATCGTGCGCGGCGCCGACGTCTTCCTGGGCTGCTCGACGGCCGGCGTGCTGACCGGCGACATGGTCAAGACGATGGCCGACACCCCGATCATCCTGGCGCTGGCCAACCCGGAACCGGAGATCCGTCCGGAAGTGGCGCTGGCCGCGCGGCCGGACTGCATCATCGCCACCGGCCGTTCGGACTACCCGAACCAGGTCAACAACGTGCTGTGCTTCCCTTACATCTTCCGTGGCGCGCTCGATTGCGGCGCGACCCGCATCACCGACGCGATGAAGGAAGCATGCGTGGTGGCGATTGCCGAACTGGCCGAAGCGGAAGTCAGCGAAAACGTGGCTGCCGCCTATGCGGGCCAGACGCTGTCGTTCGGCGCCGACTACATCATCCCGAAACCGTTCGACCAGCGCCTGATGGCCGCGATCGCACCGGCCGTGGCGAAAGCCGCCGCGGAATCGGGCGTCGCCGCGAACCCGATCGCCGACCTGGAGGCATATCGCACCCAGTTGCAGCAGCAGGTGTTCCACACGGGCCTCGTCATGAAGCCGCTGTTCACGGCAGCGAAATCGGCGCCGAAGCGCGTGGTGTACTCGGATGCGGACGACGAGCGCGTGCTGCGCGGCGTGCAGACCGTCGTCGACGAAGGCCTGGCGCGCCCGGTGCTGGTCGGCCGTGCCGAGGAAGTGAACCGCGCGATCGCCTCCGCCGGCCTGCGCCTGAAGAGCGGCACCGACTACACGCTGGTCGATCCGGGCACCACGGACAGCACGCAGTTCGCACTGCAGCTGCTGAAATCCGGCGAAGCGGATGCGGTGCTGTGCGGCCTGCGCGGCAACGTCGATGCCCACCTGGAGCAGGTGCGCGACGTGATCGGCCTGGCGCCGGGCGCCACGGTGATGGCCACGATGAATGCGCTGGTGCTGGAGAAGCACACGCTGTTCGTCACCGACACGCACGTCAACGACGATCCGGACGCGGCCCAGCTGGCCGCCATCGCGCAACTGGCCGCACAGGCCGTGCGCGGCTTCGGCATGGAACCGAAGGTGGCGCTGCTGTCGCACTCGACGGGCGGCTCGTCCGAACGGCCATCGGCCCGCAAGATGCGCGAAGCGGCTGCGCTGCTGGCCAAGGCTGCGCCGGACCTGCAGGCCTCCGGCAGCGAAGTGCAGGGCGACGTCGCGCTGGCGGGCGACCCGCGCGGCGCGATCCCCGGCTTCACGGGCGAAGCCAACGTGCTGGTGATGCCATCGCTGGACGCCGCCAACATCGCCTTCAACCTGCTGAAGGTCACCGGCGGCAAGGGCGTCACGGTCGGCCCCGTGCTGCTGGGCGCCGCCAAGCCGGTGCACGTCCTGGGCGCCGGCGCCACCACGCGCCGCATCGTCAACATGACGGCCGTCGCCGTCGCCGAAGCCTCCCGCTGACAGCTGGGAGCCGGCTGGGGACCGTCCCCGCAGGGGACTGTCCCCGGGGTTGCTTCTGACTTTATCACCCAAGCTGGTAAGTCAAAGCATCCCCGGGGTTGCCTTTGACTTTATCACCCAAGCTGCCAAGTCAATGCCCCCGCAGCTCACCGCCTGTTCATCCCCACCCCCACCCTGTCATCCACCCCAAGCATCACGGCACCGCCTGCGCCGACGGTTCGTGCGCCGTTCAGCGCGCCCGCCAGCGATAATCGGCCCGGCAGATGCGGCGTCCCGCCAGCGCCGGGGACCGTCCCGGCACGGGACTGTCCCCGGGGTTGTTCTTGATGTCCGCGCGAAGAAAAGGACCCGAGGGGACAGCCCCCAGCCAACAACAAGGAGACAAGGTGCCCCGACTGCTGCCGCTACTGACCCTGCTGCTGCTATGCCCCATCGCGGCCCACGCCGAGCAGGTCGTCCGCCTGTGGACCCTGCTGTCCGGCGGCGACGGCGCCCGCATGAGCGCCCTGGTCGCCTCGTTCAACGCATCGCAGCGCGACGTGCGGGTGGAAAGCACGACGCTGAAATGGGGCGAGCCGTTCTATACGAAGCTGATCACGGCGTCCGTCGTCGGCGCCGGCCCGGACGTGGCCACCGTGCACCTGTCCCGGCTGCCGAACCTGGCCGGCGGCGGCGTGCTGCGGCCCATCGCCGCGGCGGAGCTGCAGGCGGCCGGTCTGCGCGCCCAGGACTACCTGCCGCGCCAGTGGCAGCGGGCCCGATACGCCGGCGACGTGTATGCAATACCCCTCGATACGCACCCGCTGGTCCTGTATTACAACAAGCGCCTCGCCGGCAAGGCGGGCCTGCTGGATGCGCACGGCACGCTGAAGCCCGTGCACGGCATGGCCGCACTGACGGCGGCCTTCCGCGCCGTCAGGCAGCGCACCGGCCAGCCCGGGTTGACGATGGAAAGCGCGCAAAGCTCGTATGCGATCTGGCGCCTGTGGCTGGCGCTGCTGGCCCAGCAGGGCCGGGCCGTCGTGGAGAACGGCCGCTTTGCCTACGGCGCGGCTGGCGCGCAGACGCTGGGTGCCATCGCAGAATGGTTCCGCGGCGGCGTGGCGACACCGGGGCTGGACTATCCGTCGTCGACGGCGCAGTTCATGGGCGGGCAGGCCGGCTTCATGATCAACGGCGTGTGGGAAGTGCCGGAACTGGTGCGCAATGCGAAGGCCGGCACGCTGGGCTTCGACTACGGCATCGTGCCCTTGCCGGCGCTGTATGGCGACAACGCCAGCACGTGGGCCGATTCGCATGGCTTCGCGCTGCCCGCCGGCGGCGACCGGCCGATGGCGCCCGCCAGGGCGGCTGCCGTGCTGCGCTTTGTCGCGTATGTGAGCCGGCATTCGTTTGCGTGGGCCGAAGGCGGCCACATTCCCGTCTACCGGCCGGTCGCCGAATCGACAGCGGCGCAGGCGCTGCAGCCGAACGCGCAGTATGCCGCCGCGGCTGCCGCGAACGTCGTCTACGACCCGCCCGGCTGGTACATGGGGGCGGCCGGGCCGCTGGAAGCGATCGCGTCGAAATTCCTGCCGGCGCCGCTGTCGGGCCAGCTGACGCCGGAAGAGGCGCTGCGCCGCTTCGAGCGCGACGCGCAGCGGCTGCTGGACAAGCGCGCGCCGCGCTACTGACATGCAGCGCCGCCGCGAAACGCTGTCCGCCTGGCTGCTGCTGTTGCCGTTCGTGGCCGTGTTCCTGCTGTTCTTCCTGCTGCCGGCCGTGCAGACGCTCTGGCTCAGCCTCACCGACAGCAGCCTGACGCGCACCAGCGCCTTCGTCGGCCTGGCCAACTACGCCACGCTGCTGCATGATCCGTCGTTCGGGGAATCGCTGCTGGCCACGCTGCGCTTCGCGCTGTACACCGTGCCGCCGCTGACAGTGCTGGGCCTCGTCATGGCGCTGCTGGTGGATCACTACACGGCGCGCAGTCCCCGCCTGGCCGGCTGGCTGCAGGGTATCTACTTCCTGCCCTATGTACTGCCGATCTCCGTGATGACGCTGCTGGCCGAGTGGCTGATGAATCCCGCCGGCGGCGTGGTGAACCACCTGCTGGGCATGCAGCGCGCGTGGTTCGCCGATGTGCACTGGGCGATGCCGGCGGTGGCGGCGGCAACAGTGTGGTGGACCGTCGGCTTCAACATGCTGATGTTCCTGGCCGCGCTGCGCAACATCCCGCGCGACCTGTACGAAGCGGCGGCGCTGGACGGCGCGCGCGGCTTCGCGCTGTTCCGCCATATCACGTGGCCGGCCTTGCGGCCGGTTGCCGCCACGGCCTGCGTGCTGCAGCTGATCGCGTCGCTGAAAGTGTTCGGCCAGACGTACATCCTCACCACGGGCGGGCCGTTCAACACCACGCGCGTGACGCTGCACTATATGTACGAGACGGCGTTCACGCAGTCCGATGCCGGCTATGCGGCGGCGATCGCGATGGCGTTCGTGTGCATCGTCGTGGCGCTGTCGCTGCTGCAGGGCTGGCTGCTGGGGCGGCGCGCATGACGCGCCGGACGCCGTTGCACTGGTCCGTCATCGCGGCGCTGTGCGCGCTGCTGCTGGCGATGCTGTGGGTGGCGCCGCTGCTGTGGGCCCTGTCGACGGCGCTGCGGCCCGAGCACGAGACCATCGCGCCCGTGTTCCACCTGCTGCCGCAGCACTGGACGGCGGCCGCCTTCGGCAAGGTGCTCGGTGCCGGCAACGTGCCCCGCTGGCTGTTCAACAGCACGGTGGTGGCGCTGGCCGTCACTGCGATCACGATGGCGGTCAGCCTGATGGCGGCGTTCGCGTTTTCGCAGCTGCGCTTTCGCGGCCGCGATGCGCTGTTCGCCTGCGCGCTGCTGGCCATGCTGCTGCCGTTCGAGGCGCTGCTGGTGCCGCTGTTCCGCACGATGAACCAGCTGGGACTGATCGACAGCTATGCCGGCATCGTGCTGCCGCAGGTCGTGTCGCCGGTGGCGATCTATGTGTTCCGCCAGTTCTTCGACGCGATCCCCGAGGAGTTCCGCGAAGCGGCCGTGCTGGATGGCGCCGCGCCGCTGCGCGTGCTGTGGAGCGTGTACCTGCCGATGTCCGGCAATATCGTGTGGGCGATGGCGATTGTCACGTTCATCGCCGCATGGAACAACTTCCTGTGGCCGTTCATCATCGTCACGTCGAACGACATGATGACGATTCCGCTGGGCCTGACGCAGACCTACGATGCGTTCGGCATCCGCTATGCGCAGCTGATGGCGTCCGCGCTGCTCGGTGCCGCGCCGGTGGCGCTGGCCTATCTGGTTTTCCAGCGCCGGGTGATGCGGGGACTGCTCGCCGCGACCGGCCTCAAAGGCTGAAGAAAGCCTTTACCTGCGGGCGAAACGCTGTTGCGGCCTGGCTGCGCGCGCGCCGGTCGGTAGCATCGGCTGACTAACCGTGCGACCCCCGTTGACTGTTTGCCCATAGAATCGCTTCCTTTCGGGCAACTCGCTTGCGTTTGTCCGGTACCCGGAACCAGTTTGGAGATGCCATGAATACCTTCCAGGTCACGCCCGTGTGGGCGGCCGTCATGCTGCTTGCCGCAACGGCAGCCAACCCGGCTAGTGCAGCCTCCCCGCAACAGGACGGTGCGCCCGCGCAGCAGGCGGCGCCAACCAGCGCAGCCGCGCAGCCCGCGCAGCCCGAAGCGCAGACCGTCACGTCGTCGGCGCCTGCCTCCGCCGCTTCCCCTGCGCCGGCGCAGGGCGCGACGGGCAATGGCGTTCCCGGCAAGCCTGCCGCCGTCGTCGAGATTTCCGGCATCCGCAGCAGCATCCGCTCGGCCGAACAGATCAAGCGCGACGCCACGCAGGTGGTCGATTCAATCAATGCCGACGATATCGGCAAGTTCCCCGACCGCACGTCGGGCGACGCGCTGCAGCGCATCGCCGGCGTGCAGGTGGGGCGCGACAAGGGCGAAACGTCGTCCGTCA
This sequence comes from Oxalobacteraceae bacterium UBA6704, assembly GCA_002454505.1. GTDB lineage: Bacteria > Pseudomonadota > Gammaproteobacteria > Burkholderiales > Burkholderiaceae_D > Rugamonas. The sequence goes on from DKJA01000114.1 coordinate 11,344, forward strand.
TCATCCGCGGCCTGCCCGACGTGGTGACCACGCTGGACGGCAACGAGATCTTCACGGGTCGCGGCCGCCGCCTGGCCTACCAGGACCTGCCGGTGCAATCGATCGCCGGCTTCGACGTGTACAAGTCGGCCACGGCCAGCCAGGCCGAAGGCGGCATCGCCGGCGCGGTCGACATCCGCCTGCGCGCGCCGTTCGACTACAAGGAGCCGACGGTCACCGGCTACGTGGAAAACCGCCGGCAGCAGGTGGAAGGCAGCGGCGCGACGGACAAGAAGAACAACCCGGGCGGCGGCTTCCTGGTCAGCAACCGCTGGAAGACGGACGTGGGCGAGATGGGCGCGCTGTTCGACGTTGCGTTCAACAAGGAAGACTGGAGCTTCCCGGTGCAGTACAACGACCGGCCGGACCGCCTGTTCTCGGTCAGCCCGGACGGCACGGCCACGCGCCTGAACGACGACCAGCCGGTGGCGCCGCTGCAGGCGGGCGACCGGCTCGGCAACCTGCCGCACGTGGGCGGCATCTACAACGCGGGCGAACGCAAGCGCTTCTCCGCGCACGGCGCCTTCCAGTGGAAGATCAGCCCGAAACTGGAATTCACCACGCAGTACCTGGGCATGGGCTATACGGGCCGCAGCGAAGTCGATTACGCGTTCGCCAACGTGGGCTGGGCGCCGCGGCTGAACAACGTGACGCTGGGCGAGGGCGGCGCCTGCCAGACGCCGGAAGGCATCATCTGCCCGATCCTGTCGGCCAATGCGCCGGCCGCGCAGTTCGGCAACCAGTACGACTACGATCCCTACGTGGCCACCAGCGCATGGGGCGTCAAGGAACACACCAACACGCACTTCCTGAACCTGAAGATGGCGTACCGCGATGGTCCGTGGACGATCAACAATGCGCTGGCGTTCACGCGCTCGAAATTCGTCAACGACACGCTGATCGTCGACCAG
>DKJA01000030.1 GCA_002454505.1 Oxalobacteraceae bacterium UBA6704
GGTGGCGATGTCGCGCACGATGGCGAGGCCGAGGCCGCTGCCCGGTTCCTGGCTGTCGAGGCGGACGAAACGGTCGAACACGGCCTGGCGGCGCGCCGGCGGGATGCCGGCGCCGGAGTCTTCGACCGTCAACAGGCCCTGGCCGCCGTCGTCGCGGCAGGCGACGGTGACGGTGCCACCGCCCGGTGTGTAGCGGATCGCGTTGTCGACCAGGTTGTCGACGAGGTCGCGCAGCAGGAAGGGGTCGCCGGCAACCAGGGCCGGTGCCAGCTCGAAGCCGATGTCGATGTCCTTGCGGGCCGCCTGTTCGACGAAGTGCTGGATCGTCTCGGCCAGCAGCGCGTCCAGCGCGACCGGTTCCAGCCGCGTCCGCTCGAAATGGCTCGGTTCCGCGCGCGCCAGCGCCAGCAACTGATTCACCTGGCGCGTCATGCGCTGCGTGGCGGCGCGCATCATGCCGAGCGCGCGGGCGGAGTCGGCGTCGGCGTGGCGCGCGGCCAGCACCTCGAGCTGGGCATGGAGGCCGGCCAGCGGCGTGCGCAGCTGGTGCGCCATGTCGGCCAGGAAGTCCTGGCGGGCGCGGCCGCTGGCAGCGGCCCGCTCCAGCAGGCTGTTCAGTGCCTGCACGACCGGCTCCAGCTCTTCGGGCACGGTGGCCAGCGGCACCGGCGACAGGTCGTCCGCCGTGCGCCCCTTCAATGCCAGCCGCAGACGGTGCAGCGGCCGCAGCCCGGTGCTGACGGAGTACCAGATCAGCCCGATGGACAGCGCGATGAACAGTGTTTCGAGCAGCAGCAGCGCACGGACGATGGCCTGCCGCGCCTGCGTCCGCTGGCGCAGCGTTTTCGCGACGCCGATCGTGGCGCCCCGTCCCAGCCCCTGCCCTTGCTCCGGCACCAGCACCATCCGCACCGGCTCGCCCCGCAGCCGCGCATCGAAGGCCTGCTCGCGTGGCGGGCCGGCCGGCAGATCCCCGTCGCCGGCCAGCAGCCGGCCCGACGCGTCGCGCACGGCAAAATAAACGGCATCGGCCGGCTGTCCGGGCTGGCGCGGCAGGTCGATGGGCAGGCTGCCGTTGCGCGCCTGCAGCCGGCCGCCCAGCGCACCGGCGACATCCAGCAGCCCCTGGTCGAACGCATGCTGGGCCGGCAGCCAGGCCAGCGCGTAGGTCAGCCCGCCGCCGGCCAGGTTGACCAGCAGCAGCGGCCCGACCAGCCATTGCAGCAGCCGGACGCGGATGCTAGCCATCGGCCAGTTCCAGCATGTAGCCGAAGCCTCGTATCGTGCGGATGGCGATGCCGGCGTCCGCCGTCTTCTGGCGTACGCGGGAAATATAGACTTCGACGGCATTCGGCGTGACATCCTCGCCATACGGCAGGATCGCGTCGATGATCTGCTGCTTCGACACCACCCGCGCGCCATGCTGCAGCAGGTATTCCAGCACGGCCCATTCGCGGGCCGACAGGTCGACGGCCCGCCCGGCAACGGTGGCGCGCCGCGTGCTCGAATCGAGCATGAGCGTGCCAAGTGCCAGCACGGTGGGACGCTGGTGACGCCGCGCCAGCGCGCGCACCCGCGCCACCAGCTCCGGCGCGGCAAACGGTTTGACGAGGTAATCGTCGGCCCCCAGCTCCAGGCCACGCACGCGGTCCTCGACGGCATCGCGGGCCGTCAGCAGCAGCACCGGCAGCGCACTGCCGCGCGCGCGCAGGCGCCGGACCACGTCGAAACCGTCCAGCCCGGGCAGGCCGATGTCGAGCACCAGCACATCCCTGGCGACGCCGGGCCGCTGCAGCACGGCATCGGCATCGCTGCCGTTGCGCAGCACGTCCACCGCCATGCCGTGGCTTTCCAGCAGCCGGGCCAGGCCATCGGCCAGGACGGGATCGTCTTCTACAAGGAGTACGTGCATGCTTTCGGCCAGGTGTGTATCGAACGGCAATTATCGGGCAGATCGGGCACCGGCACCAGTCCACCGTCCGCATGACAAGGCGCTGTAGGAGCATGCCTCGTCGCAGGGAAATCTGCCATGTTCGGCAGCGTACGCACCCCCTGCCGCGGCGACGTAAAAGTGCCAGCGCGCCGTCGGTTGGCCAGCGCACGGATGGCGCCAATCCCCGGCAAAGCAAGGCCCAGCCCCGTTCTCGCGGTGCCTCCCGACGCTCTTGGCGCAGCTGTGCGCCGGCCTGGCGCGTCTTGTGCTATCGAATTCGCAAGTTGCAGTAGGACTAGACTGACAAAGTGCCATCTTTGCTGCCTACATACCGGCGGAGACCCGTCTTATGTTCGTTACCTACATAGGAACTTAAAGTACTACCAACGCGATCGGTGTCGTGGGGCGAGAACAGAAACCCCACAGCAGCACAAGAATGCCGAACCCGCTGTCCGTGTACTCAAGCTTGCGAGGAATAATATGAACAATACTCAGGTTGCCGTTTCCGACAAATCCATCATGCCGATCGGCATGCGCGATGCAGTACGGCCCGTGGTCAGCTACAGCGGCACCCAGCAGAACGAACTGCTGGCAGCGCTGCCCCGCCACGTCCTGGAGTCCCTGTTCGAACACCTGGAACTCGTGCAGCTGCCGTTCGGCAAGGAGCTGTTCGAATACGGCAGCAAGCTGGAAAACGTGTATTTCCCGACCACCGCCATCATTTCGCTGCTGTATGTGATGGAAGACGGCGCCACGACGGAAATCGCCGTCGTCGGCCATGAAGGCGTGGTCGGCGTGTCGATGTTCCCGGGCGAGCGCGCCATGTCCACCGCCGTGGTGCAAAGCGCCGGCTACGGCTACCGCCTGAAAGCGCAGGCCCTGCGCGATGCGTTCAACCAGGGCGGTGCGCTGCCCCAGCTGCTGATGCGCTACAACACGGCCCTGTTCGCGCAGATGGCGCAGAACGCCGTCGGCGGCCGCCACAGCTCGATCGAGCAGAAACTGTGCCGCTGGCTGCTGGACCGCCTGGACCGCTCGCCATCGAACGAACTGAAGGTCACCCAGGAAATGATTTCGATCATGCTGGGCGTGCGGCGCGAAAGCATCACGGCCGCCGCCGGCAAGCTGCAGGAAGACGGCCTGATCACCTACCGCCGCGGCAACATCACTGTACTTGATCGTGCGGGTCTGGAACGCTATGCGGGCGAGTGCTACAAGGTGGCGAAGACGGAATACGATCGTCTGCTCGTTGACGTGGCGGGCTGCTGACCGGTTTCGGTTCCACTGAAGAGGCTGCTGCGGCAGCCTCTTCGTCTTTCAGCGGGATGCGCACATCGATGCAGGTGCCCTGCTCGTTGCGGCCCCGGCGCAAGGTCAGCGTACCGCCCAGTAACAGCGCCCGTTCGCGCATGCCGAGAATGCCGTGCGACATCGGCTTGGCCAGCGTATGCGATGCGATGCCGATGCCGTCGTCGATGATGCGCAGCACGAGACCACCCTCTTCCGTCTGCTTCAGCGTGACGGTCACGTGGCTGGCCTTGGCATACTTGCGGATATTCGTCAGCGATTCCTGCACGATGCGGAACAGCGCGATGGACAGGCTGGCTTCGCCATGGCGGGCGATGGCGTCCACTTCCGGGCCGATTTCCGTGTCGCACGGCACCCGCGTCATGCGCGTGAAGTCTTCCGTGTAGCTGACGATCGCCGCGCACAGGCCCAGGTTGTCCAGCAGGCTAGGCCGCAAGTCCTCGACGATGCGCCGCTTCAGCTCCACCGTTTCCACCAGCGTGCCGCGGGCATGGCGCAGCTGTTCCGCCAGCGCCGGGTGCGTCTTCTGCAGCTGGTGCGTGACGGCGGCGATGTCCATGCTGATCGAGGTCAGGTTGGCGCCCATCTCGTCGTGCAGCTCGCGCGACAGCCTGGCCTTTTCCTCCTCGCTGATGCTGATCAGGTGGCGCGACAGCACGGACAGCTGCTCGGTACGCTGCGCCACCATGTCTTCGAGGTTTTCGTTGGACTGCTGCAGTGCCCGTTCGACGGCCGCCTGGTTGCTGAAGCTGCGCCGCACCAGCTGGTAGAACATCACCAGCACGACGATGGCCACTGCATTGATGCCCATGCCCAGCATCAGCGCCTTGTGGTATTCCTCGTAGAAGCGGGCACTGCGGCCGGCCAGCGTTTCGTTCTGCTCCTGGATCATGATGACGGTCTGCAGCCGGATCTCGTCCATGCTGGTCCGCTCGTCGCCATAGCGGGCGATGTTGACGATCTCTTCCAGGCCGCCGTGTTTGTACACTTCGATGGCCTGATTCATCATCGTCAGCTTGCGGCGCATCAGCGTGTGCAGCTGGGCCAGGTTGCGCAGCTGGTTGGGATTATCGGCCAGCAGTTTTTCCAGCTGGCGGAATTCCGTTTCCGTTTCCGCCATCACGGCGCGCGTCGGGCCCAGATAAACATCGTCGCCGGAAATGAAATAACCCCGCATGCTGCTCTCGGCATCCTGCACGAGCACGCCAAGATATTGCAGCCGCTCGGCCACGCGCGAGCTTTGCAGCACCTGCGCATTGGCGCTTTTCAGCGATTCGAGATTGTGAAAAAGACTCAGGCCGTTGACGATCAATATCAGTGCGCACGTGACGCACAGAACGGTCTTGTAGAGAGGCAGGCGGTGTTGCGGCGCTGCTGTGGCGGTGAAATACATCCTGAAGCATCCTTCGCTGACGCGGACGGCGGTCGGGTCATTATAGACTGCTCAGCCGATTAATGCCTCATGGAAAGCATGCCGTGCGAATTAATTGCACGCAGGAACAACGACAAAGAAACAACGGGATAACAATAACGCAAAGACTTGTAAAGAAACCGATATTAATTTCTTCTGAATAATAAGTCTGAATTCGAAAGAAATATTATTGGCGGCCGTGCAATGAATATGGCCGCCAATACCATTAATCCAGCAAATTATTTTTCATGGCGTAATAGGTCAGATCGCTGTTCGACTGCAAACCCATCTTTTCCATGATGCGGGTGCGGTAGGTGCTGACCGTCTTGATGCTGAGCGACAGCGCCGTGCCGATATCGGACACCGTGGCCCCGCGCGCCAGCCGCAGGAAGACCTGGAACTCGCGGTCCGACAGCTCCGTGTGCAGCGCCGTGTTCGGATCGCGGTCAAAGCTTTGCGCCAGCAGTTCGCCCACCTGCGAGCTGACATAGCGGCGGCCCTGGTAGACGGTGCGCACTGCCGTGATCAGTTCGTCCGCTTCGCATTCCTTGTTCAGGTAGCCGTTGGCGCCCATCTTGAACAGGTTCAGCGCATATTGCTGCGCCGGATAACCGGACAGGATCAGCACCGGCAGATCCGGCTGGCCCTGGCGGATCGTGCGCAGCGTGTCGATGCCGCTCTGGTCGGGCATGGCAATGTCCAGCAGCAGCACGTCACAAATTTCGCGGCGGGCAATATCGAGCGCCTCGCGCCCGGTACTGCCTTCGGCGACCACATTGAAATCGTCCGCGGACGAAAAAATCTGTTTGAAGCCCGCTCTTACTATCTGATGATCGTCACAAATGGCAACGCGTATCATTATTTTCCCTCGTATTCCCTAGCTTGGGAAAGTAGCCTTGGCCGCTCGCCGAGCGTATCGCATTTACCGGCCATGCCTGTCTTGATGCAGTACATGGGCTGGTAAAATTATAACGTTGATATTGTATCACCAAACATTTAACGTTCTGCATTCCTTCTGCAGCGCGCACTGTCTGTCCGCGGCGCCCGCATCGGGCGGCATCCGGGCGAAAAAAAAGACGCCCGGCCGCGCCTTTGGCGACGCGCGCAAGTACTGCCCTTATTCCAGCAACCGCAGGATCGCCTGCAATTCGCCGCGGATCATTTCCCGGTCCAGCGGCGGCGGTGCCGGCGGCAGGTCCGCCGGCGGCACTTCGGTATCATACGCCTCCTGCGCGGCGATGCCACGACCGTCCAGCTTATTGCGCGCCCCGCTGATCGTGAAACCCTGCTCGTACAGCAGTTCGCGGATGCGGCGGATCAGCAGCACCTCGTGGTGCTGGTAATAACGCCGGTTGCCGCGCCGCTTGACGGGCTTGAGCTGGGTGAATTCCTGTTCCCAGTAACGCAGGACATGCGGCTTCACGCCGCACAGCTCGCTGACCTCGCCAATCGTGAAATAACGCTTGGCGGGAATCGGCGGCAGGCTGGCCAGCTCGGACTTGTGGAGACGATCGTTCATGCCACCCCTTTATCAGGCAGCCCGTGCCAGCGCGGCACTTTCTTCGACCATGCCCTTGAGCTTCTGGCTGGCGTGGAACGTCACGACGCGGCGCGCCGTGATGGGAATCTCTTCGCCCGTCTTGGGATTGCGCCCCGGCCGCTGCGGCTTGTCGCGCAGCTGGAAATTGCCGAAGCCGGACAGCTTCACGGCCTCGCCCCGCTCCAGCGCATTGCGGATCTCGTCGAAGAACGTCTCGACCATATCCTTTGCTTCGCGCTTGTTCAGGCCGACCTGTTCGAACAGCAGTTCGGCCAGTTCCGCCTTGGTCAGCGTCGGCAGGTCTTTTTCGGCTTGCTGGCGTACCTTGGCAACCTGCATGGCGCTGTGCAACTCGGCATCCAGCGCAGATTCCAGTACCGCGGTGTCGTTGTTGTTAATTTTGCTGCCCTGCCTTTACAAGAGAACGCGAGCCCGGCCGTGCCGGACTGCGCTGGATGATGATTGTTGACTATTGTGAACTAACGAACGCCGCGCACGGGACGTTGACAGCCACCTTTAAGCCCAGCTTAAGAGGCAGCGCCAGCCTGCCCGGCGCGCTTTCCAGGACGACTCAATTGCACACTCAGTTGCACACTGAGTTGCGCACTCAGTTGCGTACGCGTGCGCCAAGTTTCTGCCTGGCTGCATCGGCCAGCGTGGCCATCAGCGCATCGACGATATCGTCCTGCAGGGTCGTTTGAGTATCTTGCAAGCCAAACCGGAAAGCAAGCGATTTCTCGTCCGTCTCCAGCCCTTTGCCGCGGTATTCGTCAAACAAAACAATGGCTTGCACGATCCGGCCATGCTCGCTTGCGGCACTGGCCGCGGTGAACGCATCGAGCAGATCCTGGGCGGCAACGTCCTGCTTGACCACCACCGCGAGGTCCCGGCTGGTGCCCGGGAACTTCGAAATCTCGGTGTATTCTGGCACGGAACGTTTCTGCAATGCAATCACATCCACTTCGAACAGCACGGGCGCCTTCGGCAGGTCGTATTTCTGCAACCAGCGCGGGTGCAGCTCGCCGACAAAGCCGATCACCTGGCCGTCCAGCGACACGGATGCCGCGCGGCCAGGGTGCAGTGCCGGGTGGTCCAGCTTGGCGAAACGCAGCCGGGCCGGTGCAAACAACGCCTCGACATCGGCCTTCACGTCGAAGAAATCGACGTCGCGGGTGGCCTGCCCCCATTGCTCGTCCGCCGCCGGGCCGTAGGCGATCGCGCCCACGCGTTGCGGCTGGTCGTAGCCGGCCACGGTCAGCGGGCCGTCCGGCACCGCCGCATCGCGCTGGTAGACGGTGCCCACTTCGAACGCGCGCACGCGGGAAGCCTTGCGGTTCACGTTGTAGCGCACATTGGCCACCAGGCTGCCGATCAGCGACGCGCGCATCACCGACAGCTGGCTGGCGATCGGGTTCTGCAGCCTGATCGGATCGGCATTGCCGTTGAAGTCCAGCTCCCACTCCGCCTCGACAAAGCTCATGTTGACCACTTCCTGGTAACCCAGGTCGGCCAGCTGGTGGCGCACGGCGAAGATCGACCGCGTGTCTTCCGGCTCGATGCGCATGGTGTTCTCGGCCACCGGCGCGCGCGTCGGAATGTTCTCGAAGCCGTACACGCGGGCCACTTCCTCGATCAGGTCTTCCTCGATCTCGATGTCGAAGCGGTAGCTCGGTGCCGTCACGCTGAACACGCCATTGTCCAGCGTGAACGGCAGCGCCAGGCGCGTGAAGATGTCGGCCACGACGTCGTCCGTCAGCGGCACGCCGATGACTTTCTGGGCGCGCGCCGTGCGCATCTGCACCGGCTCTGGTTGCGGGATATTGGCAACCTGGTCATCCACCGGGCCGACCTTCGTGTCGGCCGTGCCGCAGATCTCCAGGATCAGCGCGGTGATGCGCTCGATGTGCTCGACGGTCGTCGCGTAATCGACGCCACGCTCGAAGCGGTGCGCCGCATCGGTGGAGAAATTGTACTTGCGGGCGCGGCCCTGGATGGCGTTCGGCCACCAGAAGGCCGCTTCCAGGTAGATATTGGTCGTGTCGAGCGACACGGCCGTCGCGTCGCCGCCCATGATGCCGGCCAGCGATTCGATTTCCTGGTCGTCGGCAATGACGCCGACCCATTCGTCCACGTTCACCGTATTACCGTTCAGCAGCTTGACGGACTCGCCCGCCTTGCCCCAGCGAACGTCCAGGCTGCCGTGGATCTTGTCCAGGTCGAACACGTGCGACGGACGGCCCACTTCGAGCATCACGTAGTTCGAGATGTCGACCAGGGCCGACAGCGAACGCTGGCCGCTGCGCTCGAGGCGCTGCTTCATCCAGTCCGGCGTGGCGGCGTGCGCGTTCAGGCCGCGGATGACGCGGCCGCTGAAGCGGCCGCACAGGTCCGGCGCACTGATTTTTACCGGCAGCGTTTCGTCCAGCGTGACGGCGGCCGGCGCGCTGTGCGGTGCGTGCAATGGCGTGCCGGTCAGTGCCGACACTTCGCGGGCCACGCCCAGCACGGACAGGCAGTCGGCCTTGTTCGGCGTCAGCTTGATGGTGAACTTCAGGTCGTTGAGCGCGTAGTAATCGCGGAAGTTCCGGCCCACCGGCGCATCGTCCGGCAGTTCCAGCAGGCCGGCGTTTTCTTCCGACAGCTTCAGTTCGCGGGCCGAGCACAGCATGCCCTGCGACTCGACGCCGCGCAGCTTGCCCACCTTGATGACGAACGGCTTGCCGTCCGCGCCCGGCGGCAGCACGGCACCGGCCGTGGCGCAGGCCACGCGCAGGCCCTCGCGCACGTTCGGCGCGCCGCAGACGATGTTGAGCAGCGTGCCGGTGCCGACATCGACCTGGCAGACGTTCAGGCGGTCCGCATCCGGGTGCTTCTTCACTTCGCGCACGAGGCCGACAACGACGTTGGTGAACGGCGGCGCAACGGGTTCGACTTCTTCCACTTCCAGGCCGGACATCGTCAGCAGGTGGGACAGCTCATCCGACGTCATGGTCGGATCGACCATCGTGCGGAGCCAGTTTTCGGAGAATTGCATGATCTTCAGCCTTCTTCTAATTCTTAATTGAACTGTTTCAGGAAGCGCAGGTCGCCTTCGTAGAACAGGCGCAGGTCGTTGACGCCATAGCGCAGCATCGTCAGGCGCTCGAGGCCGGAGCCGAACGCGAAGCCGATGTATTTTTCCGGGTCCAGCCCGAAATTGCGCACGACGGACGGGTGCACCTGGCCGGAGCCGGACACTTCCAGCCAGCGGCCCTTCAGCGGACCGGAACCGAACGCGATGTCGATCTCGGCCGACGGTTCCGTAAACGGGAAGTACGACGGCCGGAACCTGACCTCCAGGTCGTCCGTTTCAAAGAACGCTTTGACGAAGTTCAGGTACACGCCCTTCAGGTCGGCGAAGCTGATGTTCTCGGCGATCCACAGGCCTTCGACCTGGTGGAACATCGGCGAGTGGGTGGCGTCGCTGTCGACACGGTAGGTGCGGCCCGGCGCGATCACCTTGATCGGCGGTTGATGGCTGCGCGCGTAGCGCACCTGCATCGGGCTGGTGTGCGTGCGCAGCAGCAGCGGCTTGCCGGTGCTGTCGTTGCCTTCGATGTAGAACGTGTCCTGCATCGAGCGGGCCGGGTGGTTTTCCGGGCTGTTCAGCGCCGTGAAATTGGTCCAGTCCGTTTCGATTTCGGGGCCGGCGGCCACGTCGAAACCGATCGAGCGGAAGATCGCCTCGACCCGTTCCCACGTGCGCATCACCGGGTGGATGCCGCCGGTGGCGCGGCCGCGGCCGGGCAGCGTGACGTCGATCGCCTCGCCGGACAGGCGCTGCTGCAGCTGTGCTTCGGCCAGCGCATCACGGCGCGCGGTCAGCGCGGCTTCGATCTGCTGCTTGGCGGCGTTGATCAGCGCGCCCTGCACTTTCTTTTCCTCGGGCGTCAGCTTGCCGAGGCCCTTCATCAGTTCGGTAATCTGGCCGGTCTTGCCAAGATACTTGGCCTTGGCATTTTCAAGTGCGGCAGCGTCCGCGGCGGCGACGAAGTCAGCCTGCGCAACGGCGATGATTTGTTCGAGGGAGTTCATCCGACTGGTTTTCCTATGCTGGAAATGTAAAACGGGGCACAGGTTGTTATACCTTTGCCCCGCTCTTCGCTGCGCCTTACCGGCGCAGCGCAACATCGATCGCTGTTAATTACGCAGCAGCGATTTTTGCTTTCACGGCGTTGACAATCGCGGCAAACGCCGGCTTGTCAGCCACAGCCATATCGGCCAGGACTTTACGGTCCAGTTCGATAGCGGCTTTCTTCAGGCCGTTCATGAAGACGCTGTAGGTCAGGCCGTGTTCGCGGGAAGCCGCGTTGATACGGGTGATCCACAGTGCGCGGAAGACGCGCTTCTTGTTACGACGGTCGCGGTAGGCGTACTGGCCAGCGCGCATGACTGCTTGCTTGGCAATACGGTAAACCTTGCTGCGACGACCGCGGTAACCCTTGGCCTGGTTCAGTACTTTCTTATGACGGGCACGCGCGGTAACCCCACGTTTTACTCGAGGCATAGTAGCTCCTTAATGAGTGAGTGAGATTAAGCGGACGGCATCATGCGCAGGACGCTGGTGACGTCGGACGCATTGATGTTACGGGTGCCACGCAGCTGACGCTTGTTTTTGGTGGTTTTCTTGGTCAGGATGTGACGCTTGAACGCCATACCCGATTTCACAGTACCACCTGGACGCACGCGAAAACGCTTCTTCGCGGAGCTTTTGGTCTTCATTTTTGGCATAACACATCTGTCCTCGCGGACAGCTCCAAAGTAACAGGATTGCAGGTGGCAACACTACGTCGCGCTTAGAGGCCTGCTTTCACTTGTTGATGCAGCGGCGGCGGGGCCACTACATGTTGCGGTTTTTGAGTCCGCAAATTCTTGTTGCCGGGTTCTGTCGAAAAACAGAACAGGGGACAGTCCCTTGCAGGGACAGTCCCCCGGCAGCCGGCAATTATACCTTGTTTTTCTTCTTCGGGGCGATAACCATGATCATCTGGCGCCCTTCCATCTTCGGGAACTGTTCGATCTGGCCATGCTCTTCCAGGTCAGCCTTCAGACGCTCGAGCATCCGCATGCCGATATCCTGGTGGGCCATTTCGCGGCCACGGAAACGAAGCGTGATCTTCGTCTTGTCGCCTTCTTCCAGGAACTTGATCAGATTGCGCAGCTTGATGTTGTAGTCGCCATCGTCAGTACCGGGACGGAATTTGACTTCCTTCACGGAGATGACCTTCTGCTTCAATTTGGCTTCGTGCGCCTTCTTCTGTTCCGAATACTTGAACTTGCCGTAGTCCATCAGACGGCAGACCGGCGGCTGCGCCGTCGGTGCGATCTCGACGAGGTCCACGTTTGCTTCTTCCGCCAGGCGGAAGGCTTCGGCCAGGCTCACGATGCCCAGCGGCTCGTTATTGACACCGGACAGGCGCATTTCCGGTGCGGTGATTTCGCCATTGATGCGATGCGACTTGTCAGTAGCTATTGCAGTTTCCTTTAAAAATTTGATGGGGTGGCCGGTTACGGCGGTTCACAGAACCGCCATCAGGCTTTGTCGGCGACATCCTGCTGGAGTCGCTCTACCAGGGCATCGATGGACATGACTCCCAGATCGACATTGCCCCGAGCACGCACGGCCACGGTATTGGCATCCCGTTCCTTGTCCCCGATCACGAGGATGTAAGGCAATTTTTGCACGGAATGTTCGCGTATTTTATACGTGATCTTCTCGTTGCGCAAATCAGCCGTCACGCGGAACCCCAGTTTACGCAGTTTTGCGGCCAGTTCGGTCGCGTAATCGGCCTGGCCGTCCGAGATGTTCAGGATGGCAACCTGTACCGGTGCCAGCCACATCGGCAGCGCGCCCGCATAGTTCTCGATCAGGATGCCGATGAAGCGCTCCAGCGAACCGACGATCGCGCGGTGCAGCATGACCGGCACCTTGCGGCTGTTGTCATCCGCGACATATTCCGCACCGAGACGTTCCGGCATGAAGAAGTCGACCTGCATCGTGCCGACCTGCCATGGACGGCCCAGCGAATCCTTCAGGTGGTATTCGATCTTCGGACCGTAGAAGGCGCCCTCGCCCGGCAGCTCCGTCCACGTCACGCCGCAGGCGCGCAGGCCCTGGCGCAGCGCTTCTTCGGCGTTGTCCCACACTTCGTCGGTACCGATGCGGTTGTCCGGGCGCAGCGCCAGCTTGACGTCGATATTGGTGAAGTCGAAGTCCTCATAGACTTCCATCGCCTGCTGGTGGAACGCCACCACTTCCGGCTCGATCTGCTCGTTGGTGCAGAAGATGTGGCCATCGTCCTGGGTGAAACCGCGCACGCGCATGATGCCGTGCAGCGCGCCGGACGGCTCGTTGCGGTGGCACTGGCCGAACTCGCCGTAGCGCAGCGGCAGGTCGCGGTACGAGCGCATGCCGGAATTGAAGATCTGCACGTGGCCCGGGCAGTTCATCGGCTTCAGCGCATAGGTGCGGTTTTCCGATTCCGTGACGAACATGTTCTCGCGGTAGTTGTCCCAGTGGCCCGTCTTGCCCCACAGGCTGGCGTCGAGGATCTGCGGCGCCTTCACTTCCTGGTAGCCGTTGTCCTGGTACTTCTTGCGCATGTACTGCTCCACCTGTTGCCAGATGGTCCAGCCCTTCGGATGCCAGAACACGAGGCCCGGCGCTTCGTCCTGGAAGTGGAAGAAGTCCAGTTGCTTGCCCAGCTTCCGGTGATCGCGCTTTTCCGCTTCTTCCAGCATGTGCAGGTACTGCTCCTGGTCTTCCTTCTTCGCCCAGGCGGTGCCGTAGACGCGCTGCAGCATCTCGTTCTTCGAGTCGCCGCGCCAGTAGGCGCCGGCCAGCTTCATCAGCTTGAACACTTTCAGCTTGCCGGTGGACGGCACGTGCGGGCCGCGGCACAGGTCGGTGAACTTGCCTTCCGAGTACAGCGACACGTCCTCGCCCGCCGGGATCGACGCGATGATTTCCGCCTTGTACGCTTCGCCGATCGACTTGAAGTAATCGACGGCTTCATCGCGCGGCAGCACCTTGCGGGTCACCGGCTCGTCCTTCTTCGCCAGTTCGGCCATCTTCTTCTCGATGGCGACCAGGTCGTCGGGCGTGAACGGACGCTTGTACGAGAAATCGTAGTAGAAGCCGTTTTCGATCGTCGGGCCGATCGTCACTTGCGCATCGGGGAACAATTCTTTTACCGCATAAGCCAGCAAGTGGGCGGTGGAGTGGCGGATGACGTCGAGGCCTTCCGGATCGCGGTCCGTGACGATCGCCACGTCGCTGTCCTTGTCGATCACGAACGACGTATCGACGACCTTGCCGTCGACCTTGCCGGCCAGTGCCGCCTTGGCCAGGCTGTTGCTGATGTTGGAGGCCACCTGGGCCACGGTGACCGGCGCGTCGAACTGGCGCACGGAACCATCGGGAAGTCGGACTGCTACCATCATTGATCTCCAATCGGCACGTGGCCGGCAAACACTAAGAATAAGGGGAATTTCTGGACGAAAAAAAACGCGGGACTAGCCGCGTTTTTCTTCGATTGAACAGCAAAAGAAAGCCGGTCGACTAGCGTCACTCACCAAACCATACGGTCGTAGTTCGCGGTGTCATAACCGGGATGCCTTTCTCGCTCTTACATGATGAGAGATACAAGCCGAGAGGCGACACTGCCGCGCTGTCGTTTGTATTCCTGCAAAATTCTGGTGGGCGGTGAG
>DKJA01000081.1:0-1947 GCA_002454505.1 Oxalobacteraceae bacterium UBA6704
TCGTCCGCAAGGGCAATCCGAAAGGCATCAAGGACTGGAACGACCTGATCAAGCCGGGCATCGCCGTCATCACGCCGAATCCGAAAACCTCCGGCGGCGCCCGCTGGAACCACCTGGCCGCCTACGGCTACGCGCTGCGCCAGCCGGGCGGCTCCGACGCCACCGCGCGCGACTACCTGAAGAAACTGTACAAGAACGTGCCGGTGCTCGATTCCGGCGCGCGCGGCGCAACCACGACGTTCGTGGAACGCGGCATCGGCGACGTGCTGATCGCGTGGGAAAACGAAGCGCTGCTGGCCATCAAGGAACTGGGCCCGGAGAAATTCGAGATCGTTGCGCCGTCCGTGTCGATCCTGGCCGAGCCGCCGGTGGCTGTCGTGGATAAGGTCGTCGACAAGCGCGGCACCCGCAAGGTGGCCGAGGCTTACCTGAACTTCCTGTACACGGATGCCGCGCAGGAAATCATCGCCAAGAACTACTACCGTCCGACGGTGGAGAAGGAAGCGAAGAAATTCGCGTCGCAATTCCCGAACGTGAAGCTGTTCACGCTGGCCGACGTGGCGGGCGACTGGACGAAAGCCCAGAAGACCCACTTCGCCGATGGCGGCGTGTTCGACCAGATCTATCAGAAGTAAGAGGAAACAGTATGGCCGGCAGCCTTGCCAAGTTTCGCGTCGTGATCGCCCCGGGCCTGGATAACAGCGGCCCGGAGCACTGGCAAAGCCGCTGGCAACGCCTCTACCCGTCGTTCGAGCGGGTGCAGCAGGACGACTGGAGCAATCCCGACCTGCCGGCATGGAGCACCCGCGTCGACGAGGTGCGCGATCGGCGTCCCACGATCATTGTCGCACACAGCTTCGGCTGCCTGGCGTCGGTGCGCAGCGTGGCGCGCGATCCGGACCATATTGCCGGCCTGCTGCTGGTGGCGCCGGCCGATCCGGACAAGTTCGGCGTCGCCGCGCTGCTGCCGCACACGGAGCTGCCTTGCCCGTCGATCATGATCGCCAGCACCAACGATCCGTGGATGCCGATCGAGCGGGCACGGGCCTGGGCCGAACGGTGGGGCAGCACGTTCATCGATGCCGGCCCGCTGGGCCACATCAACGCGGAGTCCGACCTGCGCGACTGGCTGCCAGGCCAGCAGCAGTTGCAAATATTGTCTGATCGTGCGCACAATGCAGGTCCGTTGGCGAGTCGCCAACGTTGACATTGCTGTACCAGACACCGGTTGTTCCACTGACTTCAACGGAGATTTCCATGACCCTACGCCTCGGCGATACCGCCCCCGATTTCGAACAGGATTCTTCCATCGGCCGCCTCAAATTCCACGAATGGGCGGGCGATTCCTGGGTGGTGCTGTTCTCCCACCCGGCCGACTTCACGCCCGTCTGCACGACGGAACTGGGCCTGACGGCCAAGCTGAAACCCGAGTTCGACAAGCGCAACGTGAAGGCGATCGCGCTGTCCGTCGATCCGGCCGATGCGCACAAGGAATGGATCAAGGACATCGAGGAAACCCAGAAGACCGTCGTCGGCTTCCCGATCATCGCCGATGCCGACAAGACCGTGTCGAACCTGTATGACATGATCCACCCGGAACAGTCGGCCACCGCCACGGTGCGCTCCGTGTTCCTGATCGACCCGAACAAGAAGATCCGCCTGACGCTGACCTACCCGATGAGCACGGGCCGCAACTTCGACGAGATCCTGCGCGTGATCGACGCGCTGCAGCTGACCGACAAGCACACGGTCGCCACGCCGGGCAACTGGAAAGACGGCGACGACGTGATCATTCCGCTGACGGTGCAGGATCCGGAAGTGATCAAGCAGAAGTATCCGAAGGGCTTCACGGCCGCCAAGCCTTACCTGCGCCTGACGCCGCAGCCGAACAAGTAAGCTTGGGGACTGTCCCCGCAGGGGCGGTACGGCGATCCGGCTGTCCCCGGG
>DKJA01000081.1:2029-43000 GCA_002454505.1 Oxalobacteraceae bacterium UBA6704
TACGGCGATCCGGCTGTCCCGGGGTTGCTTTTCTGTCTGTGAGCCGACAAGTCAAACCCAGCCCCGGGGACAGTCCCCTGCGGGGACAGTCCCCAACCAAAAAAACCGGTCGGACCGCCGCAGCGGCCTGTCACCGGTTTTTTTACGTCCATATCCCATCCTGCATCTAAGCAAATGACAAAAGCATAGTTTGGTTTATGCCGCCCGGGTGCGAACATGCGGCCTCATATCCGAAAAAGTAATAAGAGGCCACCATGTCAGCAGTCTTGCCGGTCGCGCGACCGGTACCGTTCGAGGCGAGGAAGCGGGCGCCGTACCGGGTCATGCCGGGGTTCCGGCTGTCGCTGGGCTTCACCATCTTCTACCTGACGCTGATCGTCCTGATTCCGCTGTCCGCGCTGTTCCTGAAAACCTTCACGATGACGTGGGAAGGCTTCTGGGCCGCCGTCACGTCCGAGCGCGTGATGGCCTCCTACCGGCTCACCTTCGGCGCGTCGCTGATCGGCGCCGCCATCAATGCCGTCTTCGGCGGCATCGTCGCCTGGGTGCTGGTGCGCTACCGCTTCCCCGGCAAGCGCTTCATCGATGCGCTGGTCGACCTGCCGTTCGCGCTGCCCACCGCGGTGGCCGGCATCACGCTGACGGCGCTGTATTCGTCCAATGGCTGGATCGGCAAGTTCGTCGAAGGCACGCTGGGCATCAAGGTGGCGTTCACGCCGCTGGGCGTCGTGCTGGCGCTGACGTTCATTGGCCTGCCGTTCGTCGTGCGCACGGTGCAGCCGGTGCTGGAAGACGCCGAACGCGAGCTGGAAGAAGCGGCCGCCTCGCTGGGCGCATCGTCGTGGCAGACGTTCCGCCACGTCGTGTTCCCGACCGTGCTGCCGTCGCTGCTGACCGGCTTCGCGCTGGCGTTCGCGCGCGCCACGGGCGAATACGGCTCCGTCATCTTCATCGCCGGGAACATGCCGATGGTGTCCGAGATCACGCCGCTGTTCATCGTCACCAAGCTGGAACAGTACGACTACGCAGGTGCCACGGCGATCGCCGTCGTGATGCTGGTGGTGTCGTTCCTGATGCTGTTGGGGATTAACCTGCTGCAGGCCTGGGCGCGCGGAAAGGCGGCGAAATAATGGCAAATACCACGACCCGCCGCGGCGAAACGCCGACCGTCTCCGACATGCTGGAACCATGGTGGGTGCGCTATGCGCTGATCACCGTTGCGCTGGCCTTCCTGACGCTGTTCCTGTTCGTGCCCCTTGTCGCCGTGTTTGCCGAGGCGTTCAAGAAGGGCGCCGAAGTGTACTTCGAAGCGATCCGCGAGGAAGACGCCATCGCCGCCATCAAGCTCACGCTGATCACGGCGGCGATCGCCGTGCCGCTGAATCTCGTGTTCGGCGTCGCTGCATCGTGGGCGATTGCCAAGTTCGAATTCCGCGGCAAGAGCCTGCTGCTGACGCTGATCGACCTGCCGTTCTCCGTGTCGCCCGTGATCTCCGGCCTGATCTACGTGCTGCTGTTCGGCGCGCAGGGCTGGCTGGGCCCTTGGCTGGCCGAGCACGACATCAAGATCCTGTTTGCCGTGCCGGGCATCGTCATCGCCACGGTGTTCATCACGTTCCCGTTCGTGGCGCGCGAACTGATCCCGCTGATGCAGGCGCAGGGCAGCGAGGAAGAAGAGGCCGCGGTGGTGCTGGGCGCATCCGGCTGGCAGACCTTCTACCGCGTGACGCTGCCGAACATCAAATGGGGCCTGCTGTACGGCGTGATCCTGTGTAATGCCCGCGCGATGGGCGAGTTCGGCGCCGTGTCCGTCGTCTCCGGCCACATCCGCGGTGAGACCAACACGATGCCGCTGCAGGTCGAGATCCTCTACAACGAATACAACTTCGTCGCGGCCTTTGCCGTCGCCTCGCTGCTGGCGCTGCTGGCGCTGGTCACGCTGGCGCTGAAGTCCTTCATCGAATGGCGCCTGCACCAGAGCCGCGCCGACGATGCCACCGAATCCTGAGCGGAGTAAACATGACGATCGCAGTCAAGAACATCAACAAGCGCTTCGGCGATTTCGTGGCATTGAATAATGTGTCGCTGGACTTCCCCGCGGGCGAACTGACCGCGCTGCTGGGCCCATCCGGCTGCGGCAAGACGACGCTGCTGCGCTGCATCGCCGGCCTGGAACATCCCGATTCCGGCCAGGTGCTGCTCGATGGCGAGGACGCTTCCGAGCGCCACGTGCGCGAGCGCCAGGTGGGCTTCGTGTTCCAGCACTACGCGCTGTTCAAGCACATGACCGTGTTCGAGAACGTGGCGTTCGGCCTGCGCGTGCGGCCACGCAGCGAGCGGCCTTCCGAAGACAAGATCCGCCGCAAGGTAAAAGACCTGCTGGAGCTGGTGCAGCTGGACTGGCTGGCCGACCGCTATCCGCCGCAGCTGTCCGGCGGCCAGCGCCAGCGTATCGCCCTGGCGCGCGCACTGGCGGTCGAGCCGCGTGTTCTGCTGCTGGACGAACCGTTCGGTGCGCTGGATGCGAAGGTGCGCAAGGAACTGCGCCGCTGGCTGCGCCGGCTGCACGACGACCTGCACGTGTCGTCGATCTTCGTCACGCACGACCAGGAGGAGGCGCTGGAAGTGGCCGACCAGGTGGTGTTGATGAACAAGGGCACGGTCGAACAGATCGGCGCGCCGGACGAGGTGTACAACCATCCCGCATCGCCTTTCGTGTATGGCTTCCTGGGGAACGTCAACGTGTTCCACGGCCGCGTGCATGAAGGCGTGCTGGCCAGCGACGGCGTGCAGCTGGACGTGCCGGACCACAGCCGCGTCCGCGACGGCAATGGCACGGCCTATGTCCGCCCGCACGAGATGGAAGTGGACCGCTACGCTGCCGGCGCGGAGGGCATCGTCGTCAAGCTGCGCCGCGCCCACGCGATCGGCCCGCTGGCCCAGCTGGACCTGGAACGGGCCGACAACGCCCAGCTGATCGAAGCGACGATTTCCAATGAACGCTTCATTAACCTGGGGCTGAAAGAGGGCGAGACCCTCGTGGTGCGGCCGAAGCGGCTGCGTGTATTCGTCGATGAAGGAGCACACCAATGAATTTCCAGCAGCTGCGATCCATCCGCGAAGCGGCCCGCCGCAACTACAACCTGACGGAAGTGGCCAATGCGCTGTTCACGTCGCAACCGGGCGTGAGCCGCCAGATCCGCGAGCTCGAGGACGAGCTGGGCGTCGTCATCTTCGAGCGCAACGGCAAGCGCCTGACTGGGCTGACCGAGCCCGGTAAAGGCATCCTGAAGATCATCGACCGGCTGCTGATCGAGGCGGAAAACCTGCAGCACGCCAGCATGGAATACAAGGGGCAGAGCAGCGGCACGCTGACAATCGCCGCCACGCACACGCAGGCCCGCTATGCGCTGCCGCGCGCTGTTTCGCACTTCCGCACCGCCTTCCCTGACGTGCGGATCGCGCTGCAACAGAGCACGCCGGATCACATCGCCGAGTGGGTCCTGTCGGGCAAGGCCGATATCGGCATCGCCACCGAAGGCCTGTCGCAGTTCCCCGACCTCGTGTCGTTCCCGTGCTACCGCTGGAGCCATCTGATCGTCGTACCGGACGGCCACCCGCTGCTGGCGCACACGCCGCTGCGGCTGGAAGACCTGGCCGCCTTCCAGCTGATCACGTACGACGTGGGCTTCACGGGCCGCGGCCACATCGACGACGCGTTCGACAAGGCCGGCGTGCGGCCGGACATCGTGCTGACCGCCATGGATTCGGACGTGATCAAGCAGTACGTGTCGCTGGGCCTGGGCGTGGGCATCGTCGCCTCGATGGCCTTCGACCACGGCCGCGACAAGGGCCTGCGCGCCATCGAGGCATCGCACCTGTTCGCTGCCAACACCACGCGTCTGGCCGTGCGCCGCGGTGCTTACCTGCGGCAGTATGCGTACGAGTTCATTTCGCAGTTCGCGCCGGAGTTGAAGCGGGGCGATATCGAGCATGCTTTGCTGGGGGCCGAAGCGGCGTAAGGCTGGGGACTGTCCCGGAACGGGACTGTCCCCGGGGTTGATTTTGACTTGAAGCCGGCAAATAAGCAGAAAAGCAGAAAAACAAAAGAGGGGACAGCCGAATCGTCGGACCGCCCTTGCAGGGACAGTCCCCGACAGTCCCCATCCCTCCTTACCAGCTATACCCCACCCGCGCGTAGTAATACCGCCCGTTGAACCCCGCCGGCGAGAAGTTCGAATACGGATAGATCCCGTTCGTGCTCAGGTTCGCCGCCGTGATCTTCGTCTTGTCCGGATACGAATCCGTCAGGTTGTCGATGCCGGCCGACACGCGCCAGTTCTGCGCGATCTTCACGGTGCCCGACACGTCCAGCGTCCACTGGCGGCCGAACTCCTGGTCGTTGTCCGGATTGTTCTGCGGGACCGTGAATTTGCCGTACTGCGTGGCCAGTGCGCGGGCGCTCCAGCGGCCGGCCGTGTAGTCGGCGCCGAGGCTGAACTTGTCCTTCGGCGCGCCCACCGTGTTGCGCAGGATCGACTGGCGGTCGATCAGCAGCAGGTTGTTGGCGGTCAGGATGGCCGGGTTGGCGGCCACGTTTTCCACCGTCGTCTTGTTGTGGTTGTACGCGGCCGTGAAGTCCAGGCGGTCGCGGTTGGCCAGGTCGATGCGGTAGGTGCTGACCACGTCCACGCCGGTCGTCTTGGTGTCGATGGCGTTGGTGAAGTAGCGGCCCGCGCCCACCTGGATGCCCTGCGCAGCCAGCGTGTTGCGCAGCGCCTGCGGCAGCGTCATGTTGGCCGACAGCGCGATGCGGTCGTCGATGTCGATGCGGTACACGTCCACCGTCGTGTTCCAGTTACGTACTGGCGCCACCTGCAAGCCGATGCTGTAGTTGCGGGCTTTCTCGGCCTTCAGCGGCGTGGCGCCCAGCGCGGCGGCGGCGCTGCTGCCGACGGCGAACGTGCCCGTCTCGATCGGCGTGTTGACGCCGTTGACGACGGCGAAGTTGGTCGTCGTGATCGTGTAGAACTGCTGCGCCAGCGACGGTGCGCGGAAACCGGACGATGCGGTGCCGCGCAGCGACACCTTGTCGTTGAACGCGTAGCGCGCCGAAGCCTTGGCCGACGTGGTGCTGCCGAAGTCGGTGTAGTGCTCGTAGCGGGCGGCCACGGCGCCGGAGAACTTGTCGGTGACCTGCGCTTCCAGGTTCAGGTAGGCGGACTGGTTGCTGCGGCTGTTCGCGCCCGCGTCGGCGGGACGGAAGCCGGAGAAGCCCTGCGAGCCGCTGCCGAAGTACGACTCGGCGTCGCCCGCATCGATCTCGTATTTCTCGTGGCGGATCTCGACACCGGTCGCCACCGTCAACGGGCCCTTGAACGCGGCCACGGGGAATTCGCGGGCCAGGTCGAAGTTGGCGACCGACTGCGTGTTGGTCAGCTTACCCAGGTGGAAGTGGGTCGGGCTGGCGGCAACGAGGTCCTGGTTGACGGTGTTGTCGATGTCGAGCCAGAAGGCGTTGCGGCCCCAGTCCACGCTGGCATCCCAGCGCCAGCCGGCCACGTCGCCGCGCACGCCGGCGACGATCGATGAATCGGTGGACGTGGAATTCTGCAGCGGCAGGAAACCGTTCGGGAACAGCGGCGAGCGCAGCGTGCCGTTGGCCAGGAATGCCGTGCGCCACGTGGCGGCAGCTTCCGTATCGCGCTCGCCGTACTGGCCGAAGGCGTAGAAGTCCGTGTTCTCGCCGACCTGGTACTGCGCGTTGAACAGCACGTTGCGCGGTTTCGTTTCCGAATCGCCGTAGCGCTGGGTGACCTGATTGTACAGCGGCTCGGCCGGATTGCGCGGGTCGGCGCCGGCGCGGTTGGTCGGATCGCGGTCGGCGCCTTCGGCCGCCAGGCGCAGCCAGCCCTTGTCGCCCAGCGCGAAGCCGCCCGATGCTTTCACGGTCTTCTGCTTGCCGTCGCCCTTGTCGTAGCCGCCATAGCCCACTTCGACGTCGCCGCCGTTCGGGCCTTTCTTGAGGATGATGTTGACCACGCCGGCGATCGCATCGGAGCCGTATTGCGCCGAGGCGCCGTCGCGCAGCACTTCGATGTGATCGATGGCCGCCAGCGGAATCGCGTTCAGGTCCACCGGCGCGGAGCCGCGGCCCACGGTGCCGTTGACGTTGATGACGGCCGACGTGTGGCGGCGCTTGCCGTTGACGAGCACCAGCACCTGGTCCGGCGCGAGGCCGCGCAGCTGGGCCGGGCGCACCGCATCGGAGGCATCGGCGCCGGAAGGGCGCGGGAAGTTCATCGACGGCAGCACGCGCGACAGCACGGTGGCCAGCTCGGTGGAGCCGCTGGCCTGCAGCTCTTTCGCGCCGATGACGTCGATCGGCGATTCGGAGTCGCCGGTGCGGCGGTTCTTCGCGTAGGTGCCGGTGACGACGACCGTTTGCAGTTCTTCGGCGGGAGCCTGCTGTTCTTGCGCGGCGGCCGGCACGGCGGTTGCCGCTGCAAGCAGCGACAGGACGAGCAGGGAACGGTTGGAATTATTGTGGCGTGTGCTCATGTGTTTCTTAATTTAGGGTGAAGTGGCGATCACACTATATTAATGCGCACGATTGGATGCACGAAGGATTCGTATACGCTTTGCTTATGCTTCAGTTGTATATAGGCTTGGGGACTGTCCCGGAACGGGCCTGTCCCCGGGGTTGTTTTTTGACTTTGCTTGATCTCACGTGAAGAACAACCCCGGGGACAGCCGGATCGCCGTACCGCCCCTGCAGGGACAGTCCCCGGTCGATCAGCGCAGCGCGTCGGCGCAATCGCGAATGAGCCCCGGCCCCGCGTAAATGAGCCCGCTGTACAGCTGCACCAGCTGCGCGCCGGCGTCGATCTTCGCCCTGGCATCCTTGCCCTGCATGATGCCGCCGACGCCGATGATCGGCAGCGCGTCGCCCAGTTCCGCCTTCAGCAGGCGGATCACGCGGTTCGAGCCTTCGAATACAGGCGCGCCGGACAGGCCGCCCGCTTCGGCGCCGTGCTGCATGCCTTCCACGGCCGTGCGCGACAGCGTGGTGTTGGTGGCGATCACGCCGTCGATGCGGTGACGCACCAGCGCGTCGGCGATGTTCTTCACCTGTTCCTCGTCCATGTCCGGCGCGATCTTCAGCGCCAGCGGCACGTAGCGCTTGTGCTGGTCGGTCAGGCGCTGCTGCGCATCCTTCAGCTGGGCGAGCAGGCCGTCCAGCTCCGAGCCGCCCTGCAGCTGGCGCAGGTTCTTCGTGTTCGGCGACGAGATGTTCACCGTCACGTAGCTGGCGTACGGATAGACCTTCTGCAGGCAGTGCAGGTAATCGTCGGCGGCCCGTTCGATCGGCGTGTCGGCGTTCTTGCCGATGTTCAGGCCGAGGATGCCGTCCTTCTTCTGGAAGAAGCGCGACGACTGCACATTGGCGACGAAGGCATCCACGCCGCCGTTGTTGAAGCCCATGCGGTTGATGATGCCGTGTGCTGCGGGCAGGCGGAACATGCGCGGCTTCGGGTTGCCCGGCTGCGCGCGCGGCGTCACGGTACCGATCTCGATCGAACCGAAGCCCAGGTCGGCCAGCGCATCGATATAGGTGCCGTCCTTGTCGAGGCCCGCGGCCAGGCCGACGGGGTTCTTGAACAGCAGGCCCATCACGGTGCGCGGATCCGGCTTCGGCGCGCGCACGATGGCGCGCGTCAGGCCCAGCTGCGACAGGCGTTTCAGGTTATTCAGCGTGAAATGGTGAGCGGATTCGGCATCCATCGAGAACAGCACGGGACGCGTCAGGGAGTACAGGAATTTGTCGGACATGGAGAGCAGGGGGGAGGCCAAGGGAATTGGCCGTCATTCTACCTTGCCGGCATGGCGAAACGCCTATTCGTCGACCCTGGCCATCACCGCCCACACGCCCTTGCGGCGCGCCTCCAGCGGCTGGAACTTGATCTTGTAGCTCATCTTCGGGCTCTCTTCGATCCAGTAACCGAGGTACACGAACGGCAGTCCCAGTTCGCGTGCCTGCCGGATCTGCCACATCACATTGTAGGTGCCGAACGAGGCGCCCGGCACTTCCGGGTCGAAGAAGGTGTACACCGACGACAGGCCGTCCGACAGCACGTCGATGATCGACACCATGCGGAGCGTGCCGTCCGGCTCGCGGAATTCGACGAGGCGCGTGTTGACGCGGCTTTGCAGCAGGAACTGGGCGTACTGGTCGCGGCTGTCCTGGTCCATGCCGCCGCCGGCGTGGCGCGTGCTCTGGTAGCGCAGGTACAGCGCGTAATGTTCGTCCGAGAACGACAGCGTGGCCACGCCCGTCTGCAGGTCCGCATGGCGGGCCCAGGCACGGCGCTGGCCACGCGTGGGCACGAACTCGTCCGCCACCACGCGCACGGGAATGCAGGCCTGGCAGCCGTCGCAGTAAGGGCGATAGGTGAAGATGCCGCTGCGGCGGAAGCCGTTGCGCACCAGTTCGGAATAGACGTCGGCATTGATCAGGT
The DNA here is from genome assembly GCA_002454505.1 of Oxalobacteraceae bacterium UBA6704. Taxonomy (GTDB): domain Bacteria; phylum Pseudomonadota; class Gammaproteobacteria; order Burkholderiales; family Burkholderiaceae_D; genus Rugamonas. The sequence goes on from DKJA01000081.1 coordinate 10,549, forward strand.
GCGACGGCGTGGCCACCTGCGAACGGGCTTGGCGCGTGTCGAGGTAGCTGCAGGGGTAGGGTGCAGTCGTGTAGAACTGAAGCGCGGCAAAGGGAAGGTCGTTCAGCTGCGTCATGCAGAACCTGTGGGGGCAAGTACGGTTGCAGATATCATAGCGCGTTTCCGGCACCACCATGCGTGCGGCTGCGCACCTAAGCCCCTGCAACCACGGGCGGTATCGGCTGCCACTGGCGGATGCGGGGCTGCGCGATGGCCACTTTCAGGTGCGCCAGGAACTCGCTGCGCGGGATCGGCCGGGCGCCCAGCGATGCCAGGTGGCCCGTCTCCTGCTGGCAGTCGACCATCTGCACGCCCTGCTGGACGAGGAAATGCACCAGGTAGGCCAGCGCCACTTTCGACGCGTCCGTCACGCGGGCGAACATCGATTCGCCGTAGAACATCCGCCCGATCGAAACGCCGTAGGCGCCGCCCACCAGTTCGCCATCGAGCCACACTTCGGCCGAATGGGCAAAGCCCAGCGCGTGCAGGCCCGTGTAGCCGCGCACGATGTCCTCGGAGATCCATGTGCCCGGGCCGTCGCGGCGCGGTGCGGCGCACGCCCGCATCACCTGTTCGAAGGCGCTGTCGAAGCGCACCTGCCAGCGGCCGTCCGTGCGGCTGCTCTTTTCGATTTTTTTCAGGGTTTTGCGCAGGCTGGCGGAGATCTTGAACTCGGCGGTATGCAGCACCATCCGCGGATCGGTGCTCCACCACAGGATCGGCTGGCCCTCGGAAAACCAGGGGAAGATGCCCCGCTGGTAAGCCGCCAGCAGCCGTTCCGGCGACAGGTCGCCGCCCGCTGCCAGCAGGCCGGGGGCCTCGGTGGTCAGCGCTTCGGAAACGTCGGGGAAGGGCGTATGGACGCCGAGCCAGGGAATCATGAATCGGCGCGCATCGGTTTCGTGATGTCCTGCGTGTGGAAGCCGTACCCGCTCCGCATGCCCCCCGCGCGCATCTTCGCCCGGTCCGCAAAGAAGAATTCCAGCGTGCTGCGGATCGTGGGAAAGGCCAGGTCGTCCCACGGGATTTCGCTTTCCGTAAACATCCGCACTTCCAGGCTTTCCTCGCCCGGCGCGAAATCCAGGTCGCGCAGCGTGGCCAAGTAGAACATGTGCACCTGGTGCACATGCGCCACGTTCAGCAGCGCGAACAGCGGGCCCAGCTCGATATTGGCGCCGGCCTCCTCGTCCGTTTCGCGCTGCGCCGCCTGGGCGGTGGTTTCATTGTTTTCCATGAAACCGGCCGGCAGCGTCCAGTAGCCGTAGCGGGGCTCGATCGCGCGCCGGCACAGCAGCACCTGCAGTTCGCCATCGCGCTCCCAGACGGGAATCGAACCAAGCACCATTTTCGGGTTCTGGTAGTGGATGGTGGCGCAGTGGGGGCACACATAACGGGGACGATTGTCGCCGGCAGGGACCATCAGTTCGACCGGGTGGGCGCATTCGGAACAGAATTTCATAGGCTTCGGCATCGGTTGGCTGGGACTTGCTTACCCCTTACTTTACACCTTGTCGCGCACGGCGCGAACGGCCGCCCGCGCGCTGCTGACGAATAAATCCGGCCTATCGTGCAGAATCGGAGGATATAGATTGCCTAATTGTGACATCTCCCGTATAATTCATTTCATCAGACGCGGGGTGGAGCAGTCTGGCAGCTCGTCGGGCTCATAACCCGAAGGTCACAGGTTCAAATCCTGTCCCCGCAACCAAATTCCGAAAAGACCGTCAGCGCTTCGCAGCCCTGGCGGTTTTTTTTACGTCCGTCCGAATTGGCGCATTGACGATCTGGTTATACTGGCATCATTTATTCGCAGGGTCATTGCATGGCATTCGCGACCAATCGGCGTTCGGTAACGGGATTTGCTGCGGTATTTGCCGTGCATGCGCTGGTGGCTGTCGCGCTGCTGCGCGAACGTATTTTCATACCTGTGCCGGTGGCGGTCCGCTATGCCGAGCCGATATTCATCGCGCCGCCGCGGCCGATTAAAAAACCTCTCATCGTCGCCGAGCCCCTGCAAAAAGTTTTACCTGCGCGCATACCGATAATACCTTTCTCTCCGGCGGCGGTTGCGGAGGCGCCCATATCTCCGCCGGCCGAACCGGCTGCGCCGCTTGACGTACCAGAACCTGCGCTGGACATGGAGTCGCTGGTAAAACAGGCGGGCCGGATCGATCGCGAAACCCGGCCGGCGGGCGAGAACCGGTATTACCGCCCGTCGGCCGATTCGATGGAACGGATATTGAGCAAGGCATTTACCGAAGCACGGCTGGCGGTACCGCCGAAATGGTACGAGGCGGCCCGTATCGAGCTGTTCAGCGCGCCGAACGATCCGGCGCCCATCTATCAGATCCAGACGGCTTTCGGCACCTTCTGTATTTTCTATCCGGACAAATACAAGGACGACGGACGTTCCCGGCAGCCCCGCGTCAGCAGGTGCCCGGTCCGTTTCTGAAGCCGATCACGCCAAGGGCTGGCGCGATCACGCCGGATACTGGCGCGTCAGCCACGGTGCAATGCGCTCCGCAGCCAGGCCAGCATCGCGTCGTTCATGCCGCGGCCAATCCGCAGCAGCGGTTCGCTTTCCACGGCATTGCGAAAGCGGGGAATGGTGTCCGGCCGATTGCCGACCATGTCATGAAATAATTCCATCCAGCGGCCCGCGAGGATTTTTGCTTCCGGCGTGGCTGCCGCCGGATCTGCCGCCATTTGCTGCGACACCGATTCGATCAGCGACGGCCATTCGTGCGAGCGCGTTTGCTGATGGTGGCGCATCTTTTCCAGCTCATCGGGCTGCAGGTATTTGGCATAAATGGCCAGTTTTATTTCGCCCATCGCGGCGGCAATATAGCCTTTCATTGCCGGCGTAATGCCGCTCTTTGCCTGCAATGCCGGTTCCCTGTCGTGCATGATATTGAGCCGCGCCAGCACCGAGGGATTGCCACCCGTATCCCGGTCCAGCATGTTCATCCACTGCAAACCTGTTTCGCGGGCATCCGGATGATCCGGCGGAATATCCCGCTGCATTAATTGCGCCACGTGGGCAACCAGTTCGCGCCATTCGGCCTGCACCGCATCGTCGTGATACAGGGGGATGCGGGCCAGCTCTTCTTTGGAAAAATAGTGTTCGTACATTTTCATCTGCTCCAGGGTGGACAGCCAGTCGGCCATGGCCGGTTCCTCGCCCCGCGATAATTGCGCGTGCAATTGCTGCAGCTGCGCGCGCATGCGGGCCGCTTCGCTCAGTTGCCGGTCAAGCGCAGCCAATTGCCGCTCGACGATCGCGAGGGCGGGGGAGCCGGGTTGGGCCAGGAAGGTTCCGATGTCGGCCAGCGGCATGCCGAGCTGACGCAGTGCCTGGATCTGCTGCAGGCGGGCGACGTCGTCGCGGCTGTACAGCCGGTAGCCGGCATCGGAGCGGACCGAAGGGCGGAGCAGGGCGATGCTGTCGTAATGGTGCAGCGTGCGGACCGTCAGGCCGGCGTGGTGCGCAAGTTGTCCGATTTTCAGCATCGTCAGGCTCCGAGTCTATTTCCATTCTTCGGTACACCCATCGTGGAGCCTGACGTTACGGCAGGGTCAAGCGTCTTTGTCGGGAGGTTGCAGACTGGCCCACAGGTGGGCCGCCGCCATCGTACGGTGCGGTCGATAGCGTTGCAAGATCTGCTCGGTACGGGGGATGTCCGGCTTGCTGTCCTCGCCCAGCAGCCGCTGCAGCGCGGCGCGCACCGCCACATCGCCATGCAGCGAACAGTCGGCATGGCCGTAGCCGCGCAGCAGGCCGTAGTTGACGGTCCACGGGCCGATACCTTTGACGGCCAGCAGGTTCTGGCCAATGGTGTCGAGGGAGTTGTCGGGGCCGGGCACCAGATCGAGCTCGCCGCGGGCGACGAGGCCGGCGAAGCGCAGCAGCGTCTCCGCTTTCGCGCGCGAAAACTTGCGGCCGGTGAGGTCGTCGGCGGACAGTTGCGCGGCATCCGGCGCTTCCGGGTAGCACCAGAGGCCCGAGCTGTGCTGCCGCCCGGCCAGCTGGATGAAGGTGCGGCGCAGCGCGATCGCGAACGGCAGGTTGATCTGCTGGCCGATGATGGCCCACGTCAGCGCCTCGAACACGGTGGCCGACTGGACGATCCGCAAACCCTGCTGGCGCTGCACGAGGGTGCCGAACAGCGGATCGCTTGCGGCGAAGGTGCAGAATGGTTCCGGATCGATGCGCAGGCCGAGGATGGCGTGGGTGGCGTCGCTGATGCCTTGTTCGAGCGCCGCGGTGCGCTTGCCGTCGATCTCGGCGAAGCACGCAGCTTCGGTTGTCGTGAACGCTACATTCAGTACAACCGGCACGCCATCGAGCATCACGCCTTTGCGCAGGCTGCTTTCGGTGACCTGTTCGGCCACGTTTTCCGCGTCGCGGCTATGAAATGCGAGGACATCCTGCACGCGGTAGCCGGCCGGCAGCGGGATGACGAAATTCTTCTTCATGCGGCTTTCTGCTTCAGGAATGGCGGCCGGTAACCCGTGACGAGCGCCGTGCCGACAATGACGATCGCCGCGCCGGCCACCGTGTACCAGCCCACCACTTCATGCAGGAACAGCGCGCCCCACAGGATGCCGAACAGCGGATTGAGGAACGTGACGGTCAGCGCGGACGTGGGGCCGACGTCGCGCACCAAGCCGTAATACAACAGGTAAGCCACGCCGCTGCACAGTATGCCGAGCGCCAGCGCGGCCGCCATGATGCCCATCGTCGGCTCGCCCGGCTGGGGGAACAGTAGCAGCGCGGGCAGCGTCAGGATCGCGGCGGCCCACATGGAACCGTGTGCATTGGCAAACGGCTCCACGGCCGGCGCGGCCTTGGCATACGTGGTGGCGATGCCGTAGTTGAAAGCGGCAAATAGCGCGGCGGCAATCGCGAAGCCGGCACCGTCGCGCGAGCTGACGTGGTCGAACCCGACCAGCAGCGCCACGCCCACGGTGCCCAGCACGAGCCCCAGCAGCACGCGCGCACTGACCATCTGCCGCTGCCACACGGCGCCGATCAGTGCACCCCACATCGGCGCGGTGGCATTCAGCACGGACAGCACTGAGGCGGACAGCGTGCGCGCCGACCATGCGAACAGCAGGAAGGGCAGCGCGGAATTGAAGAAGCCCAGCACGAAATAATGCTTCCAGTGCCGCCGCCACCCCAACGGCTTTTTCAGCAGCAGCGCCATCGCCGCCAGGAACAGCGCGGCAAACACAACGCGGTACTCGATCAGCACCCCCGGCCCCAGCACGGGCGCCGCGATGCGCATGAACAGGAACGACCCGCCCCAGATGGCGGCCAGCAGGATCAGGCGGAGCAGGTTGGCAGTGGACATGGCATCTTGTGGTTGTTATGGCCGAGCCCGTGTCCAACCCTGGGGTCAACCCTGTTTTGAGACACGAGCTCGACTTTATTGCGGCTGAGCTCGTGTCCAATTTTGGGGTTGACCCCAAGGTGGACACGAACTGAACAATAGCGATTGTCGCAGACTGCGGGGCTGCCGGCACGCCGGATCTTGCTTTGATATTCTTAGGCGGCGCAGGCGTTCGTGCCGGGCGCTTCGAGGGCGCTGGCGTGGTTCACCTGCAGCGAGTCGGGCACGCCGTTTTTCACTGCCGTCATTTCGGCGAGGATCGAGATGGCGATTTCGGCCGGCGTCTTGCTGCCGATGTACAGGCCCACCGGGCCGTGCAGCCGCGCCAGCTGGTCGGGCGTCAGGTCGAATTCCAGCAGCCGCTCGCGCCGCTTGGCGTTGTTGGCGCGCGAGCCGATGGCGCCGACGTAGAACGCGTCCGATTTCAAAGCTTCCATCAGCGCGAGATCGTCCAGCTTCGGGTCGTGCGTCAGCGCGACGACGGCGCTGCGGCTGTCCAGCTTCATTTCCAGCACCAGATCGTCCGGCATCGCGTGCACCAGCGGCACGTCGGGCAGCGTCCAGCCGGCGCGGTATTCCTCGCGCGGGTCGCAGACGGTCACGTGGTAATCCATCGCCGTGGCGATCTGCGCGACGAAGCGCGACAGCTGCCCCGCGCCGATCACCAGCAGCCGCCAGCGGGGGCCATGCTGTGTGACGAGTTCGTCGTCCGTCAGCGTCAGCACGCTGCCGGCGCCGGCCCTGTCGAGCTGCACGGCGCCGGTGGCCAGCGCCACGCGCCGCTCCACCAGCTGGTGGCCTTCGAGGCGCTGCAGCAGTTCGGCGATGCGGCTGTCCGGGCCCAGCGGTTCGATGGCCAGTTCGATGGTGCCGCCGCAGGGCAGGCCGAAACGGTGCGCTTCGTCGGCGGTGATGCCGTAGCTGACCACTTCGGGGAGGTTGCGGGTGATGCCGTGCGTGCGCACGCGTTCGATCAGGTCGTCTTCGATGCAGCCGCCGGAGACGGAGCCGACGACGCGGCCATCGTCGCAGATGGCCAGCGTGGCACCCACCGGGCGGGGACTGGAGCCCCATGTCTTGACGACGGTGACGAGTTCGCAGCGGTGGCCGCCGGCGATCCAGGCGGCGCTGGTCTTGAGTACTTCGAGGTCGATGCTATCCATGCAAGGACTATACTACGGCGCCCGCGATGCTGCAGGCACCGCAGATTCAGCGCCGCCCCTTGCCGCAAACCGCCTTCATTGCGCCGGCGAGGCGGCTGTCGTCGCCCACCGGCTCGGCATCGAACGCCTCGTATTTGTACGTGCCGACGATCTCGCCCTTGCCCATCGCTTCCGGATAGAACTGCTGCGACTGCAAGGTGACGGTGCGCCCATCGCAGTCGTACAGGTGCTGCGCCTTGACGGACAGGTACTGCCTGCCATCCGGCGCCGTCTGCGGCTTTTTGAACGATTCGAGCGTCGATGCGTGGCGGCCGTCGTCGCCCCGCTTGATCGACGCCTTGTCGACGTAGACGGTGCCGTCCTTGCCACCGCCGGCTTTCGTCCACTGCGCAGCGTGGGCGCACAAGGGAAGAAGCAGGAGCAGGAAGGCACCACGTTTCATCGTCAAGGAACCAGCGGCTTCTCGGCGGACTGCTTGGCGCGCACGGCGGCCACCGTCTTGTCGATCGCCGGCAGGCGCGGCGCGATGTTCGGGTGGTTCGCCATGTAGCCGTTCAGGATCGGCGCCGGATACTGGTTGGCCAGCCGCTGCCAGAAGCTCTTGTAGTTGCCGATGCCGTAGCCGGCACGGGCCAGCATGTACAGCGCCAGGTTGTCCGCCGCGACTTCCATGTCGGCCGTCAGCGGCCGCACGCCGCCCGTGCCGATCAGCAGCGTCTGGTCGGGCTGCACGCGCGAGATATTGTCGATGATGGTGCCGATGGCGGCCGTGTTGCGCATCGTCGTCTGGTGACCCAGCACGCTGTGCGCGATGTCCTTGGCCAGCACGTAGGCCACCGCTTCGTCGCTGCGGGCGAAGTTGATCATGCCGCGCGTGATGGACACGCGCGAGCCGTCCGTGTACGAATTGACGTTGTCCGAATTGCCCAGGTCGACGCGGATCGCGCAGGCCCGTGTGACGGGCACCTTCAGCACCTGGTTGGTGCCGTTGCGGGCGATCGTCATCGACATCTGCGCGCGGTTCGTCACCAGCGGGCCGAAGACGGCGGCGGCACGCGTTTCCGCGCCGGCGCCGGTGGGGAGCGCCTTGCCGTCGGCGGCGATCAGGTCGTCGCCTTTACGCAGGCCGGCGCGGGCCGCGCCGCTGCCGGCCAGCACGCCGGAGATCTGCAGCGTGTCGTCGTAGCCCAGCACCGCCGCGGCGGCATCGGCGTATTCGCCGGGGTAGGACCATTTGTTCTTGGCCGTGAAGCCCAGCAGGCTGCGTGCCTGCGTGCGGCACAACTCGGCGTTATTGATCAACAGGGGCGCGGCCACGCGGTACAGGCGGTCCTGCGTGTCGGCCATCTTGCGCAGCGCATCGCGCGCCGCCATCATGCGCGGCGTGACCAGCGGCGCTTCGGCAGCCGGCGGCTTGCCTGCCTCGGCGACGGGCGCGGAAGATTGCAGCGGCACCGTCGAACAGGCCGACAGCAGCAGGGCCGCCGTCAGGGCGGCCGACGCGGGCAGCGTGGAAATGAGGGGACGTGGGGGGACCGTACCTGCCATCTGTGTCTCTTCCTTTATTCTCGTGGATCAGTGTTTGCCGGTGCTGCCGAAGCCGCCTTCGCCGCGGTCGCTGGCACCGAATTCCTCCACCACGTTGAAGCCCACCTGCAGCACGGGCACGATGATCAACTGGGCGAGACGGTCCATCGGCTGCAGCGTGAAGGTGGCCTGGCCACGGTTCCACGTCGACACCATCAACTGACCCTGGTAGTCGGAATCGATCAAGCCTACCAGATTCCCCAGGACAATGCCGTTTTTGTGCCCCAGGCCGCTGCGCGGCAGGATCATCGCCGCGTAGCCCGGATCGCCGATGTGGATCGCCAGGCCGGTGGGCACGAGCACGGTCTGGCCGGGCTCGATCGTCAGCGGCGCATCGAGGCAGGCGCGCAGGTCGAGGCCCGCGCTGCCGGGGGTTGCGTAGGCCGGCATGACGTCCTTCATGCGCGGGTCGAGGATCTTGACGTCGATATTTTTCATTTGCTGAACAGCGAGTGTTTGTTGATGCGTTTGGAAATTTCGGAAATCAGCTGGCGGGCCAGCGTCAGCTTGTCGGCGCGCGGCAGGATCGTGTGGCCATGTTCGTCGAACAGCACGATCTCGTTGTCGTCCTGGCCGAACGTGTGGTGGCCGATATTGCCCACCAGCAGAGGGATGCCCTTGCGTTCGCGCTTGGCGGCGCCGTATTCCAGCAGGTTCTCCGATTCGGCCGCGAAGCCCACGCAGTACGGATGGCCGGCCAGCGTGGTGCGGGCGGCGATCGTGGCGAGGATGTCCGGGTTCTGCTCGAACTGCAGGACGGGCGTACCGCCTTCCGTCTTCTTGACCTTCTGCGTGCTGGGATTGGCGACGCGCCAGTCCGCCACGGCGGCGACGGCGATGAACACGTGCTGGCCGTCGATGGCCCGGTCCACGGCATCCATCATCTGCTGGGCGCTCTGCACGTCCTCGCGGAACACGCCGTGCGGCGTGGCCAGCGTGGTGGGGCCGGAGATCAGCGTCACTTCCGCACCCGCTTCGCGCGCGGCGCGAGCGACAGCGTAGCCCATCTTGCCGGACGACAGATTGGTGATGCCGCGCACCGGGTCGATGGCCTCGAACGTGGGGCCGGCCGTGACCAGGATGCGCTTGCCGGCCAGGACTTTCGGCTGGAAGGCGGCGACGATCTCGTCGAGCAGCTGGGCCGGTTCCAGCATGCGGCCCATGCCCGTTTCGCCGCAGGCCTGTTCGCCGGCCGCCGGGCCGAGGATGGCGATGCCGTCGTCGCGCAACTGGTTCGCGTTGCGCTGCGTGGCGGGATTGGTCCACATCTCCACGTTCATCGCCGGAGCGACGAGCAGCGGAATATGGCGCGGACGGGCCAGGCACATCGTCGACAGCAGGTCGTCGCACACGCCGTGCGCCAGCTTGTAGATGAAGTCCGCCGAGCACGGCGCGATGACGATCGCATCGGCATCGCGGGTGACGTCGATGTGCGCCATATTGTTGGCAACGCGCGGGTCCCACTGGCTGGAGAACACCGGCTTGCCGGACAGCGCCTGCATCGTCACGGGCGTGATGAAGTGGGTGGCGGCATCCGTCATCACCACCTGCACCGAGGCGCCCTGTTTGGTCAGCGCCCGGCACAGTTCCGCCGCCTTGTAGCAGGCCACGCCGCCGGACAGGCCCAGCACGATTTTTTTGCCGGTCAGTTCCATGCTGCCTCCTGGGTTACTTGTTTACGCGGCGCAGTTCATCCAGCACGAACAATACGGCGCCGATGCAGATCGCGCTGTCGGCCACGTTGAAGGCCGGGAAGTGGCCCAGGCCGCGCCAGTGGAAGTCGAGGAAGTCGATCACGTGGCCGTGCACCAGGCGGTCGATGACGTTGCCCAGCGCGCCGCCCAGGATCAGCGCCAGCGCCCAGCAGAACATGCGCTGGCCGGCATGCTTGCGCAGCAGGTACACGATGTACAGCGCGGCGCCGATGCCGATCGCCGTGAAGAAGTAGCGCTGCCAGCCGCCCTGGTCGGACAGGAAGCTGAACGCGGCGCCCTTGTTGTAGGCGAGGACGAGGTTGAAGAAGCTCGTCACTACCCGTTCTTCGCCGTACGTGAACAGCTTGGCGATGGTGATCTTGGTCAGCTGGTCGACCAGGATGATGACGGCAGCGATGCCCAGCCACGGCGTCAGGCTCGCTGGATTGCTTGAAAAGGTTTTTTTACTCTTTGCCATGGGATGTCGGTATCACGGTGTTGCGGTATCGGCCGCCGCCGCGCCTTGTGGGCATGGCGGCGGGGGATGTCGGCTTAAGCGAACTTGCGTGGTTCGCCCGCGCCGAACAGATTGCTGTAGCAGCGGCCGCACAGCGTCGGGTGGTCCGCATGGGCGCCCACGTCGGCGCGGTAGTGCCAGCAGCGCTCGCACTTCGCTTCCTGCGAGGCCGTGACGGTGACGCCTTCATCCGCTTCCGTGGCCACTTCGGTGGCTTTCGCCAGCGACGTGATGAACACGAACTTCAGGTCGTCGTCGAGGCTGGCCAGCGCGCTGTACTTGTCGCCCGCTGCCTTGATCTCGATTTCCGCCTGCAGCGACGAGCCGATCGCGCCGGAACCGCGCACGTCTTCCAGCTGCTTCGTCACGTCGGCGCGCACGGCCAGGATCGTCGCATACTTGGCCAGCAGCGCTTCCGCGTCGGCGATGGCGGGCAGCTGCCACCACGTCTGCGTGTAGATCGTCTCATCCGAAGCGGCAAACGTTTCGGCGCCGGCAAACGTGGCCCAGGCTTCCTCGACGGTGAACGACAGCACCGGCGCCAGCATGCGCAGCAGGCTTTGCGTGATGTGCCACAGCGCCGTCTGCGCCGAGCGGCGGGCTGTCGAATCCACGGCCGTGGTGTACAGGCGGTCCTTCAGGATGTCCAGGTAGAAGCCGCCCAGGTCTTCCGAGCAGTAGTTCTGCAGCTTCGACATCACCGGGTGGAACTCGTACTGTTCGTAGTGCTTCTCGACGGACGCCTGCAGCACGGCCAGGTTGGCGATCGCGTAGCGGTCCGTTTCCAGCAGGTCGTCGATGGCGACGGCATGCGTCTTCGGATCGAAGTCCGACGTATTCGCCAGCAGGAAGCGCAGCGTGTTGCGCAGGCGGCGGTACGATTCCGTCACGCGCTTCAGGATCTCGTCGGAGATCGACAGCTCGCCCGTGTAGTCGGTCGACGCGATCCACAGGCGCAGGATGTCGGCGCCCAGCGTGTCGGAGATCTTCTGCGGCGCCAGCGTGTTGCCCAGCGACTTCGACATCTTCTTGCCTTCGCCATCCACGGTGAAGCCGTGCGTCAGCAGCGCCTTGTATGGCGGGCGGCCATTGAGCATCGAGGACGTCAGCAGCGACGAGTGGAACCAGCCGCGGTGCTGGTCGGAGCCTTCCAGGTACAGGTCGGCGGGGAAGGCCGACTGCTCCTTGTGCGAGCCGCGCAGCACCGTCTGGTGCGTGGTGCCGGAGTCGAACCACACGTCCAGCGTGTCCTTGTTCTTCACATACATCGCCGCTTCATCGCCCAGCAGGTCCTGCGGCTCGAGTTTGAGCCACGCGTCGATGCCGCCTTTTTCGATGGCCTGCGCCACCTGTTCCAGCAGCTCCGGCGTGCGCGGGTGCAGTTCGCCGGTTTCCTTGTGGACGAAGAAGGCCATCGGCACGCCCCACTGGCGCTGGCGCGACAGCGTCCAGTCGGGCCGGTTGGCGATCATGCCGTGCAGGCGCGCCTGGCCCCAGTCCGGGAAGAACTTGGTGGCGGCGATGCCTTCCAGCGCCGTCTCGCGCAGCGTCGGGCCGCCGTCGAGCGGCTGCACGTCCATGCCGGCGAACCACTGCGACGTGGCGCGGTAGACGATCGGCGTCTTGTGGCGCCAGCAGTGCATGTAGCTGTGATCGAACATCTTCAGCTCGAACAGCGCACCCGCTTCGCGCAGCGCTTCGCAGATCGGCTTGGAAGCTTCCCAGATCGACAGGCCGCCGAACAGCGGCAGCGTCGGCACGAATTTGCCGTCGCCCATCACCGGCGTCAGCATCTCGTCGTCCTTCATGCCATGCGCGCGGCACGAGATGAAGTCGTCCAGGCCGTAGGCCGGCGCCGAGTGGACGATACCCGTACCGCTGTCGGTCGTCACGTAGTCGGCCAGATACATCGGCGAGTAGCGGTCGTAGAACGCGTCGCGGGCGTGCAGCGGGTGCTTGAAGCGGATGTTTTCCAGTTGCGCGCCGGTCGTCGTGGCGATCACCTTGCCTTCGAGCTTGAAGCGGGCCAGCGCGCTTTCAACGAGGTCCTGGGCGAGGATCAGCAGCAGGGGAGCGCCGTCGCGCGTGGTTTCGACCAGCGCGTACGTTACTTCCGGGTGCACGTTCAGCGCCTGGTTGGACGGGATCGTCCATGGCGTCGTGGTCCAGATGACGATGAAACCGTTTTGAGTAGGCAGCGCCGGCAGGCCGAAGGCGGCGGCCAGCTTGTCGTGTTCGGCGAACGGGAAGCCGACGTCGATCGCCGGGTCGCGCTTGTCCTGGTATTCCACTTCCGCTTCGGCCAGTGCCGAGCCGCAGTCGAAGCACCAGTTCACCGGCTTCAGGCCGCGGTACACATAACCTTTTTCCAGCAGCTTGCCCAGCGCGCGCAGTTCGTCCGCCTCGTTACCGTAGGCCATCGTCATGTACGGGTTGTCCCACTCGCCCAGCACGCCCAGGCGGATGAAGCCGGCGCGCTGGCGGTCGATCTGCTCCAGCGCGTAGGCGCGGGCCTTGGTCAGCACTTCGGCCGTCGGCAGGTTCTTGCCGTACAGTTTTTCGATCTGGATCTCGATCGGCATGCCGTGGCAATCCCAGCCCGGCACGTATGGCGCGTCGAAGCCGGACAGCGTGCGCGACTTGACGACGATGTCCTTCAGGATCTTGTTGACGGCGTGGCCCAGGTGGATGTCGCCGTTGGCATACGGCGGACCGTCGTGCAGCACGAAGCGCGGCCGGCCGGCGGCAGCCTTGCGGATGCGCTGGTAGATCTTCTTGTCCTGCCATTGCTTGACCCAGTTCGGCTCGCGCTTGGCCAGGTCGCCACGCATCGGGAACGGGGTTTCGGTCATGTTGACCGGGTACTTGCTTTCGGCTTTTTTCGGTTTGTTGTCGGACATGGCAATTCTTTATGTAGTAAGTCTGTGGAACGTCTGGAGGGTGCGGTCAGACGTTCAAATTCGGTCGGTGGCGCTGATGGCTCCGCTGCGTTCGCGGAAATACAGGCGCGCCTGCGCAGCATCGCGGTCGATCGCCTCGGTCAGCGTGGGCAGGTCGATGAACTTTTCCTCGTCGCGGAGCTTCTGCAGGAATTCCACCTGCACGCGCTTGCCGTAGCAGCTCTGCGCGAAATCGAAGATGTGCACTTCCAGCAGCACGCGGCCGGCGTCTTCCACCGTCGGACGCACGCCCAGGCTGGCGACGGCGGGCAGCGGCGCGTCGTCCAGGCCGTGCACCTGCACGATGAAGATGCCGGACAGGGCAGGGCGGTGCGGCACGCGCAGGTTCAGCGTGGGATAGCCCAGCGTGCGGCCCAGCTTCTGGCCGTGGATGACGTGGCCGGAAATCGAATACGGATGGCCCAGCAGCTGCTCGGCCTGCACGAAGTCGCCCGCGGCCAGCGCGTTGCGCACGGCGGACGACGAGATGCGCGTGTCGCCATTCATCACGGTGGGCAGCGTCTCCACATGGAAGCCGTATTTCTGGCCCGCCTCGATCAGCATCTGCACATTGCCGGCGCGGCGGGCGCCGTAGCAGAAGTCGTCGCCGACCATCAGCCATTTCACGTGCAGGCCTTCGACCAGCACGCGTTCGGTGAATTCCTGCGGCGTGAGGCCGGCGAAGCTGTCGGAGAAATGTTCGACGATGACGCGGTCGATGCCGTTGTCGGCCAGCGAGCCCAGCTTGTCGCGCAGGTTGGCGATGCGGGGCGGCGCCTTGGACAGGTCGCCGAACTTGCGGGCGAAGAATTCGCGGGGGTGCGGCTCGAACGTCATCACGGCCGCCTCCAGCCCGAGACCGGTCGCGGCGGCGCGTACGCGGGCCAGCAGGGCCTGGTGGCCCCGGTGGACGCCGTCGAAATTGCCGATCGTGAGCGCACACGGCGCGCGCGCCGCTGCATTGGGAAGTCCGCGAAATACCTTCATGAGTGATCGAGTGCTTTTGCCTGAACCAGCGATTATACGGACTGTTGACGGGATTCACATGCGGAAATACCCGCCAAGGCCGTCGGCCGGGGACTGTCCCCGCATGGGGACTGTCCCCGGGGTTGGTTTTGACTTTGCGTGCATTCCATAAAAGGCAACCCCGGGGACAGGCCCTTGCAGGGACAGTCCCCAAAAAAAAGCGCCGCCTGCAGGGCAGGCGACGCTTTTCACTGCGCGAGGCGCCAGCCCGATTTACATCGGGTTGTTAATGTACAGCGTCCAGTAGCGGGCCAGGTCGGACTCGCCGGCCGTGCCTTTGACGTTCTTCAGCGCGGCCAGGGCCGGCTGTTTCTTGCCGGCGCTGGCCAGGGCGATGCCGTAGTGCAGTTTCTGCTCTTCCGGACGGCGCGCGGTGCCGAACTTCATGGCTTCATCCATCAGCTTGATGCCCTGGTCGACCTTGCCGCCGGAAACCAGTGCGTAACCCATATTGAACAGGCCGTCGGAATCCTTTTCCTTGATCAGGTTGGCTTCCTGCGTGGCCTGGGCCGCCGCATTGTCGTTCAGCGTCTTGGTGGCCAGGTCTTTCAGGCGCTGGTGGCGGGCCGCGTCCGTGCCGGTGCCCAGGGCACCTTTCTTGTAGCCGGCGTCGATGATCTTGATCGACTCAGGCGCGTTGCCGGCCTGCAGTGCCAGCTGGGCCATTTCCATGAATTCGGAAGGCTTGGTCAGCTGGCCCAGGGCCAGTTTCAGGCGGAACACGTCCAGGTTCAGCGACGACGAGAAGCCAGGCTTGCCCTGCACGCGGTTCAGCAGGTCGGCCCAGTAGCTGGCTTTCGGATAGCTGCCGGCCAGTTTTTCCAGCGTGGCCACGTAACCGGTCTTGTCGTTCTGCTTCAGCTGGATATTGGCCAGCATCTGCAGGCTTTCTTCCGACTGCTTGCCCGACTTCAGTGCCGCGGCGGCTTCGTTGTAGCGGCCGCTGATGAAGTAGGTCTGCGTCAGCAGCTGCTGCATCGTGGCGTTGTTCGGGTTGTCCTTCAGCGAAGCCTGGATCCAGGTGATCGCTTTCGGGTAGTCCTTGGCGCGGTAGTACATGCCGGCCAGCGCTTCGGTGAACTTCGGCTTTTCGGCGGCGGACAGGCGGCCGGAGTTGATCACGGCTTCGAACGCCTTCGACGCGGTGGCGTTGTCGCCGGCAGCCGCAGCGGCCGATGCGCGCACGCGCTCGATCTGGTATTTCTCGAATTCGGTCTTGTTACCGACGGCGTCGGCTTCCTTCAGCTTGGCCAGCGCTTCCTTGGCCTTGCCGGAGCTGGCCAGGCGCTGCGCTTCCTGCAGCGGTTTGCCCACGTCGGCACGGACCGTATCGGCAGCGTACGCAGCAGGCACCAGGCCAACCAGCGGAGCTGCGGCGGTGAAACCGATGGCGGCCATGGCGAGGCCGAGATGAGCGAGACGGAACTTGGACATAAGCGGGGTATCTTTCATCAAAAAACAAGAACAGGCAGGATAACCTGCTTATCGTGGAAAATAAAGGGCCGTACTGCTGGGTTTCGCGAAAGCGGCCCCACAAATAAAAATCGCGGTACCGAAGTACCGCGATCCATGTGTGGCGGGGGTACCGTCACGACGGGTGTTCCTGTTACTGGAACTGTTCGTTGCCGACCAGGCCAATCTTCGTCACGCCCAGGCGCTGGGCCGAAGCCATCACACCTGCCACGGCGCTGTACGCGACCAGCTTGTTGGGACGCAGGTGCACTTCCGGCTGATCAGCCTGTGCCGCCACGTTCATCAGCTTCTGTTCCAGGGCATCACGGTTAGGGATGGTCTGACCATCCCACACGATCGTGCCATCGAAGTCCACGTCGATCGTCACGACTACCGGTTCCGTCGTTGGCGGCGGAGGAGTACCCACCGGCATGTTCAGGTTGACGGAGTGATTCGCTTTCGGAATCGTGATAATCAGCATAATGATCAGCACCAGCATCACGTCGATGAGCGGTGTCATGTTCATTTCCATCATTGGTTCCGGATCCGCGCCAGCAGCGCTTCCCGAACCGACATTCATACTCATGGGTGTGTTCCTTATAGAAGCTGCCCGGCCGTCGATACAGCAACGGCCGGGCAGAGGCCTTACATCTTGTCAGGCGGTTCGGTGATGAAACCGACCTTCTGGATGCCAGCGCGCTGGGTCGTGAAGATGACGCGGCCGATGGACTCGTACTTGACGTCTTTGTCGCCACGTACGTGCACTTCCGGCTGCGGCAGTTTCACTGCCTCGACCTTCAGAAAATCGAACAACTCATTCGTGTCCCGCATTTTCTTCTGATTCCAGTAGATGTCGCCATCCTTATTGACAACGATGTTGACATTTTCCGGCTTCGTCTGGATCGCCTGGTTGGTCTCTTCCGGCAGGGTAATCTTCTGCAGTTTGAGAACGACCGGGCTCGTGATCAGGAAGATGATGAGCAGAACCAACATGATGTCCACGAGGGGCGTCGTGTTGATCTCTGACATCACTTGATCTTCACCTCCGCTATCGGAGCCTACAGACATCGACATGGTATTAGCCTACTTTTTTGGCAGCACGGGCTGCGGAGTCAGCGGTCGACATGGCGCCGGAGATCAGCACGGAGTGCACGTCAGCGGAGAACGTACGGATTTCTTCCATTGCGGTCTTGTTGCGACGCACCAGCCAGTTGTAGCCCAGAACGGCAGGAACAGCGACTGCCAGACCGAAGGCCGTCATGATCAGTGCTTCACCGACCGGACCTGCCACTTTGTCGATCGACGCGTTACCGGTCATACCGATGTTGGTCAGTGCACCGTAAATACCCCAAACCGTACCGAACAGACCGATGAACGGTGCCGTCGAGCCAACGGTTGCCAGGAACGACAGGCCATCTTGCAGACGCGACTGAACTTTGTCGACTGCGCGCTGGATGGACATCGTCACCCAGGTGGACAGGTCGATCTGTTCCAGCAGCGCGCCATCGTGGTGCGCGGTTGCCTTCGTGCCGGATTCGGCGATGAAGCGGAATGGCGAGCCTTCGGACAGGGTCGTCGTGCCGGCGGCGATCGACGAGGCTTTCCAGAATTTAGCCGACGTTTCCTTGGCTTGACGCATGATCTTCATCTGGTCCAGCAGCTTCGTGATGATGATGTACCACGAACCGATCGACATGATCGACATGATGATGATGGTGCCGCGTGGAACCCAGCCGGATTCCCACACTGCCTTGATACCGAACGGGTTTTCCACTTCTTCCTTGCCAGCCGGTGCGGCGGCGTCGGCAGCTGGAGCTGCTGCGTCTGCTGCTGGTGCCGGTGCGTCGGCTGCCGGTGCTGCTGCCGCATCCGCTGCCGGAGCTGCAGGGGCCTCAGCTGCCGGGGCAGGAGCGTCGGCCATGGCCGGCGCGCTCACCAGGGCGGATGCTGCGGTCACCGAGAACAGCACAGCGGCCAGTACAGCGGACAAACGGGTATTCTTAAACATGCTTCCTCCAAATTGATAAAAGATCAGTTCGCTGAACGTAACGACAACGAAATTACTAGGTGAGACGTGTGAAGTCTCGGGGTTATTCCAGCGTCCAGACGTATTGCATTTGCATCCACGCTTGTTCCGGCTTACCGTCAACCATGGTTGGCTTGAACTTGCACTTGCCAATGCCATTCACTGCGGCCTTGTCCAAGTCCCTAAAGCCGCTGGATTTCACAATTTTGGAGTCGGCCACGCGACCGTCGACTCCAATCAGGAACGATAAGGTTACCGTACCCGTTTCTTCGTTACGCAGCGACGACTTCGGCCATTCCGGTTTCGCACAGGTGCTGAAATCAGCCACTGCAGCGATACGGGTGGACTGGGCCGGAGGCGCTGGCGGTGCAGGCGGAGCCGGCGGAGCCGGACGCTGCAGTTCAGTCGTTGCCGGCTTCACGTTGGTCGCGTTGGCGATCACGTTCTGCGGCGGCGGCGGTTGCTGCACGTTCACTTCAACCGGAGGGATGAATGGCGGCGGTGGGGCCTTCATTTCCGGCGGCGGCGGCGGCGGTGGCAGTTCCTTAGGTGGAGGGGGGGCAACCTCCTCGATGATCTTGGTTTCAACCGGCTCGATCATCTTGTTGATCATCCGTTTGCCCAGACCTGAAACGATCCCGTAAGCAGCCAACAAGTGCAAGGCCACTACCACCACGATGCCGGTATAGTTCTTTTTGCCGCCCTTCCCGTTATCACTAAAATTCATGCCTGCTTTCTCCAATACCTACTCTACTCGAACCCCAAAATGGCGACACAAAGCTACAGCCGCATCCGGGACGTCGGCGAATTATACATACGAATTCTTCATTTTACATAGAATTTTGACCCCCGAAATCCGGTTAATTTTCATGCCTTTAGCTGCTGCGGCGCACCGTTCCGGCGCAGGCCGTGGGGCATTTTTGGCCACGGTTGTGCAGCCGCTTTCTTAAGTGGCCTTAAGTTTTCCATATCCCCCAAAAACTGAATTTTCGGAGGCCGTTTCCACCCAGCGCCAACGTAATATTCGGTACCATTACTTACTTTTTGACAAGTTGATTGCGGTACCTTCATCGATCCAGTATATGCAATTTGCGTGCGCACGGGCGCGCGGAACATGCAAGACTCACAAGTTTGAAATTTCACTACATGCCGGGAGGGAAGGCAGGGCGAAAACTGTAACTGGCAAGAAGGAAGCGGGGGAGGTGGTCAGGCCAATTGTGATGAATTCGTGGGTGGGGACTGTCCCCGAAGGGGCCTGTCCCCGGGGTTGCTTGATTGAAATTATTTCCGGCGCTTCGGCAAAATGAAAAACAACCCCGGGGACAGTCCCTCGCAGGGACAGTCCCCAGCCGTCATTGCCAGCCTCAAATCATCCGCCCCCGCTTCTCGCGCTTGCACTCGAGTGTGCTGATCAGCTTGCCCTCGGGCGACACGGTGTCCAGGTGGACGTCGAAACCCCACAGCCGGGCCACGTGTTTCAGCACCTCGTGGGCCTGCTGGTTCAGCGGGCGGCGGTTGAACTGCGTGTGGCGCAGCGTCAGCGCGCGGTCGTCGCGGGTGTTGACGGACCAGACCTGGATGTTCGGCTCGCGGTTGCCCAGGTTGTACTGGTCGGCCAGCTGCTGGCGCACGTAGCGGTAACCCATTTCGTCGTGGATCGCCGAGACTGACAGCTTTTCGTTGCGGTCGTCGTCCAGGATGGCGAAGAAGTGGAACTCGCGGATCAGCCGGGGCGACAGGTATTGCGCGATGAAACTTTCATCCTTGAAGTTACGCATCGCGAAGTCCAGCGTCTTGCGCCAGTCGCTGCCGGCGATGTCGGGGAACCATTCGCGGTCCTCGTCCGTGGGGTCTTCGCAGATGCGCCGTATGTCGGTCATCATCGCGAAACCCAGCGCATACGGATTGATCCCGCTGTAATAGGGGCTGTGGACCGGCGGCTGGTAAACCACGTTGGTGTGGCTCTTCAGGAATTCCATCATGAAGCCGTCGCCGATGATGCCTTCGTCGTACAGCTGGTTCAGGATCGTGTAGTGCCAGAACGTGGCCCAGCCCTCATTCATCACCTGCGTTTGCCGCTGCGGGTAGAAATACTGCGAGATCTTGCGGACGATCCGCACCAGCTCGCGCTGCCATGGTTCCAGCAACGGCGCGTACTTCTCGATGAAGTACAGCAGGTTTTCCTCCGGCTCGGGCGGGAAGCGGGACGGGCCGTGGGCGATCGCTTCCTCTTCCGGGCGCTTCGGCACCGTCCGCCACAGCTCGTTGAGCTGCGACTGCAGGTACTCTTCGCGCTCGCGCTGCCGCAACTGCTCCTGGGCCAGCGACAGTTTCGCCGGCCGCTTGTAGCGGTCCACGCCGTAGTTCTGGATCGCGTGGCAGGAATCGAGCAGCGATTCGACGGCATCGATGCCGTGGCGCTGCTCGCACTCCGCTATATAGTTCTTGGCAAATACCATGTAATCGACGATCGCCTCGGCATCCGTCCACGTGCGGAACAGGTAATTGCCTTTGAAGAAAGAATTATGGCCGTAGGCGGCATGGGCGATCACCAGCGACTGCATCGTCAGGCTGTTTTCCTCCATCAGGTAGGCGATGCACGGATCGGAATTGATGACGATCTCGTATGCCAGCCCCATCTGCCCGCGCCGGTAACCCTTTTCCGTGGCGAGGAAATGCTTGCCGAAGGACCAGTGGTTATAGGAGACCGGCATGCCGACGGACGTGTAGGCGTCCATCATCTGCTCGGCCGTGATGATTTCCAGCTGGTTCGGATAGGTGTCGAGCCCGAAAGCCGCGGCCACCCGCTTGATTTCCTCGTGCGCCTGTTCGATCAGCTCGAACGTCCACTCCGACTGCTCCGGCAGCGCGCGCGGGTGCGGCGGTCGTTTCGTCATCTGGTTCATTATTTGGGCTGCTTCTTGAACAGTTCGCGGAACACCGGATAGATATCGGCCGGCGTGACAATTTTTTGCATCGCAAAGTGGGGGTGGTGATCGGGCACCTGCGCGTATTGCTCCCACAGGTTCTGCTGCGGGCCATCGGTGATTTCCACGTACGTGTAGTACTGGACCTTCGGCATGATCGTGTTGGTCAGCAGCTGGCGGCACAGCACCGAGTCGTTGTCCCAGTTATCGCCGTCCGACGCCTGCGCCACGTAGCTGTTCCACGAGCCGGCGGCGTAGCGCTCGTCGATCACCTTGTTCAGCAGGTTCAGCGCCGAAGACACCACGGTGCCGCCCGATTCGCGCGAGTGGAAGAATTCCTGCTCGTCCACCTCGGCCGCGGCCGTGTGGTGACGGATGAAGACGACCTCGATCTTGTCGTAGACCCGCTTCAGGAACAGGTACAGCAGGATGAAGAAGCGTTTCGCCGTGTCCTTGCGCTGCTCGTCCATCGAGCCGGACACGTCCATGATGCAGAACATCACCGCCTGCGTCATCGGTTTCGGGATCTTGATGCGGTTGCTGTAGCGCAGGTCGAACGGGTCGATATAGGGAATGGCCAGCAGCCGCGTGTGCAGGTGGTGGATCTTCTTTTTCAGTTCGACGACGTACGGATCGTCCAGCGGCGCGCCCTCCAGCAGCAGCGTTTCCAGTTCCTGCTCGGCCTCGGCCAGCGCCTTGCGCGACGGTCCGCCGACGGCGATGCGCCGGCCCAGCGCGCCGCGCAGCGAACGCAAGACGTGGATGTTGCTCGGTGTGCCGGACACGGTGTAGCCGGCGCGCTGGCTCTTGAAGTCGGTGGTGGCGGTCAGTTGCGTCTTGACGAGGTTGGGCAGTTCCAGGTCCTCGAAGAAGTAGTTCATGAATTCTTCGCGCGACAGCTCGAAAATGAAATCGTCCTCGTTGGTCTGATCGCTGTTGCCGGCCTTGCCGCGGCCGGACCCGCCGCCGCCTTTGGGCCGGGCGATCTGGTCGCCTTTCTGGTATTCCTGGTTGCCGGGGTTGACGACTTCCCACACGCCGCCATGGGCGTGACCGAAGCTGGGCTCGTTCACGTCCTTGACGGGAATCGAGACCTTCTCGCCATTTTCGATGTCGGTGATCGAACGGCCCTTGATGGCGCGCCCGACCGCGTCCTTGATCTGGGCCTTGTAGCGCCGCAGGAACCGTTCGCGGTTGACCGCGGACTTGTTCTTGCCCTGCAAACGACGGTCAATTAAATAAGCCAAATCTTCCCCCTGTGGGTGGGGTCGTGATAAACCTATTACGCATCGCCATATGCTGGTCTGCGGTACTCGTCGTACGAAAGTACGACTGCGTGCCTCAACCAGATCTGGCGGCGCTCATTACGGTTTCTCGCGACCCTGAGACGTCCGTAAGGCCGGGCTGTGCGCTGGTGGCGGAACTGCGAGCGCCAAGCCTGAACCTATTATGTCACTGACGCCGTTACGACGACTTCCGCACACGCAGATACCATTCGCAAAGCAGGCGAACCTGCTTGGCCGTGTAGCCTTTTTCCACCATCCGGGCGACGAAGTCGGCGTGCTTGTTGGCATCTTCGGCGCTGGCCTTGGCGTTGAAGGAGATCACCGGCAGCAATTCTTCCGTGTTGGAGAACATTTTCTTCTCGATCACCGAGCGGAATTTCTCGTAGGACGTCCAGGCCGGGTTCTTGCCGCCGTTGTTGGCGCGGGCGCGCAGGCCGAAGTTGACGATCTCGTTGCGGAAGTCCTTCGGATTGCTGATGCCGGCCGGCTTCTCGATCTTTTCCAGCTCGGCGTTCAGCGATTCGCGGTCGAAGCTCTCGCCCGTGTCCGGATCGCGGTATTCCTGGTCCTGGATCCAGAAGTCGGCGAACGTCACGTAACGGTCGAAGATGTTCTGGCCGTATTCGGAATAGCTCTCCAGGTAAGCCGTCTGGATTTCCTTGCCGATGAAGTCGACGTAGCGCTGCGCCAGGTGCTCTTTTATATAGGAGAAGTATTTCTGCTCCGTTTCGGGCGGGAACTGCTCGCGCTCGACCTGCTGCTCGAGCACGTACAGCAGGTGCACCGGGTTGGCGGCCACTTCCGTCGAATCGAAGTTGAACACCTTCGACAGGATCTTGAACGCGAAGCGGGTGGACAGGCCGTTCATCCCTTCGTCCACGCCGGCGTAGTCGACGTATTCGTGGATCGACTTCGCCTTCGGATCCGTGTCCTTCAGGTTGTCGCCATCGTAGACGAGCATTTTCGAGAAGATCGACGAATTCTCCGGCTCCTTCAGCCGCGACAGGATGGCGAACTGCGACATCATCCGCAACGTGCCCGGCGCGCACGGCGCCTCGGCCAGCGACGAGTTGCGCAGCAGCTTGTCGTAGATCTTGATCTCGTCGGACACGCGCAGGCAGTACGGCACCTTGACGATGTAGATACGGTCGAGGAAAGCCTCGTTGTTGCGGTTGTTGCGGAAGGTCTTCCACTCCGACTCGTTCGAGTGGGCCAGCACGATGCCGTCGAACGGGATCGCGCCGAAGCCTTCGGTACCCTTGTAGTTGCCTTCCTGGGTGGCCGTCAGCAGCGGGTGCAGCACCTTGATCGGCGCCTTGAACATCTCGACGAATTCCATCAGGCCCTGGTTGGCCAGGCACAGCCCGCCGGAGTAGCTGTACGCATCCGGATCGTCCTGGGCGTAATCCTCCAGCTTGCGGATGTCGACCTTGCCGACCAGCGAGGAAATATCCTGGTTGTTCTCGTCGCCCGGTTCCGTCTTGGAGATGGCGACCTGCTTCAGGATCGACGGGTAGCGCTTGACCACGCGGAACTGGTTGATGTCGCCATTGAATTCATGCAGGCGCTTGACGGCCCACGGACTGGGGATGCTGCGCAGGTAACGGCGCGGGATGCCGTAGTCTTCTTCGAGGATCGTGCCGTCTTCCTGCTCGTTGAACAGGCCCAGCGGCGACTCGTTGACGGGCGAGCCCTTCAGGCAGTAGAACGGCACCAGCTCCATCAGCGCCTTCAGCTTTTCCGCGATCGACGACTTGCCGCCGCCGACGGGACCCAGCAGGTACAGGATCTGCTTGCGCTCTTCCAGGCCCTGCGCCGCGTGCCGGAAGTAGGAGACGACCTGCTCGATCACTTCCTCCATGCCGTAGAACTCGCGGAAAGCGGGGTAGATCTTGATGACCTTGTTGGCGAAGATGCGGGACATGCGCGTGTCGTTGCGTGTGTCGACCAGCGTGGGTTCGCCGATGGCGGCCAGCATGCGCTCCGCAGCCGAGGCATACGTCAGGTGATCCTTCTTGCAAAGCTGAAGATATTCGGCAAGGGACATCTCCTCTTCCCGGGTGCGCTCGTACCGTGCTGCGTAGTTGTCAAAGATGGTCATGTGCATGTCCTCTGATGTAAACCTGCTAGTCACTGTGGTCGGCAGTCGGCGCCCGGCTGCTGGCCTGATCCTGTGTGCAAACTCCTTTTGATTTTTAGTTTTCTTGTCAGCTTCCCGGGCGGTACGGCTTGCGCGTACCTGTGAGCTGGATTTTTTATTGGCCGTGCTGCGGATGAGTGCGCGGCTTGCGTGTGTGTGTGCGTCGTAACGCATCTTACGCATGTGAAATTGATTATTGCGCTAACCGTGCCGGAAGTCAAAAGATAATCCGGCACTCCACATTCACGCAATAACGCCCTGATTCACAAGGAAAAACATGCGCACGTTTGAGAGCTGTCACGACAGCGCTCACAACACTGTTGCCAATTGCTTCACCCTCCACATCACAGTAGCATGGTTGCCAAAGCCGTGCTGAACCCCCGTGCAAACCGTGCGCACTGCGGAGCAGCGGGGGCCGCTGGCGACTGGCCGTCCCATCCCGTTGCGCATCTTGCGCTACTATGCGCGAAAACGTCTGCGAACCAAGGAAGAAAAATGCATATCCAATTACGGCACATCGTCCAGAACATGCCGAAGGCCGAACTCCACATCCACATCGAAGGTTCGCTCGAACCCGAACTGATCTTCGCACTGGCACAACGCAATGGCGTGCAAATTCCGTACCCGTCCGTGGACGCGCTGCGCGCCGCCTACGATTTCGCCGACCTGCAGTCCTTCCTGGACATCTACTATGCCGGCGCCAGCGTGCTGCTGAAGGAACAGGATTTCTACGACATGACGGCCGCCTACCTGGCGCGCGCCAAGGCCGACCACGTGCGGCACACGGAGATCTTCTTCGACCCGCAGACGCACACCGTGCGCGGCGTGCCGATCGGCGACGTGATCCACGGCATCCACCGCGCCTGCGCCGACAGCGAAGTGAGCGCCTCGCTGATCCTGTGCTTCCTGCGCCACCTGTCGGAAGAAGATGCACTGGCCACCCTGGAAGCGGCGTTGCCGTACCGCGAACTGTTCATCGGCGTGGGCCTCGATTCGTCCGAAGTGGGGCACCCGCCGGAGAAGTTCGAGCGCGTGTTTGCCCGTGCCCGCGAACTGGGCCTGCACCTGGTGGCGCATGCCGGCGAAGAGGGGCCGCCGGCCTATATCTATTCGGCGCTCGATGTACTGCACGTGGAGCGTATCGACCATGGCGTGCGCTGCCTGGAGGATGCCGACCTGACGCGCCGGCTCGCCGCGGAGAAGATGGCGCTGACGGTGTGCCCGCTGTCAAACGTCAAGCTGCGCGTGTTCGACACCATGCACGAGCACAACCTGCTGACGCTGCTGGATGCGGGGCTCGTGGTGACGATCAACTCGGACGACCCGGCATACTTTGGTGGCTACGTGAACGACAATTACGTGTCCGTGTTCGAGTCGCTGCCGCTGGGCCTGCAGCATGCGCACGAGCTGGCCAAGAACAGCTTCAGCGCATCGTTCCTGCCGGCCGCAGAAAAGCAGAAATTCCTCGACGAGGTGGATGCCTATTTTGCCGCATTCAATGTCGTGTAAGCTGACCAGTCACCACGCGTAAAAGACCTCCATGTTCCTTCAAGCCCTCCGCATGACCGCGCGCGACTGGCGCGCCGGCCAGCTGCGCTTCCTGCTCGTTGCGCTGATCGTTGCCGTGGCCGCGCTGTCGTCCGCCGGCTTTTTCATCGACCGCCTGCGCGCGGGGCTGAACCGGGATGCGCACCAGCTGCTCGGTGCCGATCTCGTCGTCGCGGCCGACAGCCAGCTGCCGGCCGCGTGGCGCGAGGAGGCGATCCTGCGCGGGCTCGAGCTCAGCGACACCGCTGTCTTCCCCAGCATGGCGCAGGCCGGCGAGGGTGAGGCGGGGCGCTCCGTGCTGGCATCGCTGAAGGCGGTCGGCAAGGGCTATCCGCTGCGCGGCCGAGTCAAGGTCACGACCAGTGCCGATGAAGCCAACGACAGCGTCGGCATCGCCGCACCCGATATCCCGGCACCGGGCACCGTGTGGCTCGATGCGGCGCTGGCGCGCGGCCTCGATGCGCAGGTGGGCGGCACGGTGCGGCTGGGCGATGCCACGTTCCGCGTCGCGCAGCTGATCGCGTCCGAGCCGGACCGGGGAACCGGCTTCATGAGCTTCGCGCCGCGCGTGATGCTGCGCATGGACGAACTGGCGTCCACCAATCTGGTGCAGGTGGGCTCGCGCGTCACCTACCGGATGCTGGCGGCCAGCAAACCCGGTGCCAGGGCCGATGCCGCGAGCGACTACACGGCCTGGCTGCGCGAGCGCATCAAGGCCGACGGCGCGCGCGGCATCCGCATCGATACGCTGGAAGACGGCCGTCCCGAAATGCGCGCCACGCTAGACCGGGCCGACCGGTTCCTGTCGCTGGTGGGCCTGCTGTCGGCGATGCTGGCGGCGGTGGCCGTGGCGATGGCCGCGCGCCGCTTCATGCTGCGCCACCTGGATGCCTGCGCGATGCTGCGCTGCCTGGGCCTGACGCAGAACCAGGTGACAGCCATCTACCTGATCGAATTTTTGCTGGTCGGCCTGGCCGGCAGCCTGATCGGCGTGGCCGTCGGTTTCGCCAGCCATTACGCATTGCTTGAACTGCTCGGCACGCTGGTGCCGACGGCGCTGCCGCCGGCCACCTTCCTGCCGGCGCTGCAGGGCCTGGCCACCGGCATGCTGCTGCTGGCCGGCTTCGCGCTGCCGCCCGTGCTGCAGTTGCGGAACGTGCCGCACAACCGCGTGATCCGCCGCGAACAGGCGGCGCCGCAGCCGATGGCGCTGGCCACCTATGGCCTGGGCCTGGCCGCCTTTGTCGTGCTGCTGCTGTGGCAGGCGGGCGACCTGCAGCTGGCGCTGTACACGGCGTTGGGCTTTGTCGGCGCCTTCGGCGTCTTTGCCGCGGCCGGCTGGCTGGGCCTGTTCGCGCTGCGCCGCATGCGCGGGTCGGTGAACAATCCGGCGTGGCGCTTTGCCGTCACGTCGCTGCAGCGGCGGCCCGGCGCGACGATCGTGCAGGTGGTGTCGCTGGCGCTGGGGCTGATGTCGCTGCTGGTGCTGACGATCGTCCGCGACGACCTGATGACGTCGTGGCGCAGTGCCACGCCGCCCGATGCGCCGAACCACTTCATCATCAACATCCAGCCGGACCAGAAGGACGACATCGCCCGCCGCCTGCGCGCCGCCGGCGTGGCCGAAGTGCCGGTGTACCCGATGATCCGCGGCCGGCTGACGGCGGTGAACGGCACGCCGGTCACCCGCGACACGTACACGGAAGACCGCGCGCGCGGGCTGGCGGAGCGCGAGTTCAACCTGTCGACGATGGCTGCGCCGCCGGCGCAGAACAAGATCACCGCGGGCGAGTGGTATGTCGACAAGCCCGGCGTGGCGGAAGCTTCGGTCGAGGAAGGGCTGGCCAAGACGCTGAACCTGAAACTGGGCGACACGATGGCCTTCGACATCGCCGGCTCGCCGGTGGAAGCGAAGATCACCAGCCTGCGCAAGCTGGAGTGGGGCTCGATGCGCGTGAACTTCTTCGTCATCATCAATCCGGCCGCCATGGCCGAGACGCCGCAGACGTGGATCACCGCCTTCCACCTGCCGAAGCAGGCGACCGCGCTGGCGACGACGCTGTCGCGCGACTACCCGAACCTGACGGTGGTGGACGTGGGCGGCGTGCTGCGGCAGATCCAGTCGGTGCTGGACCAGGTGATCCAGGCCGTCGAGTTCCTGTTCGGCTTCACGCTGATCTCCGGCGTGCTGGTGCTGTACGCGGCACTGATGGGCTCGCAGGACGAACGCACCCGCGAAGCGGGCCTGCTGCGCGCTCTCGGTGCCACGCGCAAGCAATTGTCCCGTGCCCAGCTGATCGAGTTCCTGCTGGTCGGCGCGCTGGCCGGCCTGCTGGCCGCCACCGGCGCCGCCGCGATGGGCTGGGGCCTGGCGAAATTCCAGTTCAAGTTCGACTGGGTGTTCAGCCCCACCGCCTGGTTCGCCGGCATCGCCGTCGGCGCCGCCTGCGCGATGATCGGCGGCTGGCTGGGCCTGCGCAACGTGCTGCGGCAGCCGCCGCTGCAAACGCTGCGCGAGGCGTAAGGGGACTGTCCCTGCAAGGGCCTGTCCCCGGGGTTGTTCTTGACCTCTTCTGCTGGAAAATAGGGACAGCCGAACCGTCGGACCGCCCATGCGGGGACAGTCCCCAACCAGGTCAGGCCGCCAACCCGCACACGGACCGCCGCGCCAGCAGGAAGTCCTCGAACGGCGCATGCGGCGCGGCCAGGTAGTCGGCCGGGAAGTCGAACAGCGCCCAGTAGTATTTCTCGCGGCCTTCGCAGATCTGCGGCGGGGCGCAGTAGCGGTGCCAGTGCTCGCCCGCTGCCGTCGAGTACATGCCATCGCCGGCGGTGAGCGGGAAGAAGGGCAGCACGCGGCGTTCGTCCAGCGCCGTCAGCAGCGAACCGGGCGCATCGTTGTCGCGCGCCACTTCGTACTGGGCGCACATGCCTTGCTCCGTCTCCACCACCATCAGCGTGCCGCGGCCCTGGCGGTCGAAGAACAGGATGCCGGCCGGTCCCGGATACAGGTAGTGCTCGACGAAGCCGTGCCGGTGGTACAGCTCCTGCACCAGCCGGCCCATCGCGCGGCAACGCAGAAAGCTGTAGTCGTGCAGCGCCAGCATGTCCGCCAGCGTGTCGGCGTGGTCGAGGAAGAAGGCGCGCTGCATCGCCACGATTTCCATTTCCAGCCGGTCCAGCGCATCGTCGTCGCTCTTCTTGATGTAGCGGTCGATCAGGCCCCGGTTGAAGGCATCGACGGCGATCTTCTCGTCCGCCGCGCCGGTGAAAAGAATCTTCTTGCAAGGCAGGTTCTGCAGCCGTTCGCAGAATTCCACGCCGTTCATCTGCGGCATCGAATAATCGACGACCAGCACGGACGGCACCGTGAACCGCTGCCGCTGCTCGCACAGCCGGTGGATGCGACGTACGTCGACCGCCACGTTGGGCTGGTCGGACGCCTGGCCCAGGCTGTCGAAATTGACGTGCAGCGGCAGCTCGCCGCCGGGCGTGCTGCGGGCGAACCAGTCCAGCGCGGCGGTGGTGTCGTGGAACGTCTTGCTGGGCAGTTGCGGGTCGAGCTGGAACGACAGGCTTTTCAGGAAGGAATCGCTGTCGTCGATCAGAACGGTGGTGGTGGGGTGGGCAAAGATCGGCAGTCTCATGATGTACCTGGAAACGTATGGGCGCGCTGGACGGGAAATTCCAGCACGAAGATCGCATAGGCGTGCTCGCGCGACACGCAGCGGATTTCCGCATTCCACGCGCGCATGATCTGGCGGCACAGCGCCAGGCCGACGCCGGTGCCATTGTGGGCGGGATAGGCGTAGAACCGCTGGAAGATCAGCGGCAGCCGGCGTGCCGCGATGCCGCACGCCGTGTCGATGAACAGCAGCCGCGGTGCAGTGCGGTTGCCGTCCACCACGATCCGCACGCGGCCCTTGCCGGCGCGGTGGATGGCCTTCAGCGCATTGCGCAGCAGGTTCAGCAGGATGACGACAGTCAGCTCGTGCTGGCCGGCAAAGCGGAAGTTGCGGCGCACTTCCACCGCCACCGCGCTGCTCTGCGTCGCGCAGGTGAACGGGTAGCGGCGCAGCACCGCGTCCACGGCGTCCGCCATCGACACGGATTCGAACGGGTCGAGCTTGCGCCGCACCGCGCTGGCCGACAGCAGGAACAGGTCGATCAGGTGGTTCATGTGCCGCACTTCATACTGGATGCGCGTCATTGCCAGCCGCAGCTCGTCCGACCCGTGGGCCGGCTGCGCCTGCATCAGCCGGGCCATGCCGCGCAGGTTGGCATCGACGCTGGCCAGCGGCGTGCGCATCTCGTGCGCGACGGCGCCCAGCCCTTCGCCCAGCCCGGTCAGCTTTTCCTGTTCCAGTGCGGTGCGGCCCGAACGCAGTGCCCACAGCAGCGCGATGATCAGGAAGTGCACCGGCAACTGTTGGAGAACGTCCTGCGTGACGAGGATGCCGCCGCGGCCCTGCAGCGTCACGCACGCACATGCCAGCAGCGTGCCGGCCAGGTAGGCGCGCAGCGCCAGCGCGGTGGGGAAGTGGAACAGGATCACCGTTGCCAGTGTCAGGTATTGCGCCCACGGGCAGGCCGCGCCGTTCATCGCGAACATGAAGGTGCTGAAGAACGGCAGCAGGCAGGTCAGCGCCAGCGGCACGTAGCGCGCGCTCCAGCGCTCGCCCAGCCTTGCCGCAACGAGGCCGGCGCCGCCGACCGCCACGCCGATCGCCCGCAGCAGCGGCGATTCGTACGGCTGCGGGAATACCCAGGTAAAGATGGCGAAGTACGCCGGGTGGCACAGCACGCCCATCCAGCCCAGCAGCAGCGCCTGCATGGTCGCGCGCTCGCCGTTGCGGTGGCGCCGCAGCAGGGTGCCGACGAGGCTCGCGGCGGAACGGTCCGGACGGTCTGGCATGGCGGTGAAGTTGTCTGATGACAAGCGACCATGTTGCTACCAAACTCGACTGTCTTGACCGGTATTGGCTTCGCCTTTGACATACATCAACCCAACTGCATTATCATGACGCCATGACTGAAACACGCACCCTGTACGACACGATCGGCGGCGCCGACAAGCTCCGCGAAATGGTGGACCGCTTCTATGATCTGATGGAACTGGAGCCGGAATTCGCCGGCCTGCGCGCCATGCACCCGCCGTCCACGGACGGCTCCCGCGACAAGCTCTACTGGTTCCTCACCGGCTGGATGGGCGGTCCCGACCTGTACCAGGAGCAGTTCGGCCACCCGCGGCTGCGCGCCCGCCACCTGCCGTTCGCGATCGGCACCGGCGAACGCGACCAGTGGCTGCGCGCGATGGCGTGGGCAATGGAAGACGTGGGCATCGACGAGGAACTGCGGCTGCGGCTGATGCAGTCATTCTTCCAGACGGGCGACTGGATGCGCAATAAAGCCGATTAAACAAGCTGACTGAATCCATGGAACTCCACGCTCTGGTGGTATTGGCGGTCGTCATCCTGGCCGTGCAGATCCTGACGCTTTTGCGCGGCCGGGGCGGCAACGACATCGGCGAACGGCTGGAACGCGTCGAGCGCGAGGTGCGCATGCAGCTGCAGGCCACCGCCCAGGCGCAGCGCCAGGAAATGAGCCACACGCTGACGCAGTCGCATGCCGCCACGGTGCAGCAGCTCGACGCGATGCGCCGCCAGATCGAGGGGCTGACGGAATCGAACGCCCGCCGCATGGCCGAGGTGCGCACGACGCTGGAAACCCGCATCCGCGACCTGCAGACGGACAACGCCACCCGCCTCGAGGAAATGCGCCAGACGGTGGACGAGAAGCTGCACGCCACGCTGGAATCGCGGCTGACGGAATCGTTCAAGCAGGTGTCCGAACGGCTCGAGCGCGTCCACCAGGGCCTCGGCGAAATGCAGCAGCTGGCGCTGGGCGTCGGCGACCTGAAGCGGGTACTCACCAATGTGAAGACGCGCGGCACGTGGGGCGAGGTGCAGCTGGAAATGCTGCTGGAGCAGGTGCTCACACCGGAGCAATACGCGAAAAACGTGGAGACGGTGGCCGGCACCAACGCCCGTGTGGAATTCGCCTTGAAGCTGCCGGGCCAGAAGGAGGGCGGTCCGCCCGTGTGGATGCCGATCGACGCCAAGTTCCCGAAAGAACAGTACGAACGCCTGCTGGAAGCGGCCGAACGGGCCGATGCGGACGGCGTCGCGCTGGCCGGCCGCGAGCTGGAACGGGCCGTGCGGGGCGAAGCGAAAACCATCGCCGACAAATACCTGTGCCCGCCGCAGACGACGGACTTCGCCATCCTGTTCCTGCCCACCGAAGGTTTATACGCGGAAGTGATGCGCCGCCCGGGCCTGGCCGACGAGCTGCAGCGCGTCAACCGCATCAGCATCGCCGGACCGTCGACGCTGTCGGCATTGCTGAACAGCCTGCAGATGGGCTTCCGCACGCTGGCACTGGAGAAGCGCTCGTCGGAAGTGTGGCAGGTGCTGGGTGCGGTGAAAACGGAATTCGGCAAGTTCGGCGACGTGCTGGCCGCGACGAAAACCACGCTGGAGCGGGCCGCGAAGAACATCGAATCGGCCGAGGTGCGCAGCCGGCAGATGGCCCGCAAGCTCAAGTCCGTGGAAGCCTTGCCGGCCGAGGCGGCGCAGATGTTGCTGGGGCAGGAAACCGAGTAGGCTGGGGACCGTCCCCGCAGGGGGACTGTCCCCGGGGTTGCTCTTGACTTTGC
>DKJA01000084.1 GCA_002454505.1 Oxalobacteraceae bacterium UBA6704
CAGCAGATGTACCAGCACGCACGCGACCTGGCGTTCGAGGATGCGGCGCGTGTGCGCGACCAGATCCGCCAGTTGAAGGAGCTCAGCCTCGGCTGAACGGCACGCTGCGAAATACCTTCACAAAAGTGTTGCTCTTCACGCAGGACGTCCGTAATATACGCGGCCTGCACCGACGCAAACGCAACGGCGCAGTAGTGAAAAACGGGCGGTTAGCTCAGCGGTAGAGCACTACCTTGACATGGTAGGGGTCACAGGTTCGAACCCTGTACCGCCCACCACTCCAGTCCCAGCGACTGCAGTGGCACAACAGGAAAGCCGGCCATCAGGTCGGCTTTTTTGCTTTCCATCGGTCGCGATCGCGGCGCATTCCCACAACACGCACGCCAGCTGCCTGATGTTCCCGGCAGGGAACAGCATCGAGCATGCTGTTTTCCCGGCGTGGTGGCGCGCGTGACACTTCCCCTGTTCGGCAAGGCCACGGCGGCAGCGCTGTTGGGCGGCATCTGCATGGTGGTGTTCGCGCCGCGGCTGCTTCCAGCCGCGCTGGCCGGGTGCGCGCTTCTGCTGGGCGTGCCGCTCTGGTGTGGCTGGGCGCGGGGGCGCTGGTGTGGCGCGGTGCTGGTGGGCATCGGCTGGGCCGCACTGCAGGCGCATGCCGCGCTCGACGTGCAGCTGCCTGCCGGTGCGCCGGCGACGCTGCACATGTTGCGGGGCAGGGTGGTGGACCTGCCGCAGCACGGTCCGCGCAGTACCCGGTTCCGCTTCCGGGTGGACGATGAGCCGGCCATGCCGCCTCGGCTGCGTGGTCGCGAGCTGGTGCTTTCATGGCATGACGGCAGCGCGGCGCGCACGCCCACGTCCCGGCATGCCGTGCAGGCCGGGGCGCGCTGGCAACTGCAGGCCCGGCTGCGACCACCGCGTGGCCTGCGCAACCCGGGCGGCTTCGACGCGGAGCGGCATGCGCTGTGGCAGCGGCTGGCGGGTACCGGGCAGGTGCGCGCACCGGCCAGGGCGCTGGGCCCGCCCGGCGGGCTGCCGGCCTGGCGCGAACGCATGGCGGCGGCGATCGCCACCGAGGTGCCCGGGCCGGGTGCGCGTTTCGTGCAGGCGCTGGCGCTGGGCGACACCCGTGGCGTCGCGCAGCGCGACTGGGACGACCTGCGCACCCTGGGCTTGACCCACCTGATCGCGATCTCCGGCTTCCATGTCGGGCTGGTTGCGGGCTTCGCGGCGGCATTGGCCACGCTGGCGTGGCGAGCGATCCCGGTGCTGGGCAGGTGCTGGCCGCGCCCGCTGGCCGCCGCCGCGGCAGCGCCGAGCGACACGCGCGGCCGCATGACATTCACGAAAACCTTCCACGGTCCGCTGGCCGGCACCAGCGACGGCGAGATGCTGACGGCCGGCGCACCGGCCGCCGGCAGCGCGGGCTACGTGGCGCTGGAACGCTTCGACGGCACGCTGGACGGCCGCCGCGGCAGCTTCGTGATGCAGCATTCGGGCACGATGGATGGCGGCAGGCAGGTGCTGGCGATCGTCATCGCGCCCGGTTCGGGCACGGGGGAACTGGCCGGCATCGCGGGCACGGCGGCAATCGACATCGTGGAAAAGCAGCACCACTACACGCTGCGCTACACGCTGCCGGCCCGTTAAGGCGATGCTGACTGCGCGATGAGCCGACCGCGTGCGGCTAGCCGTGCACCAGGTGGGTGATCTCGATCAGCTGGTGCTGGTACACCTCGGCCAGCTCGGCGACGGATCGATCGAGGGCGGGCGTGCGGGGGCTGTACACCAGCTGGCCATCGCTGGTGCCGGCGCAGAATCCCCGTTCGGTCAGTTGGTGAACGATCTCGTTGGCCTGGACAATCGTCTGCAGATACAGGCGCCGCGCGATCGCTTCGGCGGTCCAGATCTGGTCAGGTGCGCCGTGCAGCAACAGCAGCGCTTCGAGAAATGGTACGGATGGCAGCGTCAAAATGAAGCTGCGCAAGGCGGGGCTTAACTCCTTCATGGTCTCTTCGCAACGGGCGCCGGAGGCGCGGGGGACTGAGGCTTGACACGAACCAGCCTCGCGGTTTGCGCCGGGACCGCCCCGGCGGGGATGCGCAGCAGCGCAGATAATACATGGCTGAGTAAACCATTCCGGCCCGCCGTGCGTTCAGGACAAACGGCTGCAGCACCGGCCGCCATGGCCCGTATCGAAGGTACGGCGGACCGGTGGCGGGCGCAGGGCCATGGGGGTACGGAAAAAGCATACATCGGGACGGATTATATTCCTAAAAATATATACGTGCCACACAACAAGGAATTGACAAGACCATGAGCGCAAGCAACAAGCTCGGCGGCAAGGAAGGCGGCAAGGAAAGCAGCACGGCAGGCGACGCGGAGCCGCCGCAGGGTCCGGCGGACCTGCAGGTACTGCAGAAGATGCGCATCGTGATCCGCGCCGCGCAGCGCCACTCGCTGTGGATCGAGAAGCAGTGCGGCGTCAACGGCGCGCAGCTGTGGATCATGCAGGAGCTGGCCGACGCGCCGGGCCTGCGCGTCGGCCAGATCACCGCGCGCCTGGCCATCCAGCAGGCCACCACCAGCAACCTGCTCGACACGCTGGTGCGCCGCGGCCTGGTCATCAAGGCGCGCGACCGGGATGATGCGCGTGTGGTAAAACTGAGCCTGTCCGAAGCGGGCCTGGCGCTGCTGCAGGCGGCGCCGAAACCGGCCCGCGGCCTGCTGCCGGAGGCGCTGGCCAAGCTGGACGCGGCCAGCCTGGCCGCGCTGAACGCGGGTCTGCAGGACCTGCTGGAAAGTATCGAGATACTCGACGAAGGGTTCGGCCTGCAGCCGCTGCCGTTCACAATGTAGAACAATCAGGTAAAACAGGAGAAAGGCCGTTATGACAGAAGAGCGCCGGCAGGACAGGCGTGAGACCGACCGCAAGGACGGCACGCCCCGCTACCTCGATCCGGGCGATTCCGTATTCCAGCTGTGGGGCCGCGTGATCCGCGCACGTTACCAGCGCATCGCCGCCTCGCTTTCCCGCCACGTGATGCAGCGCCCGCTGCGGATCGGCATCTCCGCCCGCATCTTCCACCCGGAACCGGGCGCCACGGGCCTGCGCAGCAAGAACCTGCAGTACCTCGAAGAGTCGATCGCGCAGTGGGTGATGTCGCGCGACGTGCTGGTATTCATGATCCCCACCGTGAACACGGAAGGCCTGCTGCACCCGTCGAACATCCGCCTGCGCGATTACGCCCGCCACCTGGACGGCCTGGTGCTGCAGGGCGGCGCCGACGTGTCGCCGCAAAGCTATTCGGAAATGCCGACCCGCCCGGAATGGAGCGGCGACCGCGCGCGCGACATGTACGAGCTGGAACTGCTGCATGAATTCGTCGAGGCGGGCAAACCCGTGCTGGGCATCTGCCGCGGCTGCCAGCTGATCAACGTGGCGTTCGGCGGCACGCTGTACCAGGACATCGCCACCGACGTGCCGTCGGCACTGGCCCACGTGCACGACGACTACGACCGCCACCGCCACGAAATCACGTTCCCGCCCGGCTCCTCGCTGGCGAAGCTGTTCAAGGAGCGGGCCGGCGGCGTCGTCAACTCGATCCACCACCAGGCCGTGCGCACGCTGGGCCGCGACATGGAGATCGAGGCGCTGTCGGTACCGGACCAGATGGTGGAAGCGATCCGCTACCGCAAGGCGCCGTTCGTCATGGGCCTGCAGT
Organism: Oxalobacteraceae bacterium UBA6704; assembly: GCA_002454505.1. GTDB lineage: Bacteria > Pseudomonadota > Gammaproteobacteria > Burkholderiales > Burkholderiaceae_D > Rugamonas. The sequence goes on from DKJA01000084.1 coordinate 3,726, forward strand.
GGCACCCCGAGTTCCACCGCGCCGGCGGGCAGGAGCTGCTCGATTGCACGGGGATCCTGGATAATTTTCTAAGGGTCGCGCGCGAAACGCGGTTCTGAGATTCCCGCCTAAAAACATTGCTCGAAAAATGGGGACGGACCCCATTTTTCTGGAAATATTTCCGAGAAAATGGGGTCCGTCCCCATTTTCTCGGCAACTTATCCGCGGCCGCGGAAGCGCTGCACTGCTGCGTCCACGATCCCCTCCACGCTACCGCTCGATGCGAACTGGTCGCGCAGGTACTGCGCATCGCTGCCCACGTGCGTCACCTGCATCAGGTGGTTCAGCGCGGCGGTGCCGCCGAGGCGTTCCGCATACGGGTCCATCTTGCGCAGCGTGGTGAGGATGTCCTCGCGCAGCGACAGGCTCTCGTACGTTTTCGGGTGCACGATGGTGCCGTCCAGGCCGAAGCGGCAGGCCTGGAAGCGGTTGTAGTTGTAGACCAGGTAGTCGTCTTCCGCCGGCGGTTCGTCGCGGCGCTCCAGCAGATAGGCGCACAGCGCCTGCAGGTAGGCGCCCAGCGCCGCGGCCCGTTCGACCGTCAGCGGCGTGTCGCACACGCGCAGTTCGATCGTGCCGTATTCCGGCTTCGGTCGGATGTCCCAGTAGAAGTCCTTCATGCTCTTGATGACGCCCGTGTGCTCCATCTTCGAGAAGAAGCTGTGCTCGAACTCGTCCCACGACAGCAGGAACGGCGCGCGGCCGCTCATCGGGAAGGCAAACACGGAGTTCAGCCGCGCCGAGTTGAACAGCGTGTCGCCGCCCTGCACGAACGGCGACGACGCCGACAGCGCGATGAAGTGCGGCAGGTAGCGCGACAGCGAATGCAGCAGGAACAGCGCATCGTCGCCGTTGCCGGTGCCGATGTGCACGTGCTGGCCGAACACGGTGAACTGCTTGGCCAGGTAGCCGTACAGCGCCGACACTTCCTTGAAGCGGGGCTTTTCGAAGATGCGCCGGTCGACCCATTTCTGGAACGGGTGCGTGCCGCCGCCGCAGATGCCGATGTTCAGCTGTTCGCCGGCCTTCACCAGCGTGTCGCGCACGTCGATCAGCTGGTCGAGCAGCTCGCCATGCTTGGTGTGCACGTCGCTGTTAATCTCGATCATGCTCTCGGTGATCTCCGGCGTCACGTGGCCGGGGAACGGCTTGCGGGCCAGCAGGTGCAGCAGGTCCGGGCTCGACGCCGTCAGGTCGAAGTCGGAAAAGCTGACCAGTTGCAGTTCCAGTTCGACGCCCATCGTCAGCGGCGTCGATGCGGTGAATTCTCCCAGTGCCATAGTTACTCCTTGACCGTTTCACGGGCCCAGATCAGGGCGCGTTGCGTGATGACGGGGCCGATCACTTCCATGAACAGCGTCATGGCGGCGACGGCCGCCAGTTCGTCGACGAGCACGATGCCCGCATATTTCGTCTGTTCCAGCAGCAGCACGACAAACACCGACATCGGCGCCATCGCCACGCCGGTCGCCATGCCCTTCTTCCACGAGATGCCGGACAGGTGCGAGAACGCCGCCACGCCGACCATTTTCACCAGGAAGCGCGCCAGCAGCAGCACCAGCGCCAGCCAGCCGCCGTTGACGACGTTGACCCAGTCCAGCGTCGAGACGGCAAACACGAACAGCAGGATCGTCAGCAGTTCGCCGATCGCGCCGAAGTTGCGCTGCGTGCGTGCGAACGTCACGCGGCGGTGGCGCGCCGTCAGGCCGAAGGCCAGCGTGGCCAGCACCGGCGACAGGTCGGCCGCGTGCGTGATCGCCACGAGGATGACGACGATCAGCGCGAACGCCACGGTGCCGTCGCGCGACAGCGTGCCGAGGTGGCGCAGGATCGCCGGCACCAGCATGCCGGAAATGGCACCCAGCAGCGCCGAGGCGACCAGTTCGATGACACTGTGCGAGATCGCCTGCGTCAGGCTGCCCGACGTTTCGAATACCCAGAAGCCGACGATGACCTTGAACGTCAGCACGGCCAGCACGCAGTTCAGCGCGACCAGGTGCAGCACGCGTTCGGTCACCTGCCCCGAGCTGCGCTGCTCGTTGATCACGCGCAGCACGCCGGCCGGCGACGTGGACATCGCCAGCGATGCCAGCAGCAGCGACGTCATCGACGGCAAGCCCCACATATGGGCGATCAGGTAGACGACACCGAACGTGGCGAAGGTTTCCACCAGGCCGCTCAGCGCAACCCACGGATTGATGCGCATCCAGTGCAGGTTGACGCGGTAGCCCAGCTCGAACAGGATCAGGCCGAATGCAACGTTGGCCAGGATGATGACGGGGCTGGACGATTCGGTGGCAAACAGTTCCGGAAACGCCTGGGCGCACAGGAAGCCGACGAGGCCATACACGCTGATGCGCGGCAGGCGCGTCCAGCGGTGGATGAATTCGCCCGCGAGCCAGGCCAGCAGTACGGCAAGGGGCCAGGCTAGTTCGGACGAAATGACCAGGAAATCTGGCATGGGGAGACTCCTCCTATTATAAATTTCTCGGGGCCGGGCAGGATCGGCGACGCGTAAATGGCGGGCGGACCGCGTCGTGGCGCGGTCGGGCGATTACATGCGCGCAAATGTAGTTGATATCAGCCGACGGCGCAAGAGTGCGAACTTATCCATTAACTCAGCTATTGTGACTGTATAGCAAGAGTCGCCGCCGCGTCGCACTCGTGGCACCGTCCGGTACAATGCGGTCATTCCGCTCCAGCCCAAGAGGACAATATGCCTGAACTGCTCAGCGAACACGCCTGCTTCGGCGGCGTCCAGCGTTTCTACAAGCACGATTCCACGGCCATCGGCCTGCCGATGCGCTTCTCGGTGTTCATCCCGCCCAATGCCGCCGGCGCCAGCCTGCCCGCGCTGTTCTACCTGGCCGGCCTGACCTGCACCGAAGAGACGTTCATGACGAAGGCCGGCGCGCAGCGCGTGGCCGCCGAACTGGGCATCGTGCTGATCGCGCCGGACACGAGCCCGCGCGGCGCCAACGTGCCGGGCGAAACGGATGCGTGGGACTTCGGCGCCGGCGCCGGCTTCTATCTCGACGCGACGCAGCAGCCGTGGGCGACGCACTACCGGATGGAGAGCTACATCCACGAGTTGCGCGAGCTGGTGGTGAACGAACTGCCGGTGGATGGCAACCGCATCGGCATCTTCGGCCACTCGATGGGCGGCCACGGCGCGCTGACGCTGGCGCTGCGCCGGCCGGCCGCGTTCAGGTCCGTATCGGCCTTCGCGCCGATCGCCGCGCCGGTGCAGTGCCCGTGGGGTAAAAAAGCGTTCACCGGTTATCTGGGTGCGGACGAAAGCACGTGGCAGGAACACGATGCCAGCGCACTGATGGCACGCCAGCAGTCGGCGCCCTTCCCCGGCGGAATCCTCATCGACCAGGGCCTGGCCGACAAATTCCTCGCCGAGCAGCTGTATCCGGAAGCGTTCGAAGCCGCCTGCGCGCAGGCCGGCCAGCCGCTGACGCTGCGGCGGCAGGCGGGCTACGACCATGGCTACTATTTCATTTCGACGTTCGTCGAGGATCACCTGCGCTGGCACGCGAAGCAGCTGTAGGGGGACTGTCCCCAGCGGGGACTGTCCCCTCGGTTGCTGTTGACTTTACCTGGCGCGACTGAAATCAGAAACAGAAGAGGGGACAGTCCCTTGCAGGGACAATCCCCTTACAGCGTGCTCTCCGTGCCCAGCACGACCAGGAACTGCCGCAGCCACTCGGGATGCGCCGGCCACGCCGGCGCGGTGACGAACTGCCCGTCGGTGACGGCGCCATCGATATCGATGGCCGCGTAGTCGCCGCCGGCCAGCTTCACTTCGGGCGAACAGGCGGGATAGCAGGAAATACGGCGGCCGCGGATCACGTCCGCTGCGGCCAGCAGCTGCGCACCATGGCATACGGCGGCGATGGGCTTGCCGCCGGCGGCAAACGACTTGACGATGTCGATCACGCGCCCGTCCAGCCGCAGGTATTCCGGGGCGCGGCCGCCGGCGATCATCAGCGCATCGTACTGCGCCACGTCGACGTCGGCGAAGCTCGCGTTCAGCGCGAACAGGTGGCCCGGCTTTTCGGTGTAGGTCTGGTCGCCCTCGAAATCGTGGATCGCCGTCTTGATCTTGTCCCCGGCCTGCTTGCCGGGGCAGACGGCATGGACGGTGTGCCCGACCATCTGCAGTGCCTGGAACGGCACCATCGTCTCGTAGTCTTCGGCGAAATCGCCGACCAGGAACAGGATGTGTTTTGCAGCCATGATCGTCCTCCGCGGTGATGGGGAAGGACGATCATAGCGCAGTTTGGCGAACGGTCAGCCGGCCGCCTTGTGCAGCACCGACTTGATCGTCATCGCCAGGTCCTCGGCGACGAACTTGGCCACGTAGGCATCGGCGCCGACACCCTTCACGTGATCCTCGTTGGTCTTGCCGGACAGCGAAGAGTGGATCACCACGGGGATCTTGGCGAAGCGCGGATCCTGCTTGATCTTGCGGGTCAGCGTGAAGCCGTCCATCTCCGGCATTTCCAGGTCGGTCAGCACCAGCGCGATGCGGTCCTGCACGTCGATGCCTTCCGCCTTGCAGCCCTCGGCCACGGCATTGAGCTTGTCCCACGCTTCCTTGCCGGACTTGGTCATCACGAACGGCGCATGCATCGCCTGCAGGCCCTGTTCGATCAGGTTGCGGGCCACCACGGAATCGTCCGCGGCGAGGATGAAGCTGCCCTGCTTCAGCGCGATCGTGGGGATCGCCTGCGGGTCGATGTCCTTGCCTTCGACGGGCACCATGCGGCGCAGGATGGTCTCCACGTCCAGCACCTGGGCCAGGCGCGTGCCGTGCGTGTCGCCGTCCAGGCGGGCGATCGACGTCACCATGCCGGTGGCGTTGCTGCCTTCGGCTGTCAGCACCTGGCTCCAGTCCAGGCGCACGATCTCGTCCACCGACTCCACCGCGAACGCTTGCGTGGTGCGGGCGAATTCGGTGACCAGCATGATGTTCAGGCCCGTCTTCGGCTTGACGCCGACGATGGACGGCAGGTCCATCACGGGGATGATCTGGCCGCGCAGGTTCACCACGCCCAGCATGTGCGGCTGCGAGCCGGCCACCGCCGTCACGGGCGGCATCGCGACGATTTCGCGGATCTTGAACACATTGATGCCATACAGTTCGGAGCGCTCGCCGTTCTCGTCGCCGCCGAGGCGGAACAGCAGCAGCTCGAATTTATTCGTATTGGTCAGATTGGTGCGCTCGTCGATTTCCTGTTGCACGCTTTTCATTTGTCGATCCCCGGGTATAGAAACTTCCGCGCCATGCGGAAAAGAATGGAGGAAGTATAGGGGAGAAAACGGCGGCGGCGAGCGTTCCTGAACTTATAGTCAAGGCAGTCGCGTAACGGAAAACAACACCAGGCACTGGCAATAAAAAACCGTTAATAAAACCGCCGATGAAAAAGCCGCCCGGAGGCGGCTTTTTCATTTGAATCCTGGAGCGGGAGAAGAGTCTCGAACTCTCGACCTCAACCTTGGCAAGGTTGCGCTCTACCAACTGAGCTACTCCCGCAGAAGAGGCACGATTATGCCAGAACGGGGGCGCGGGTGTCCAGAGCGGCATGGCAATTATTTAAACGCGCGGGGCCATTCCGGCAAAATGGCCGGTTTTGCAAGCTCGTGCGCACGCTGCCCTATAATTAGCCCAGATTTTTTTGCAAGGGCTGGAATGGATTCGATCGAAATTGTATTGGCAATGCTGCTGGCCGTCGTGGCCAGCGCTTATCTCGTGCGCATCATCCCGATAGCGATCCCGCTGCCGCTGGTGCAGATCGCACTCGGCGCCGGCATCGCCGCCTATACGGGCGGCGGCGTGCAGATGGACCCCGACCTGTTCTTCCTGCTGTTCCTGCCGCCGCTGCTGTTCCTGGACGGCTGGCGCATTCCGAAGAGCGGGCTGTTCCGCGACAAGGGCGTGATCCTGGAACTGGCGCTGGGCCTCGTCGTGTTCACCGTGGTCGGTGCCGGCTTCCTGATCCACTGGATGATCCCGGCCATGCCGCTGCCCGTCGCGTTCGCGCTGGCCGCCATCGTGTCGCCGACCGATCCGGTGGCCGTGTCGTCGATCGCGTCGCGCGCGCCGATCCCGAAACGGCTGATGCACATCCTCGAAGGCGAGTCGCTGCTGAACGATGCCAGCGGCCTGGTGTGCTTCCGCTTCGCCATCGCCGCCGTGATGACGGGCGTGTTCTCGGTCACCCAGGCGTCGCTGACGTTCCTGTGGCTGGCGCTGGCCGGCGTGGCCATCGGCGTGGCGGTGACGATGCTCGTCACGTGGGCGCAGCGGTGGCTGTTCCGCCATTTCGGCGAGCCGGCCGGTTCGCCGATCCTCGTCAACATGCTGATCCCGTTCGGCGCCTACCTGGTGGCCGAACACCTGCACGCATCGGGCATCCTGGCCGCCGTGGCGGCCGGTATCACGATGAGCTATGTGGAGCTGTCCGGCCAGGTGATGGCCACCACGCGCATCCAGCGCTCGGCCGTGTGGGACACCGTGCAGTTCTCGCTGAACGGCGTGATGTTCGTGCTGCTGGGCGAGCAGCTGCCGACGATCATGGAAGGCGCCCGCGTGTCGCTGGACCAGAGCGGCCACCTGAACCCGTGGTGGCTGGTGCTGTACGCGTTCTCGATCAGCTTCGGCCTGATGGCGCTGCGCTTCATCTGGGTATGGACCACGCTGAACATCACGCTGTTCAAGAAGAGCCGCCGCGGCGAGGATGCCCGCAAGCCGCACTGGCGCCTGCTGCTGGCCACGTCGCTGGCCGGCGTGCGCGGCGCGATCACGCTGGCCGGCGTGATGACGGTGCCGCTGGCGCTGCCGAGCGGCGCGCCGTTCCCGGCCCGCGACCTGGTGATCTTCCTCGCATCCAGCGTGATCCTGATCTCGCTGGTGGCGGCCAGCATCGGCCTGCCCCGGCTGCTGGGCGGCATGCACTTCCCGGAAGAGCCGGCCGAGCAGCAGGAAGAAGACCTGGCGCGCCGCGAGGCGGCCAGTTCGGCGATTGCCGCCGTCGAGCGCGCGCAGCTGGAACACCTGCAGGGCGACGGCGACATGTACCCGGAAGCGGCGGCGCGCATCATCGCGCTGTACCAGCACCGGCTGGACATCACCGGCGTCCACGACGACGAGGAAGCCAACCGCTTCCGCAAGCTCGACGCGGCCGAACGCGTGCTGCGGCTGGCGGCACTGCAGGCGGAACGGGTGACGATCTACAACCTGGCCCGCCACGAGCACATCTCGGACGAGATCTCGCGCAAGCTGGTGCGGGAGATCGACCTCGTCGAAGCGCGCCACAAGTACTGACATGGAAGCGCCCGGCATGCGCCGCCGCCTGCGGATCGTCACGGGCGTGGCGTGGGTGCTGTTCTGGGCGCTGATGATCGTCACGGCGGTGCAGGACTTCCTCCGCAACGACGAAGGCCCCCTGTGGCACCCGCTGCTCTGGGAAGGCTCGTCGGCCGTCACCGCCACCATCCTGCTGATGGTGCAGCGCCGCTTCACGCGCCGCCACGACCACCTCGTGGCGCAGCCCCTCAAATGGTTCGCCAGGCAGCTGCCGTGGGCGCTGCTGTACTGGATCTGCTTCGTGCCGATCGCGTTCGCCATGCGCCATGCCGGCTATGCGCTGGCCGGCGAAACCTACTCGCACACGCCATGGCCGCGGCTGTTCCTGTACGAAGACATCAAGATCACCGTGTTCTACGCCGTGTTCGTGCTGATCACGTTCGGCATCCTGTCGTGGCAGGCCATGCATACCGAGCGCTTGCGCGCCGAGCAGACGGCGACCATGCTGCGCACCGCCCAGCTGGCGCAGCTGACGCAGCAGATGCAGCCGCACTTCCTGTTCAACGCCCTCAACACGATCGCCGCCGTGATGCACGAAGACGTCGACCGCGCCGATGCGCTGCTGGTGCGGCTGGCCGACGTGCTGCGCGCCACCTTGACCGCCACGGCAACGCAGCAGGTGCCGCTGGCCGCGGAACTGCGGCTGCTGCATGCGTACGCGGACCTGATGGCGGAGCGTTTCACCGACCGCCTGACGATCGCCTGGGATGTCGACGAAACGTTGTCCGCCTGCGTGGTGCCGGTCATGTGCCTGCAGCCGCTGCTGGAGAACGTGTTCCGCCACACAGTGGAGCGCCGCCGCGAGCCGGTGCATGTCGACATAGCGGTGCGCCGCGATGGCGAGCGGCTGCTGCTGGCCGTCGCCGACGATGCCGGCCGCCTCGGTGGCGCCCCGGTCGCCGGCACGGCAGGCATCGCGCTCGCCAATCTGCGCGCGCGCCTGCAGGCGCTGCATGGCGATGCGGCCACGCTGACGCTGGCGCAGCTGGAACCGGCCGGCGTGCGCGCCTTGCTGGCCCTCCCCTTGCAGGAACCGGCATGAAAATCCTCATCGTCGACGACGAACGCCCGGCGCGCGACCGGCTGCGCCGCCTGCTGGCGCAGGAACCGGGCATCGCGGCGGTGGACGAAGCACGCGATGGCGTGGAAGCGCTGGCGCAGGTGGCGCGCTTGCAGCCCGACGTGCTGTTCCTCGACATCCAGATGCCGGAGATCGGCGGCCTGGACGTGGCGGCATCGCTGCCCGCGCCCGCGCCGCTCGTCGTGTTCGTGACGGCCTTCGACGACTATGCGCTGCGCGCGTTCGACGCCAACGCCGTCGACTATCTGCTGAAACCCTGCGATCCGGCGCGGCTGCAGCGCGCCATGCACAAGCTGCGCGAACGGCTCGCCGCCCGGCCGACCGCACCGGCGCCCGTTACCGGCCTGCCGGTGCAGCAGCTGCTGGTCACGGAACGGGGCGTCACGCGCATCGTCCGCACCGCCGACATCCTGTGGCTGGAGACAGCCGACAACTACGTGGCGCTGCACACGGCCGACGGCGCGCCGCTGCTGCGGCAGACGCTGGCCGCGCTGCTCGATGCGCTCGGCCCCGGCTTCCTGCGCTGCCACCGCCGCGCCGCCGTGCAACTGGCGAACGTGGCGCGCATCGTTGCCAACGACAAGGGCGATGGCGACGTGGTGCTGCACGACGGCAGCACGGTGCCGCTGAGCCGCCAGTTCCGCGCCGGACTGCTTGCACGGCTGGGGACTGTCCCGGCACGGGACTGTCCCCGGGGCTGAATCAGCGACACACACCCGGCCGACTCGCCCCGGCCAGCTCCAGCTCGCCCCATTCCGCTGGCATCGCGCGCCGCCGCATCCTAAGCTGTCCTGACCACTTCAACCAGGACCCCGCCATGCCCCAGCAACGCCTGTACTTCCTCGACTGGCTCCGCATCCTCGCCTTTTTCCTGCTGGTGCTGTACCACACCGGCATGTACTACGTGACGTGGGACTTCCACGTGAAGAGCCCTCATGCCAGCGCAGCGCTGGAACCGTTCATGATGATGTCGTCGCCGTGGCGCATGTCGCTGCTGTTCCTGATTTCCGGCGTCGCTGCCGGTTTCCTGGCGCGCAAGCTGGCGACGGCGCGCCTCGTGCGCGAGCGCAGCGGCCGGCTGCTGGTGCCGCTGCTGTTCGGGAAGCTGGTGGTCGTGCCGCCGCAGTCGTATTTCCAGGTGGTCGAGGCGGTCGGCTACACCGGCGATTACTTCGACTTCATGAAGCTGTACGTGCAGGCCTATCACGGCTTCTGCAAGGGCAACGACTGCCTCTCGCTGCCGACCTGGAACCACCTGTGGTTCGTCGCCTACATCTGGGTGTACACGCTCGACCTGGCCCTGCTGATCGCGCTCGTCGGCCACGAGCGGCTGGCCCGCGCCGGCGCGTGGCTGGGCCGCGTGCTGACGGGCTGGCGCGCGCTCGTGCTGCCGATCGCATTTCTCGCCGTGGTGCGCGTCACGCTCAAGTCGCACTTCCCGGAGACCCACAACCTCACGTGGGACTGGTTCAACCACGCCACCTACCTGCCGGTCTTCCTGGCCGGCGTGCTGCTGTCCAATCAGGAGGGATTCTGGCGCGAACTGGAACGCCTGCGCTTCGTCGCGCTGGGCATCGCGCTGGCCTGCTGGGCAGTGCTGGTGAGCTACCACTCGCAGCCGGAGGCGATGCAGACGTGGCTGGCGACGGCCCGCACCGTGTGGGCAACCTGCCAGTGGTGCGCGATCGTGGCCGTGTGCGGCTTCGGCCGGCGCCACCTGAACTTCGACAGCGCCAAGCGGCGCTACCTCACCGAAGCCGTGTTCCCGGTGTATATCCTGCACCAGACGCTGATCATCTGCTTCAGCCGTCCGCTGCTGCATGCCGAACTGCCGCCCGTCACCGAGGGCATCGTGCTGGTGGTGCTGACGTTTACGGTGAGCTTCGGGATCTTCGAGGTCGTGCGGCGGGTGCCGGTGTTGCGGCCGTTGTTCGGGTTGGGGCGGTACGGCGGGCCAGCTGTGGCCGGCCCGTTGGGGACTGTCCCCGGCAGTTTGGGGACTGTCCCCGGGGCTGCTTTTCAATCTGCACACCGAAATTCAGCCTCGATCCCGGGCGCAGCCGCGTCGCAGTACCGCGGCGGAGTTACCGCTACGCCTGCCCAGCAAAATTCAACGACAACCCCGGGGACAGCCGGATCGCCGTACCGCCCCTGCGGGGACAGCCGGACCGCCGTACCGCCCCAGCCTAATTGAGTACTTTGCGATTGCGCTTGGCCCGGTACATCTCCGCGTCGGCCATCTCCAGCGCCTCCTCGAGATCGTAGCCGGGCTTGCGCATCGCCATGCCCAGCGAGGCGCGCACGTCGGCGGCGGCCAGCGCTTCCTGCACGCGCAGCAGCATCGCCTGCGCGTCGAAGTAATCGCATTCGACCATCAGCATCGCGAACTCGTCGCCGCCCAGCCGGGCGACGACATCGGAACCGCGCGTGACCTGCTCCAGCGCCCGCGCGGCGCGCATCAGCAGCGCATCGCCGGACGCGTGGCCCTGCGTGTCGTTGGTGAACTTGAGGTCGTCGAGGTCGATCGACACCATGCACGCCGAGTGGCCGTAGCGGCTGCAGCGTTCTTCCTCGCGCTGCACCAGCATGTCCCAGCCGCGGCGGTTGCACAGGCCCGTCAGGCTGTCGCGCGTGGCATCCACTTCGGCGCGGTCGGCACGGCGCGACGCTTCGCCGGCATTGAGTTCGGTATTGAGGATGGCGCTCAGCAGGTCGGCCAGCAGCGTGACCGCCTCCTGCTCGGCGCGGATTTCCAGCGGCTGGGCCTGCGGGTCCATGCCGCACAGGGTGCCGAACAGGGAACCGTCCGTGCGGTGCAGCGGCACGCCGACATAGGCGCCGATGCGCAGCTGGCGCGCCAGCGGCGCATCGGCATAGGCCGGCACGTCGTGCATGGCCGGCGCGATGGTGGGGCCGTGGCCCAGCACCATGCGGGAACAGACCGTGTCGGTCCAGCGGAACGTCTGGCCGGGACGGATGTCGTAGCCGGCATCGTCGGCATACAGCACGATCCAGTCGTCGCCTTCGGTGCGGGTGACCATCCACAGCTTGAAACCCAGGCGGCGGCGCAGGAAAGCCATGGTCTCCTGCGCCGCTGCAGCGAAATCGTTGATCATGCCGGCGTCTCCGTTATTGGATGCGCCACCATTATGCACCGAAAAGCAGCGTCCTTACGGCACGAAAGACAGCGTGTGCCGCACGGTCCCCGGCAACAGCGGCGTGGGCGTGCCGCGCACCCAGTCCTCGTGGCCGGCCAGGAAGTACGGCGACAGCGGGTGGCCGCTCTGCCCGCCCGGCATGTTGAAGATGCCCTGCTCTTCCTTGCCGGGCGAGACGGTGAAGCGCTCGGACTGGCCGAACGCCTTGCCCGCCACGCGCGGCATGTGGCTGTCGCCCGGCAGCGGATCGGCCGGGGCGCTCAGCCATTGGCGCAGCGCCGGCACCGCGCCGGCGATCGGATGGGCAATCGCCGTCGTGTTGAAGGCGCCCCAGGTGGCCTCGTGCAGCGGCTTGCCGTCGGCCGTCATGTCGGCGATCGTCATGTCCAGCGCCGCCAGCTGCAGCGCGCGCCAGTCGGCGTACTGGTGCGGCAGCCAGCCGACCGGCTGCTCGTCCAGCAGCCGGGCGATCACTTCCGGCCAGCGGCGGTCGGCGGCCGCCACGCTGGCCCCGCCGCCGTACACCTTCAGCTGGGCATTGGCGCCGTTGTAGAGCAGTTCGTACAGCGACCACATGAAGCCGCGCGCGATGCGGTAGCCGGCCGAGTTCACGCTGGCGTGACCGGTCCAGCCGGACTGCAGCAGCCGCAGCGCCTCGGCCCGTTTCGGGTCCGCCTGCAATGCGGCGGGATCGAGCACGGCCAGCGCCCGTTCGCGCCAGCGCACCTGGAACAGCGCGCGGTCGTCCAGCATCACGCGGTAGACGCCCTGCTCGTCCGTGCGCGGGCCCAGCGCCGTCAGCGCATCGCGCACCTGCCGGCCGCGCGCGCCCAGGTCGAAGCCGCCGTCGCCCAGCAGCGCCGCATCCGGGCCGACCAGCTGGCGGCCGTTGGCCGTGTACAGCTGGCCGCTGGCCGGATTGACGATGCGGGGATAGTCGGCCGCAGCCAGCCAGCCCTGCCAGCCATCGCGCGCATCGGCCAGCGGGAACATGGCGGCCGGGCCGGGGTTGGCGCGGCGCGGAAGCGGGCCGGCGATGGTCCAGCCGATATTGCCGGCCGCATCGCCGGCCACGAAGTTCTGCGCCGGAATGCCGGCCGTGTTGGCGATCGCCAGCGCCTCGTCCACCGTGTTGGCGCTTTCCAGCCGGCGCAGGTTCGTGTTGACCAGCCGCGGTTCGTGCGCCACCCAGTGCAGCGCATAGGTGCGGCCGGCCACGTCCAGCAGCGGCCCCTGCGACGTGTCGCGGATCGCCATCGTCTCGGCAGCCTGGCCCTTGACGAGGATCGTCTCGCGGTGCACCACCGGCTTTTCCCATTTGCCGAGCAGGCCTACCTCGCCCGGCCGCGCCGCATCCTCGACGGCCGGCACCAGGTCCTGGTAATCGCCGTAGCTGTTGGTGAAGCCCCACGCCACGCGGCCGTTGCTGCCGACGACGACGAACGGCGTGCCGGGCAGCGTCACGCCGACGATGCGCCGCGTGCTGCCGGCGCCGTCCGGCACCTGCAGCAGCGTGCGGTACCAGGTATTGGGCAGCTTGATCCCCAGGTGCATGTCATCGGCGACGATGGCGCCGCCGCCGGCCGTGCGGCGGCCCGCCACGGCCCAGTTGTTGCTGCCGATCGCATCGGCGAATTCGGTGGCGGCCAGCAACGCCGCGTCGCGCGGGCCCGGCTGGCCCCACCACGCGGGCGCCTCGGCGGGCAACGGTGCCGGCGCGGGCGGGTTGTCCTGAACATCGAGCGGTGCATCCCATTTCGTCGTCGGCGGCAGCAGGAAGGCCAGCTGTTCCGGCGTGGTGTTTTCCTGCAGCCAGCCGCGCGACAGTTCGCGCCGCGTGGCATTGCCCTGCAAATCGAAATACATCGCATAGATCGCCAGCAGCGAATCGTGGGCGGACCAGGGCCGCGGCGGCAGCGCCAGCAGGCCGTATTCGAACGGCCGCGTGCCCAGCGCCTGCAGGCCCTCGTTGACGCCGGCCGTGTAGCGCTCCAGCAGGCTGCGGTCTTCCGCCGGCATCAGCGCGAACGCGGCGGCGGCGCGGGCGCGGAAGCGGTGCAGCCGGTGCTCGCGGTCCAGCGGCAGCGCCTTCGGGCCGAACAGCTCGGCCAGTTCGCCGGCCGCCATGCGGCGCAGCAGGTCCATCTGGAAGTAGCGGTCCTGGGCGTGCACGAAACCGGTGGCATAGGCCACGTCCAGCCGGTTGCCGCCGCCGATCGACGGCACGCCCTGCGCATCGCGCTGCACCGTCACCCGTCCCGCCAGGCCGGACACCGTGCGCAGGCCGTCCAGCTGGGCGAGACTGCCGCGCAGGAAGAACCAGATCGCCAGCCCTGCCACCAGCAGCAGGAGCAGCACGGTCACGGCGATGCGCCGGGTCCAGCGGAACCGGCTGTTCAAGGAAGTCCGGCGTCCTCGTTGCATTGTTTTCTCCGCATAGTTGCTCTGCGGCGCATCTTGCCAGAGATCCAACGCGACCGGAACCAAAAAAATGTAAGGCTCTGTGCTCCGGCCATGGCCGTGCGCCGTGGCCGGGCAAAAAACCCGATACTCGCCATGTCACCGTTTTGCCGATATCATTCCTGCATGCTCGCCCCACCGAAACCCGACAACGAAGCTGCCCGCATCGCCGCACTGTATGCGCTGCTGATCCTCGACACGCCCCCCGAACAGCGCTTCGACCGCATCGTGGACTTCGCCGCGCAGGAATTCGATGTGCCGATCGCGCTGATCACGCTGCTGGACGACGACCGCCAGTGGTTCAAGGCGGCCGTCGGCATGGGCACCACGTGCCAGACGAGCCGCGACATCTCGTTCTGCGGCCACACCATCCTGCGCCGCGAGATCATGGTGATACCCGATGCGGCGCTGGATCCCCGCTTTGCCGACAACCCGCTCGTCACCGGCCCGCCGCACATCCGCTTCTATGCGGGCGCGCCGCTGGTGCTCGATTCCGGCTATGCGCTGGGCAGCCTGTGCATCATCGATACGCAGCCGCGCGAACTGGATGGCATCGAGATGGCCATCCTTTCCACGCTGCGCCACCTGGTGATGCAGGAACTGGCCGCCCAGGCCGCGGAGCATGCCCATGGCTGACCGACCGATGCTGCTGGTGGAACCGGAGGACATGCTGCGCCGGACCGTGTCGCTGACGGCCCGTTCGCTGGGCATGGCGGAAATCGACGAGGCGGCCAGCGTGCAGGCCGCGCAGCGGCTGCTGCGGCAGCGCCGCTACCGGGGCGCCGTGATCGCCATCGACACCGGTACCGTGCATGACTTCTCCCTGCTCGACCAGGTGCGCCAGGGCCAGAGCGCCTGCGATGCGCAGATGCCGATCGCCGTGCTGGCCAACCGCGCCGACCCGGCAATGATCGCCGCGCTGCGCGGGCTGGGCGTGCAGCGGATCATCCTGAAACCCTTCCGCGCGAAGGTGCTGCTGGAAGCGTTTGCGGCGCTGGAAGTCGTCAAATAGGCGGCAACTAAAAACTGCAGGCCTCCAGCGCGAACGGCAGCCGCAAGGTAAACACGCTGCCTTCGCCGAACCGGCTCTGCACGCTGATCCGCGCGCCGATCAACCCGGCCAGCCGTTCGGACAGGTGCAGCCCCAGCCCCGTGCCCTCGAACTGGCGCGTGTTGCTCTGGTCGATCTGCGTGAACGGCATGAACAGCAGGTCCAGCTTGTCCGGCTCGATGCCGATGCCCGTGTCGGCCACGTCGATCAGCACGGCGCGGCCCAGCCGGTCGTCGTCGATGCGCACTTCCACCCGCACCGTGCCCTGCTCGGTGAACTTGATCGCATTGTTCATCAGGTTGATGACGATCTGCTGCACCGCGCGGCGGTCCGTGCACACCGTCACGTTGTCGTCCGGCGGGCGCACGTCCAGCGCGAGGCCCTTCTGCTGGGCCAGCGGCGCGAACATCGCGGCCAGGTCCTCGATCAGCCGGCGGCAGTCGAACAGCTCGCGGCGCAGCTCCACCTTGCCGGAAGCGATCTTGGTGATATCGAGGATATCGTTGATCAGCGACAGCAGGTGCCGCGCGCTCGTCTGGATCGTGCGCAGCTGCCGTTCCTGCTCGTCGTTGACGGGGCCGGGCAGCTGCATCAGCAGCGTGCCGGTGAAGCCGAGGATGGCGTTGAGCGGCGTGCGCAGCTCGTGCGACATGCTGGACAGGAAGCGGTCCTTGGCCAGGCTGGCATCGGCCAGTTCGGCGTTCTTCTCCTGCAGCGCACGCTCGATGCGCTTGCGTTCGCTGACGTCGCGGATGGCGCTCATCACCAGCACGCCGTCTTCGGTGACCAGAGGTGACAGGCCGATCTCCACCGGGAATTCCTCGCCGCCGCGGCGCCGGCCATACCATTCGCGGCCCAGGCCCATCGGCCGGGCTTCCGGCGCCAGCGCGTACGCCGTCCATTCCTGCACGTGGGTCTGCCGCAGCCGCTCCGGCAGCAGCACCTCCAGCAGCAGGCCGCGCAGCATGCCGCGGCCGTAGTGGAACATGTCGTCGGCCTGGCGGTTGGTGTAGACGATGCGGCCGGCCGCATTGGCCAGCACGATGGCATCGGGCAGCGATGCCAGGATGGTGTTGAAGCGCGAGCGGACCAGCACCGCGTCGCGCATCACCTTCAGCGGCGTGACGTCCTTCTTGGTCCACAGGATGTAGTCGATGCTGCCGGACGGCCCGCGCACGGCCTTGCTGGAACTGTCGATATAGATCAGCGTGCCGTCCTTGGCGCGGCGCATCGACTCGTAGCTGGACGAGCCGTTGGCCAGCGTGTCGAACAGGATGGCGCTTTCCGCATCGGCCATTTCCGGCGGCACGATCAGCTCGCCCAGCTTGCGGCCTGCAACCTCCTCCCGCGTGTAGCCGAACACGCCCTGCGCACCGCGCGTCCAGAACAATACGGTACCGTCGGGCGCCGTCACGATCACCGCATCGGGCGTCTCGTCCAGTATCAGCCTGCCGAAATCCACGTCGTCCATTGCCATCGCCCATTGCGGTATCTGCTGGAGCCAGCACGCCGTCAGCGTACCCGCTTTTGCGAAAGCGCCGAGCACGACTCGCGCGCGGCAGTCAGCGCGGCAGCACTTCGAACAGCAGCAGCTGCGTTACCTGCGAACGGTTGAAATTATCGTCGGACATGACCACCAGCGTGTCGTGCCCGTTCGGCAGCCGCGGGCCGAAGCTCATCGCTTCCAGGTTGTCGATCGTGGGCAGGCCCAGCTTCGCGAAGTCGAGCACGAGACGTTTCGCGGCCGGCACGTAGCTGGCGCCCGCCAGCGCGGGCAGTTCGCGCACGTCGCTTGCATCGTGCACGTCCATTTCGTACAGCCGCAGGTGGTTGCGGTACCTGCCGTCCGCGCCCTGCACGGCCGAGCGCTCCAGCACCAGCAGCGTGTCCTCGCCGGTCACCGCGATTTCCGAGATGCCGTTGTCGGATGCCTTGCCGGGCCCCGGCCGGGCGGGAATCGGATCGACGGGATAGGCATACTGGGCCAGCACGGTGCCGTCGCGGGCCAGCCGCGTGATGCGCGACACGGCGCCATGCTCCGGCGTGGGCAGCGGGCCGTCTTCATACAGCGGCGACTCCAGCGACACCCACAGGCTGGCGCCGTCGGGCGCGAACGACAGCCCTTCGAACGTGACGTTGTTGCGGGTGCCCCGCTCCTCATCCGGCCAGACCCTGAACATCGGCGGCAGCGGCAGCGTGGCCAATACGGTGCCGTCCGGCGCCGCGTGGCGCACGAAGGGATCGAGGCCGAGCCGGCGGTCGCCTTCGCTGGTGTACCAGATGCTGCCGTCGACGGGATCGGTGCGCACCGCCTCGACATCGATCACTTCGGGGTTCGCCGGCGTGCGCGCCTGCACGCCCGGATATGTGGAACCATCGCGCTGGCGGAAGGACTGCACGCCGGTCAACGTGACGGCATCGAACGACGCGGCGCCGTAATGCAGGCGGGCCCGGTAGAAGCGCGCCGGTGCGAGGGCCGAGCGGTCGTCGCTGGCCAGCACCCAGCTGCCGCTGGCCGCATCGTAGTCGATGCCGGAAATGCCGCCCACCGTGGTGCCTTCAAACTGCGTCTTCAACGGGATGCGCTGCTCGCCGATGAAGCGCAGGCTGCCCACGTTTTTCGCGGCGTTGTTTACCATCTCTTGCGGGCCGGTGGCGGCGCAGGCTGTCAGCAGGCCGGCAACGGCGAGGCAGGCGAGCCGTTCAACCAATGCGAACGTCATGCCTTGTGCCCGCGGTGCAGGCGCCGGTGCATGCTGCGCAGCGTCAGCCACACGCCGGCCGCCACCAGCGGCACGGCGGCGGCGATCAGTGCCTCGGGATTGGGCAGCCAGCCGAACACCTTGCCGGCCCCCTTCAGCGAGTAGCCCAGCAGGCCGATCACATAGTACGAAATGGCGGCCACCGACAGGCCCTCGACGGACTGCTGCAGCCGCAGCTGCTGCGCGGCGCGCGCATTCAGCGATTGCAGGATCTGGCGGTTCTGCGTCTCCTGCACGATGCCCACCCGCGTGCGCAGCAAGTCGTTGCTGTTGGCGATGCGTCGCGCCAGCGCTTCCTGCCGCGCCGCCACGGCTTCGCACGTGCTCATGGCCGGCGCCAGGCGCCGTTCCATGAACTCTTCCACCGTCGGCACCCCTTCCACGCGGCTTTCGCGCAGCTCCTCGATGCGGGCATTGACGATGCGGAAGTAAGCCTTCGACGCGGCGAAGCGGTAGCTGGTTTCCAGCGACAGCTTTTCGTTGCGCGCCGCCAGGTGCGTCAGCTGCTGCAGCAGCGCCTGTTCCGTCGTGTCGTCCGCCTGCAGCAATGCTTCGGTGGCCGACGTCAGTTCCTTTTCGATGGCGTTCAGTTCCGGCACGGCGCGCTGCGCAGCCGGCAGGCCGTATAAAGCCATCATCCGGTACGTCTCGATTTCCAGCACGCGCTGCACCAGGCGGCCGGCCTGCTGCTCGCGCATGTCCATGTCGTTGACGATGAAGCGCGAGAAGCCGTCGGACTGGATCAGGAAGTCGGTCCACAGCGTGCCGCCTTCCATCACCTTGCTGCCGGTCAGGGACACGCCTTCGAACATGTCGTGCACGGGCGGCTGCGATTCGCCCTTGCGCAGCAAAACGTGGGCGGCCACCATCACGCGGCCCTTCAGCGATGCGAGCCATGCCTGCGGCACCTGGTGCACCGGCATCCGCGCGAAGTCGAAGGCCTCGCCCTGCTCGGCGAACATGTAGGTGGCGAACTCGGAATGCAGCTCCCACTTGAGCCGGAAGCGGCCGAAGTCGTGATAGAAATAGCTGGCATCGCGGCTGGGTGCCGACACGCCGAAATGCCCGCACAGCGCGGCCAGCAGCTCGTGCTGGGCCTGCGCATTGGCGCCGCGTGCGTCGCCGAAGATGGCGATGTGCGACACGAGCTCCGGCGCCTGCAGCTTCAGGAACGGGCGGGAATGCAGTTCGGCCGCCAGCGGCACGCGTTGCGGGTGATTCAGGCTGGAGAAAATCAGGGACATCAATAAACCTCGGTGGCTGCTGCCCGCACGGCGGCCAGCAGAAGATTGGCGCCGGGCGACAGCAGGTGGTCCTGCTGCCGGATGATGCCGAAGGCATCCATCGTGAACGGCAGTTCGATCGGCAGAATGGTCAGCACATTGAGCGATTGGTAGTAGCGCGCCACGTCCACCGGCATCACGTGCAGCGTGTCGGTCTGCTGCAGCAGCGCCGTGATCAGCAGCAGCGCGGTGGTGTCGACGACGTTGGCGGGCGGCGGCAGGCCGGCGCGGCGGAACATCATGTCCACGCGGTGGCGCAGGATGCTGCCGGCCGGCGGCAGCACCCACGGATACGGGGCAATGTCGTCCAGCGCCAGGCCTTCTGCGCTGGCCAGCGGATGGCCGATGCGCGCGACGGCGCATGCCGGCTCCTCGGTCAGTTCCTCGTAGATCAGGCGCGAGCTGTTGTCGCGCTCGAGGATGCGGCCGATCATGAAGTCCAGCATGCCCCGTTCGAGGCGGTCCAGCAGCGTGTTCGACGACTCCATCTGCACGCCGATGCGCAGCAGCGGCGCCTGCTCCTTGACGCGGGCGATGGCCTGCGGCAGCAGCGACATGGCCGGCGTCATGATGACGCCCACTTCCACCTGGCCGGCCAGGCCGGCCTTCAGCGCCAGCACGTCGTCGTGCGCCAGCGACAGGCTGGTAAGCGCCATGCGCGCGTGCCGTATCATCGTTTCCCCGAACAGCGTCGGCTCCATGCCGCGCGGCAGGCGCTCGAAGAGCTTCACGTCCAGCATCTCTTCCAGGTCCTTGATCTGCTTCGACGCGGCCGGCTGCGTCATGTGCAGCGTCTCGGCGGCGCGGTGGATATTGCGCTGCTCGTCGAGCGCGATCAGCAGCAGCAGCTGGCGCGTTTTCAGGCGCGCGCGCAAGAACCAGTTCGGGTTGAGAGTATCCATCGGCGGCATCATATCATTGCCGTGATGCATGCCAGGCTGAGGAACCGCCCGCAGCGTTGTCCTGCCAGCGGATCAAAAGCAACCGGGGGGACAGTCCCGGCAAGCGGGACAGTCCACGGCTACCGGCAGCCCGGCGCCGGATTCGCCGCCGGGCCGTCGGCCGTCTGCGGCACGAACGCAATCGTCCCGTCGTCCTGGTAGTGCAGCTCTTCGACCGCGGCGGAGCGCCGGTACTCGCCGCCGCCCGGCAGCTTCGCGTTATGGTAGAAGATATAGGACTTGCCGTTGAAGTCGACGATCGCGTGGTGGATCGTTTTGACTTTTTCGTTCTTCGCCATGATCACGCCGCGGTAGGTCCACGGCCCGGTGGCGGCCGGCCCCGTCGCATACGCCGTCTCTTCCGGGAATTCGCGCGACCACGACAGGTAATAGATGCCCTTGCGCTTGTGCAGATAGGCCGCTTCCTCGAACTTGTCCACGCCCTGCGTGTGGATCGGGCCATCCAGCTCGGTCATGTTGTCCTTCAGCTTCGCGTATTTCAGCACGCGGTTGCCCCAGTACAGCCAGGCCTGGCCGTCGTCGTCCACGAAGATCGCCGGGTCGATATCGTCCCAGCCGATATCCGTTTCCTTCGTCATGTCGTTGGTGATCAGCGCCTTGCCGAGGGCATCGCGGAACGGGCCCGTGGGGCTGTCGGACACCGCCACGCCGATCGCCTTGCCGGGAATGGTGTTGTGCGCGACGGTCGCGTAGAACCAGTATTTGCCGTGCCGCTTGGTGATGTCGGATGCCCACGCATCCTTCTTCGCCCACGCGAACGTCTTCACATTCAGCGGCGCACCGTCGTCCCGCCAGTTCTTCATGTCGCAGGACGAGTAGACGCGCCATTCGTTCATCACGTAGGTGGGGCTGTCCGGCGCGGCATCGTCCTTGCCGACATAAAGATAGACGCGGCCGTTGTCCACCAGCGCGGCCGGATCGGCCGTGTAGATGTCCCTGAACAGGGGGTTGCCGGCGTGTGCGCCGCTTGCCAGCACAGCCAATGCAACAAGACATGGTTTGATCATGAAATCTCCGAACGGGGCGACAGCAGCCGCTGGACAACGCAGAATACGAACAGCAGCCCGCCGATGACGATCTTCGTCCACCACGAGCTGAGCGTGCCGTCGAAGGCGATCAGCGTCTGGATCGTGCCCAGCACCAGCACGCCGGACAGCGCACCGGCCACGTAGCCGTAGCCGCCCGTCAGCAGCGTGCCGCCGATGACGACCGCCGCGATGGCATCGAGCTCCGTGCCCTGCGCGTGCTGGCCATAGCCGGACAGCATGTAGAACGCGAACAGCACGCCGCCCAGCGCGGCGCAGAAGCCGGAGAACGCATACACCAGGATCTTCGTGCGGCCCACCGACAGGCCCATCATCAGCGCGGACTGCTCGTTGCCGCCGATCGCGTACACGGCGCGGCCGAACGCCGTGCGGCGCGATGCCCACATGGCGGCCGCCAGTACCAGCAGCGCGATGGCCGCCGCCGGCGAAATGAAACCGCCGAACACCGGCAGCTGCGCCTGCGACGTGGCGACGAACAGCGGATCGTCGATGGCGATCGATTCGATGCTGACCAGGTAGCACAGGCCCCGCGCCAGGAACATGCCGGCCAGCGTGACGATGAACGGCTGCAGCTGGAAGAAGTGAATCATTGCTCCCATCGCCGCGCCGAACAGCGCGCCGCCCAGCAGCACGGCCGGGATCACCGCCACCGGCGGCCAGCCTGCAACAGCGAGCAGCCAGGCCGCCACCATCGTCGTCAGCGCCAGCACGGATCCCACCGACAGGTCGATGCCGCCGGCCAGGATGACGAAACTCATGCCCACCGCGATCACCAGCAGGTGGGCATTGTCGATCAGCAGATTGAGCAGCACCTGCCACGACAGGAAGCCATCGTAGGCCGCACCGCCCGCCCCCAGCAGCACGGCCAGCAGCACGACGGTGACGGCCGACGTGAACCAGGGTGCGGCTGCGGCGCCCCGCAGGTTGGCAATGGCGGCGCTCATTGGCGGCCTTTCCACAGCCGTTGAAAACCGGCCGATTGGGACAGGCACACGGCAAACACCACCACCGCCTTGACCACCATATTGATCTCCGGCGGCACGCCCAGCGAATAGATCGACCAGGTGAGCGTCTGGATGATCAGCGCGCCGATCATGCTGCCGGCGAGGCTGAACCGGCCGCCGGCCAGCGACGTGCCGCCCAGCGTGACAGCCAGGATCGCATCCAGTTCCAGCAGCAAGCCGGCATTGTTCGCATCCGCGCTCTTGATGTTCGAACTGATCATCAGCCCGGCCATGCCGGCGCACAGCGAACAGAACACATAGACGAGGAAGATCAGCGTGGCGGTGCGCACGCCGGCCAGCCGCGCCGCCACCGGATTGATGCCCACGGCCTGGATGAACAGCCCCAGCGCGGTTTTCTTCAGCAGCAGGCCCACCACGGCAAGCACCGCGGCAACCACCCACAGCGAGAAGGGAATGCCGAGCAGGTAGCCGGAACCAAGGAAGAAGAACGGCTGGTAGTAGACGGTGACGATCTGGCCGTCCGTGAACAGCTGGGCCAGGCCGCGGCCGGCCACCATCAGGATCAGCGTGGCGACGATGGGCTGCAGCTTCAGGCCCGCCACCAGCAGCCCGTTCCACGCGCCGCACAGCATCGCGGCACCCAGTGCGGCGGCCAGCGCCAGCGGCATCGGCGTGTTCGCCACGTAGGCGGGTACGCCGTCATTCATCACCATCGTCCCGCCGATCAGCATCGCCGCGATGGTGCCGGACAGCGCCACGACGGCGCCCACCGAAATGTCGATGCCGCGCGTGGCGATCACCAGCGTCATGCCCAATGCGGCCAGCATCAATGGCGCGGCGCGGTTCAGGATGTCGATCAAGGGACCGTACAGGTGCCCGTCCCGGATCACGAGGTCGAAAAAGCCGGGGATGAACAGCCCGTCCAGTGCCAGCAGCACGGCCAGCGCCAGCAGCGGCTTGGCCAGCGGAAGTGCGAGCCAGTCACGGCGCTGGCCGGCTGGCTGCTGCGCTGTTTTCACGTGCGTGGCCGTCATGCGTGTTCTCCGGCGATCACCTGCAGCACGGTTTCTTCATCCAGCTCGCCGCGCGCATATTCGCCGCACTTCTCGCGGTCGCGCAGCACCACGATCCGGTCGCTGACCCGCAGCACTTCGGGCAGCTCGGACGAGATGAACAGGATCGCCATGCCCTTGCGGCACAGCGCCGTCACGTAATCCATGATTTCCTCCTTGGCGCGCACGTCGATGCCGCGCGTGGGTTCGTCGAGGATCAGCAGCTTCGGCGCGGTGGCCAGCCAGCGCGCCAGCAGCACCTTCTGCTGGTTGCCGCCGGAGAGCGAACCAATCGGGGTTTCGATGCTGGCGGTGCGGATGCCCAGCCGGCGCACATAGTCTTCGGCCAGCTGCTGCTGGCGCTTGAACGGAATCGCCCTCAGCACGCCGGCCTGCGCCTGCAGCGCGAGGATCAGGTTCTCGCGCACGGACAGCGCCAGGATGGCGCCTTCATGCTTGCGGTCCTCCGAGCAGAAGCCGATGCCGGCGGCGATCGCATCGCGCGGCGTGTCGAAGGTGCGGGTGTGGCCGGCCGTGTCGATGCTGCCCGTGTCGGCCCGGTCCGCGCCGAACAGCAGCCGCGCCAGTTCCGTGCGGCCGGAACCCAGCAGGCCGGCCAGGCCCAGGACCTCTCCCTCGCGGATAGCGATGTCCATTGGCTGCAAGGCGCCCTTGCGGCCCAGGCCGTGTGCTGCCAGCAGGGTTTGTCCGCCATTGCCCGAGGCTTCTCGGTTAGTTGCATTTTCCTGCTGCGGTACCGATGACGGCGCGGGCGCATCCACCATCTTGTTGACCAGCACCAGCCGCGACAGCTCGCTGGCCAGGTACTCGCCTTCCCGCTCGCCGTTGCGCATCACCGTGATGCGGTCCGAAATCGCGTACGTCTGCTCCAGGAAGTGCGTAACGAACAGGATCGCCATGCCCTGCCCGCGCAGCCGCCGCAGCACGCGGAACAGCAGCTGCACTTCCGCTTCGTCCAGGCTGGACGTGGGCTCGTCGAGGATCA
>DKJA01000062.1:0-316 GCA_002454505.1 Oxalobacteraceae bacterium UBA6704
TGCTGTACGGCCAGCGAATAACGGGACAGCGGCGCGGTCACGTCGATGTCGATCTCCAGCTGCAGCAGCAGTGCGCGCGCCTGCACCCGCATCGTCGCCCAGTCGATGCCCGACCACTTGCGCGGGTAGCGGCCGATGAAGATGTTCTCCGCCACCGACAGGTTCGGGCACAGGTTGACTTCCTGGTAGACGGTGGCGATGCCCAGCTGCTGGGCGGCCAGCGTCGATGCCGGCTGCACCGGGGCGCCATCGAGCAGCATGGTGCCCGCATCCGGCGCGTACACACCGGTGAGCACCTTGATCAGCGTGGACTTGC
>DKJA01000062.1:452-19905 GCA_002454505.1 Oxalobacteraceae bacterium UBA6704
GATCAGCGTGGACTTGCCGGCGCCGTTCTGGCCCATCAGCGTATGCACCTCGCCCGGATACAGCCGCAGTCCCGCGTCGGCCAGCGCCTTCACGCCGGGGAATGATTTGTGGATGCCGGCCAGTTCCAGCACCGGCGCCGTGGCCGCGTTCATCAGTACTTCCGGTTCGGGAATTCCTTCGCCGCCACCTCGGCGGGGAACACGCGCTCCTCGGTGACGATGCGCTTGACGACCGGCTTGCCCGCCACGACATCCCGCGCGGCCTGCATCAGCTGCGGACCGAGCAGCGGACTGCATTCGACCGACACGTTCAGCTTCCCGGCGATCATCGCCTCGAAAGCGCCGCGCACGCCGTCGATCGACGCGATGATGATGTCCTTGCCCGGCTTCAGCCCGGCTTCCTCGATGGCCTGGATCGCGCCGATGGCCATATCGTCGTTGTGGGCGAACAGCACATCGATGCTCTTGCCGTGCGCTTTCAAAAAGGCTTCCATCACTTCCTTGCCTTTCGCGCGCGTGAATTCGGCCGTCTGCGTGCGCAGCACCTTCAGTTGCGGATTGCCCCTGGTGACCTCCTCGAAGCCCGCCTTGCGGTCGATGGCAGGCGCCGAGCCGACAGTCCCCTGCAATTCGACGATATTGAAGGTTTTACCCGGCTGCTTCTTCGCGTAGTCCACCAGCCAGCGGCCGGCGCGGCGGCCTTCCTCGACGAAGTCGGAGCCGATCAGCGTCACGTACAGCGACTTGTCGGCCACGTTGACGTCGCGGTCGGTCAGGATCACGGGGATCTTCGCGGCCTTCGCTTCGCGCAGCACCGTGTCCCAGCCCGATTCAACGACGGGCGAGAACGCGATCACGTCCACCTTCTGCGCGATGAAGGAGCGGATCGCCTTCACCTGGTTTTCCTGGCGCTGCTGCGCATCGGCGAATTTCAGCGTGACGCCGGCCTGCTTCGCCGCCGCCTTGATCGACGCCGTGTTCGCGGTGCGCCATTCGCTTTCCGCACCCACCTGCGAGAAGCCGATGACGAGGGGTTTGGCGGCCAGTGCGTGGAACGATGTGCCGGCCAGGGCCATGGTCAATGATGCGGCGGCGATGAAAGTCCTGCGCGGTACGGTCATGCGTTGTCTCCGTTATTGTCGGTATTGCCGATCAGTGTAAGACGTTCCTCCGGCCTGCGCGGGCTTTGCTCACCAAGTTGAGCAGAACCCGCCCGCTTTACCGAATCTCCTGTTCATTCGACCGCGCCGACCACCACCGACTTGGCCGGCAGCTTGACGGTCAGCCTGCCGCCGGCTGCCTGCGCGCCGAATGCCGCCGGCTTGATGGCTTCGGGCGCGGCGAACGTGTTGTGCGCATCCATCGCGGCTGCCGTCAGCACCTGGCCGGCCAGCTTGGCGGCGGCGCTGCCGGTCACGGCCAGCGTCACATCTGCTTCGCGGGCAGGATCCGTGTTCACCAGCGCCACGTACACCTTGCCGTCCTTGCCGCGCGCGGCCGAAGCGCTGACCTGCGGCACGGACGCCTCGCCCACGCTGTAGCTGCCGTTGTTCTTCAAGGTTACCGGCAGCGTTGCCGCGCCCTGGAACGGCACGTACATGCGGAAGGCGTGGTAGGTGGGCGTGAGGAGCATGCGGTCACGGTCGGTCAGGATCATCGCCTGCAGCACGTTGACCATCTGCGCAATGTTCGTCATCCGCACGCGGTCGGCATGCGCGTGGAAGATGTTGAAGTTCAGCGCCGCCACCACCGCATCGCGCAGGCTGTTCTGCTGGTACAGGAAGCCGGTGTTGGTGCCCGGCTCCACGTCGTACCAGGTGCCCCATTCGTCGACGAACAGGCCGATCTTTTTGGCGGGATCGTTCTGGTCGAGGGCGGCCGTGTTCTGGCGGATCAGGTCATCCATCTTCAGCGTGTTCTGGATGGTGGTGAACCACTGGGATACCGGGAAGCCGGTCGCCGCGCCCTTGCCTTCCCACTTCCCGGTGGGGATCGTGTAGTAGTGGAAGCTGATGCCGTCCATCGAACCGGGCTTGATCTCCTTCGACAGCACGGCGGACCAGCGCGTATCGTTGTCATGGCCGCCGCTGGCGATGAACTTCGGCTTCGCATCCTTCGGTGCCTTCAGGAAGGCGGTCACGTTCCTGTACAGGTTCGCGTAATGTTCGGGCGTCATATTGCCGCCGCAGCCCCAGGCCTCGTTCCCGACGGCGAAGTAATCGACCTTCCAGGGCTTGTCGCGGCCATTCTTGCGGCGCAGTTCGGCCAGCGTGGACTTGCTGCTTGAGGTCATGTATTCCACCCACTCCGACATCTCCTGCACCGAGCCGGAACCGAGATTGCCGTTGACGTACACCTGGGCGCCCAGCATCTCGGCAAGGTCGAAGAACTCGTGCGTGCCGACGGCGTTGGACTCTTCCACGCCGCCCCAGTTCGTGTTGACCTTGACGGGCCGCCTGTCGCGCGGGCCGATGCCATCGCGCCAGTGATACTCGTCGGCGAAGCAGCCGCCCGGCCAGCGCACCAGCGGCACGTGCAGCTCCTTGAGCGCCTTGACCACGTCGTTGCGCCAGCCCTTCGTGTTCGGGATCTTCGACTTCGGCCCGACCCACATGCCTTCGTAGATGCCGGTGCCCAGGTGCTCGGCGAACTGGCCGTACACATTGGGATTGATGACGGCGCCCGGCTTGCCCGCATCGATGGTGATGCTCACTTGCGCGAAGGCTGCCTGGCAGGTCGCGAAGAAAAGAGCGAGGATGGCACGTTTCAGCATCGATGTCTCCGGTTTTTATGGATCTTGTTTCGATGGGATGCAACGGTTCAGCTCGTGTCCAACCTTGGGGTCAACCCCGTTTTCGGACACGGGCTCGACCGTGTGACAGATGAGCTCGTGTCCAGAAACGGGGTTGGAAGGAGTGATGACCTGCATGTCATCACCGCCTCGCAGGCACGGAGCATGCTCCGCGAACCCCCTGCGACGCCCCCACGGTTGGACACGAACCCGGCTGTAGGCCTACACCCAGCCGGCGTCGACGATGAATTCCTGGCCGGTGCACATGGCGCTGTCGTCGGCGCCGAGGAACAGGATCATCGAGGCCACGTGGGCCGGCATCAGCTTGCCGGGCAGGCATTGGGCCTTCTTGATCTCGATCTCCGCGGCGTCGTCGACCCACAGGTCGATCTGCCGCTGCGTCATCACCCAGCCGGGCGTGACGGTGTTGACGCGGATGCCGAACGGGCCGAAGTCGCGGGCCAGCGAGCGCGTCAGGCCGATGACGGCGGCCTTCGTCGTTGCGTAGACGGGATAGCCGCCGTTCTTGGCGTGCCACGACATCGAACTGAGGTTGATGATCGAGCCGCCGCCCTTCTCCCGCATTCCGGCCAGCACCGCCTGGCAGGTGAAGAACATCGGCCGCTGGTTGATCGCGATGCGCTCGTTCCAGTAGTCCAGCGTGACGTCGGCCGGGTCGTGGCGCTGGTCGTTCGCCGCGTTGTTGACGAGGATGTCGAAGTCGCCGATTTCCGCGGCCAGCTCCGCCATCGTTTTCTGCAGCGCGGGGATGTCGGTGATGTCGCAATAGCGGAACAGCGGCGCGGGATGCCCGGCCGCCCTGATGCGTTCCACCAGCGCCAGCGAGGGTTCCTGGACGATGTCCACGAACGCCACGATGGCGCCCTGCTGCGCGTAGGTCTCGACGATCGCTTCGCCGATGCCCGAGCCGCCGCCCGTCACGAACACGCGCTTGCCGCGCAGGCTGCCGTAGTTTGCCAGCTCTTTGGCCGGTGCTGTCATCTTGTCTCCTCCGGTTTTTTATTTTTTAGTCTTTGCTCAGCTGCCCGTCGCGGCGCCGCCAGATGGCAAGCGGATTCCCGTCGCGCAGCGCCTCCGGCAGCAGCCGCTGCGGCAGGTTCTGGTAACTGACAGGACGCAGGAAGCGGCCGATCGCGGCCGTGCCGACGGACGTGCTGCGCCCATCGGACGTGGCCGGGAACGGCCCGCCATGCACCATTGCGGTGGACACTTCCACGCCGGTCGGGAAGCCGTTGGCGAGAATGCGGCCGACGCGCTTTTCCAGCACCGGCAGCAGCACCAGCGCCGCATCGACATCGCTTTCCTCCAGCTGCAGCGTGGCCGTCAACTGGCCTTCCATGTGCGCCGTGACGGCCGCCATCTGCTCGACGTCGCGGCAAGCCACCAGCAGCGACGAGGGCCCGAACACCTCGCCATGCAGCGCCTTCTCGGCGAGGAAGGAATCGGCCGACGTCATGAACAGCGCCGCGCCACCGAGGCCTTCGCCATGGTCGTTGGTCACCAGCGTCTGCACGCTGGACTGGCCGGCCAGCGCCTTCACGCCCTGCTGGTAAGCCGATGCGATGCCCGGCGTGAGCATCGAGCCGGCCGGCACGCCGCCCAGTGCGGCTGCGGCATCCTTGGCGAACTGCTCGAAAGCGGGACCGGCAATGCCCAGAACGAGGCCGGGATTGGTGCAGAACTGGCCCACGCCCAGCGTCAGCGATGCAGCGAAGTCGCGCGCGATCGCCGGACCGCGCGCAGCCAGCGCATCGGGCAGCACGAACAGCGGATTGATGCTGCTCATTTCCGCATACACGGGAATCGGTTGCGGCCGCGCCGCTGCCACGGCCATCAGCGCCAGCCCGCCGAAGCGCGAACCGGTAAAGCCGACGGCCTGGATGGCCGGATGGGCGACGAGCGCCTGGCCCAGCGCATTGCCGATGCCGGTCAGCAGCGAGAACACGCCGGCCGGCAGGCCGCTCAGTTCTACCGCGCGCACCACGGCGCGCCCCACCAGCTCGGACGTGCCGGGATGCGCCGGATGCGCCTTCAGCACCACCGGGCAACCGGCCGCGAAGGCCGATGCCGTATCGCCGCCGGCCACCGAAAACGCCAGCGGGAAGTTCGATGCGCCGAACACGGCGACGGGGCCGATGCCGATCAGCCGGTAGCGCAGGTCGGGCCGGGGCGGCGTGCGCTCGGGCAGCGCCGTGTCCAGGCGGGCGTCGCGCCACGAGCCTTCGCGCAGCAGTTCGGCGAACAGTTTGAGCTGGTTGACGGTGCGTCCCCGCTCGCCTTCCAGCCGGCCGCGCGGCAGCGCCGTCTCCGCCATCGCGCGCACAATCAGCTCATCGCCCAGCGCGACGATCTGGTCGGCCACGGTGTCAAGGAACTTCGCGCGGTCCGCATCGGACGTGGCGCGGAACGTGTCGAACGCCGCTTCCGCCAGCTGGCAGGCGGTGTCGATCTGGGTGGCGTCCGCCGTGTGGAACGACGGTTCCATCGGCTTGCCGGCCGCCGGCTCCCAGGCCGTGAAGGCATCGCCGGTACCGCGCACCGCAACGCCGCCGATCAGCGACTCTCCTGTGATGGTCATAATGTCTGTACTTTCGCGTAAGAGGTTTCGAGAACCGACAGTTTATTACGCAATGGCGGACCGAACACGGAGGCCTCGATTTCAAAGGTTTCGCCCGGCTTGACGGACACGCCATCGGCAAAGCTCAGCGTGGCCGTGCCGAAGAAATGCACGTGCACATCGCCGGGCCGTTTGAACAGGCCGTACTTGAAGTGGTGGTGTTCCAGGTTGGCCACCGTGTGCGACATATTCTGTTCGCCACTGACGAAAGCCTTCTGCCAACGGACCTTGCCAGCCGTGTCAAGCACGCGCGACACGCCTTCGATATGCGCCGGCAGCTCGCCGACCAGCAGCGCCGGCCCCACGCCGCAGGCGCGCAGCTTCGAGTGGGCGAGATACAGATAGTTCTGGCGCTCCGTCACGTGATCGGAAAACTCGTTGCCGATGGCGAAACCCACGCGGCAAGGTTGCCCATCGTCGCCGATCAGGTACAGGCCGGCGATCTCCGGTTCTTCGCCGCCATCGAGGGCAAAGTCCGGCATGGCCAACGTGGCGCCGCTGGCTGCGACGATCGAGCCGTCCCCTTTATAAAACCATTCGGGCTGGACGCCGGCCTGGCCGTCGGCGGGCTTGCCGCCTTCCACGCCGAGGCGGAACATCTTCATCGAGTCGGACAGCGCTTCCACGTCGCCGCCGATCTTCTTGTGCATCGCGTCGCGGGTATCGGCGCTGCCCAGGTGGGTCAGGCCCGTGCCGGTGACATAGGTGTGCGCAGGGTCTTCGTGGTCCAGCGGAACCAGCGGCGTCACGTCAGCGAATGCCACGGTGTCGGCGCCGGCGGAGGCCTCGGCCAGCTCGGCCAGGCCTTGCTTCGTGCGAATCGCGGTTTGCGCCAAGGAGTAAGTCGTTGCGTAGCCGTCGATGACGCGGATCGCATCCTGTTCGAGGATGCCCACGTGGCGCTTGCCGGCGTGTTGGAACTGGATCAGCAGCATGGTGTCTCCTTCTTGTAATTAGTGGGAATGCTTCGGCACGGCCGCACCGCGCATGCCGACGAGGAAGTCGAAATCGCAGCCTTCGTCCGCCTGCAGCACGTGTTCCACGTACAGCTGGGCGTAGCCGGATTTCGGACCCGCCACCTTCTGCTCGGCGCGAGCGGCAAGGCGCCGGGCCATTTCTTCGTCGGAGATTTCCAGGTCGAGGCGGCCGCCCGCGCAGTCCAGGGCCACGATGTCGCCGTCGCGGACGATGCCCAGCGGCCCGCCATCCATCGCTTCCGGCGCCACGTGCAGCACTACGGTGCCGTAGGCGGTGCCGCTCATGCGGGCGTCGGAGATGCGCACCATGTCCTTGATGCCTTTCGCCAGCAGCTTGGGCGGCAGGCCCATATTGCCCACTTCGGCCATGCCGGGATAGCCTTTCGGGCCGCAGTTCTTCATCACCAGCACGCAGTTCTCGTCGACGTCGAGGAACGGATCGAGGATGCGCGATTTGTAGTGATCGAAATCCTCGAACACGATGGCGCGGCCCCGGTGCTGCATCAGATGCGGCGATGCGGCGGAGGGTTTGAGCACGGCGCCGCGCGGCGCCAGGTTGCCGCGCAGGATGCAGATGCCGCCATCCTTGATCAGGGGATTGGCGAGGGGGCGGATCACTTCGTCGTCATAGATCGGCGCATCGACATTGTTTTCCCAGATCGTGCGGCCGTTGGCCGTCAGCGCATCCTTGTGGGGCAGCAGGTCCGCTTCGCCGAGGCGGCGCAGCACGCCCGGCAGGCCGCCAGCATAGTAGAACTCTTCCATCAGGAAGCGGCCGGACGGCAGCAGATCGACCACCGTCGGCGTGCCGCGGCCGATGCGGGTCCAGTCTTCCAGTTCCAGGTCCACGCCGATGCGGCCGGCGATGGCCTTCAGGTGGATCACGGCATTCGTCGAACCGCCGATCGCCGCGTTGACGCGGATGGCATTCTCGAACGCCTCGCGGGTGAGGATTTTGGACAGGCGCAGGTCTTCCCACACCATCTCGACGATGCGCATGCCGGACATGTGCGCCAGCACGTAGCGGCGCGCATCGACGGCGGGAATCGCCGCATTGTGCGGCAGCGACGTGCCCAGCGCCTCGGCCATGCAGGCCATCGTCGACGCGGTGCCCATCGTGTTGCAGGTTCCCGCGGAACGCGAGTGGCCCGCCTCGGCGGCGAGGAATTTGTGCATCGAGATCTCGCCCGCCTTCACTTGTTCGTGCAGCTGCCAGACGGCGGTGCCGGAGCCGATGCTCTTGCCGTCCAGCTTACCGTTCAACATCGGCCCGCCGGTGACGACGATGGCCGGGATGTCGCAGCTGGCGGCGCCCATCAGCAGCGCGGGCGTCGTCTTGTCGCAGCCGACCAGCAGCACCACGGCATCCATCGGATTGCCACGGATGGATTCCTCGACGTCCATCGACGCCAGATTACGCGTGAGCATCGCGGTCGGCCGCAGGTTCGACTCGCCATTGGAAAACACGGGGAACTCGACGGGGAAGCCGCCCGCCTCATAGATGCCCCGCTTGACGTGCTCGGCCAGCTTGCGGAAATGCGCGTTGCAGGGCGTCAGCTCGGACCAGGTATTGCAGATGCCGATGATGGGCTTGCCCTGGAACTCGTGGTCGGGAATGCCCTGGTTCTTCATCCAGCTGCGATACATGAAACCGTTCTTGTCCTGCGTGCCGAACCACTCGGCCGAGCGCAGCTTGACCTTCTTCTTGTCCTCTGACATCCATTTTCTCCGGGTTGTAGCGGGGCCGGAGAGATTGCCGTCGCTCCAGGCCGGGATGGAGGGATGGTAGAGAATTCGTTAGTGCTGTGCCAATGAATAAAAAACGGTGACCGATACAAAAAAAGATATCAGCCCAAAACCGATGACAGGCCGCTGCGGCGTACCGAACAGTTACCCGGAAACATTTCCTGAAAAATGGGGACGGACCCCATTTTCTTGGAAATATTTCCTGAAAAATGGGGTCTGTCCCCATTTTTGAAGCAACTATGCGTGGGTGGTGAAGCGGTACATCGACCGCGTGGCATACACCTCGCCGGGGCGGAGGATGGTGTTGGGGTAGTCGGGGCGGTTGGGGGAGTCGGGGTAGTGCTGGGGTTCCAGGCACAGGCCCTGGCGGTGGCCGTATTGCCAGCCTTTGCCGGACAGCGTGCCGTCGAGGAAATTCCCGCTGTAGAACTGCACGCCCGGCTCCTGCGTGTACAGCTCTAGCACGCGGCCGGAGGCGGGGTCGCGGACGGTGGCGGCGAGGCTCAGCATGTCCGGCTGGGGCTTGTTCAGCACGAAGTTGTGGTCGTAGCCGAGGCCGTTGCGGAGCTGCTCGTCGTCCTCGTCGATGCGCGCGCCCACGGTTTGCGGCGTGCGGAAGTCGAACGGCGTGTCTTCCACCGGCGCGAGCGGTCCCAGTGGAATCGCGTTGGCATCGATCGGCGTGTAGCGGTCGGCGTTAATGGTCAGCTCATGGCCCAGGATCGTGCCGCGGCCCGCCAGGTTGAAGTAGGCGTGCTGCGTCAGGTTGACGGGCGTGGCCTGGTCCGTCGTGGCGCGGAACTTGACGAGCAGTTCATTGGCATCGTTCAGCTCATAGGTCACCGTCACGTCCAGATTGCCCGGGTAGCCCTGGTCGCCGTCCGGGCTGTGATGGGTCAGCTTCAGGCCGATCGACAGGTCGCCCACCATGGGCAGCGCCTGCCACGCCACTTTATGGAAGCCCCGCGTGCCGCCGTGCAGGTGGTTCGGGCCGTTGTTGACGTCCAGCTGCACCCGCTTGCCATCGAGCTCGAAGGTGCCGGCCGCGATGCGGTTGCCGTAGCGGCCGATCAGCGCGCCGAAGTACGGGCAGTCGCCGAAGTAGGGTTCGGGTTCGTCGAAGCCGAAGGTGACGTCGGCCAGGTTGCCGTGCCTGTCCGGCACGTGCATGGCCGTGATGATGCCGCCGTAGTTGGTGATCCTGACCACCATGCCGCTGCGGTTGCGCAGCGTGTAGAGGCTCAGCGGTTCGCCGTCCGGCGACGTGCCGAACGGTTCCTGTTCGATTGAGAGTTCCATCCGATTCCGATTCAGCAGTGTGCGGGGGCCCCGATTATGCCATCCCCTCACGGGCGGCGAAGCACGCTCGGATTGGCAGCCGGCGGACGGTGGCGTCAGTGGGCCTGCCGGGCCAGCGCGAACGCCCGCGTGGTGGCCAGCAGCCGATAGCGCGGGATGACGCTGCCGTGATCGACCACCAGCAGCGAGTGCGCAGCCAGCTCCGACAGGCTGTCGATCACGCGGTACATGCACAGCTCGTGACGCAGCACGGCGGCCGCATGGTCCAGCGTGAACCACGCGCGCAGCCGGGCCAGCCGGCACAATGCCAGCTGCGCATCGGCCGGCAGCAGCACATAGCTCCAGTCCAGCGCCGCATGCAGCGTGCGGTGACGCGGCAGTGCGCAGCCGCCCTGCAGCAGCCGCAGCATGTCGTCGAGTTCCTCGGCCACGCGGGCGATGCCCAGCGACGGCACGCGCGCCGCGGCCAGCTCCAGCGCCAGCGGCACGCCGTCGAGCCGGCGGCAAATGGCGCCGATGGTGGCCAGATCGCCCGCATCGTCCCCGGCACGCTGCACGAACAGCTGTACCGCGCTGCATTCGCTCAGCGTGGCCGCATCCGTTTCGCCCGCCACGGGCAGCGCCAATGCCGGCACGCGCACCACCACCTCGCCGGCGGCCAGCAGCGGCTGGCGGCTGGTGACGAGCAACGCCAGGCTGGGACAGGCACCCAGCAGCGTTTCGGCCAGCCGGCTGCACGCGTCGGCCAGGTGCTCGCAGTTGTCCAGCACCAGCAGCAGCGCCCGGCCGCCGAGCCGCGCCGCCAGCGTGCGGGCACTGCCGCCCGCATCGGCCGGCAGATCCAGCGCGGCGGCGATGGCAGCGACGATTTCCGCATCCCCGCCGGCAGACGACTGCACGGCATCGAGCTCCACCCAGGCCGCCTCGCCCGCATGGCGATGGGCCGCCGCCAGCGCCACGGCCGTCTTGCCGATGCCGGCGGTGCCGGCCAGCGTGACAAGCCGCGCCGGCGCGCAGCGGGCCAGTACGTCTTCCACCAGCGCGGTGCGCCCGACCGGCACGCATGACGGTTGCGGCAGCCCGGCCCGCCCTTCCTGCTCCGCATCGGCATGGACGCGCCCCGCGAACAGGTAGCCGCGGCCGGCCACGGTGCCGATCAGTTCGCGGTCGTCGGCCAGCGCGCGGCGCAGCGCGGCGATCTGCACGCGCAGGTTGCCGTCGTCGATGTCCTGGCCCGGCCACGCCCGCTGCAGCAACTGGTCGCGGCTCAGCACGCGGCCGCCCGCTTCGATCAGCGCCTGCAGCAGTCGGCCGGCACGCTGGCCAAGTGCCACGGCGCGGCCGCCATCGGAGCGCAGTTCGCAACGCGCCGGGTCATAGGTATGGCGGCCGAATACGAGGCCGCCGCTGTCATCGCTTGTGTCTAGGATCGCCATGCCGACAGCGTACGTGGCCCGCCGCGGCATGCCATCCCCTATGCAGCGGCGGCCCGCTCCCCCGAAAGGGGCAGCGGGCCGCCGGATGCTTTACCGCCGTGCAGCCGCGTGTAAGATGCGATCAATTCATAATATGCGGGCCATGAGGCCCACCGGGGAAAACCATGCGAGATTCAGACAACGGCACACCGATCCGTGTGATGGTGGTGGACGATCATCCCTTGCTGCGCGAAGGGATCGCGGCCGTGCTGTCGATCGGCGACCGCTTCGAGCTGGTCGCCCAGGCCGGCGACGGCCGCGAAGCGCTGGAACAGTATGTGCGCCACCAGCCCGACGTCACGCTGATGGACCTGCAGATGCCCGTGATGAACGGCCTCGATGCGATCGTGGCGATCCGCGAGATCGCGCCGCAGGCACGCATCATCGTGCTGACCACCTACAAGGGCGATGTGCAGGTATTGCGCGCGCTGAAGGCGGGCGCGATGGGCTATCTGCTGAAAAGCATGCTGCGCACCGAGCTGGCCGATTCGATCGTCCGCGTCCATGGCGGCCAGCGCCACATTCCGCCGGAGATCGCCATCGAGCTGGCGGCCCACATCGATGCCGACTCGCTGTCGGCCCGCGAAACGGAAGTGCTGGGCCTTGTCGCCGACGGCAATTCCAACAAGCGCGTGGCCCAGCACCTGGGCATTGCCGAGGAAACCGTCAAGGCCCACATGAGCACCGTGCTGGCCAAGCTGGGCGCGCGCGACCGCACGCACGCGGTGACGATCGCCATCCGCCGCGGCATCCTGGAACCCTGAAGCGGCTGCCAACAGACTTTCTTTTCGGAAAGTTGCGCTGACGAGCCGGCCGGGGTAGTACGATGGCGGGATGCCCCTGTTCCGCTCATCCGCTGCCCGCTCGCCTGTGTCACGTAACGCCCGTTCCATGCTGCCGCTTGCGCTGGCCGCCGGCACGCTGTGCGCGGGCCTGGCCACGACCGTCCTCGTATGGAACGGCCTG
The DNA here is from genome assembly GCA_002454505.1 of Oxalobacteraceae bacterium UBA6704. GTDB lineage: Bacteria > Pseudomonadota > Gammaproteobacteria > Burkholderiales > Burkholderiaceae_D > Rugamonas. Next base: position 12,345 of record DKJA01000062.1, read on the forward strand.
CGCACGGGCGACGACCGCCAGCTGCGCGCCGAGTTCGACTTCCGCGTGCGAGAAGTGGTGCAGCGCATCGACCGCCGCATGGCCACCTACGAGCAGGTGCTGCGCGGCGTGCGGGCCCATGTCCTCGCCTCCCCGCGCCTGCCCGAACCGGCCGCCTTTCGCACCTATGCGGACACGCTGCAACTGCGCCAGTTCTATCCCGGCATCCAGGGCATCGGCGTGGCGCTGCTGCACGACGCCACTCGCAGCAGCGTGGCGATGATCGAGCCGCTGGACGTGATGAACCGCCGCGCGCTGGGCTTCGACATGTACGCCGAGCCGGTGCGCCATGCAGCGATGGCCCGCGCCGGCGCCACGGGCCAGGCGGCGCTGACGGGCCAGGTGCGCCTCGTCCAGGAAGGCGAGGCCGCCGGCCAGCCCGGCTTCCTGATGTACCTGCCCCTGTACCAGGGTGCCGACCGCAAGGCGCTGTACGGCTGGGCCTATGGCGCGTTCCGCATGAACGACTTCATGCGCGGCCTCGATGGCGAACGGGAGGCGGACCTGGACGTGGCCGTGTACGACGGCGCCGCCAAGGCGCCCGCCAGCTGCATGTATGGCTGCGCCGACCGCGCCGCGATGTCCCGCTTCGACACCACCCGCACGCTGCAGATCGCCGGCCGGCCCTGGCTGGTGCGCGTGCGCAGCAACCCCGCCTTCGAGGCCAGGATGGCGTCGCAGCAGGCGGCATGGGCCAGCGTGGCTGGCGTCATCGTCAGCCTGCTGTCGGCCATGCTGGTCTGGCTGCTGGCACTGGGCCGCCACCGCGCCCGGCTGCTGGCCCGCCGCATGACGGACGACCTGCACCGCTCGCACGAGCGGCTGCGCCAGGAGCGCACGCGGCTCGTCAGCATCCTGGAAAACGCCAACGACGCGTTCGTGGCCGTCGATCACGCGGGCCTCGTCACCTACTGGAACGCGCAGGCCGAGCACACCTTCGGCTGGCCGGCCGCCGCCGCGCTGGGCCAGCCGCTGCGCGGGCTGCTGTTCCCCGGCGCGCAGCAGGAACTGGACCGGCTGCTGGCCTTCGATGCGACGCCCTGCCCGTCCGGCCCCGGCCAGCGGCTGCAGCTGACGGCCACCGCCCGCGACGGCAAGCCCGTGCCGGTGGAGCTGTCCTGTTCGATCGCCCATCACGGCGGCCGCGCCGCGCTGCATGGCTTCATCCGCGACCTGTCGGCGGACAAGGCCGCCGCGGCCCGCGAGGCGCAGCGCCAGCGCGAACTGCACGATGCCCAGCAGGCGCTGCACCGCGCGCAGAAACTGGAAGCGGTGGGCAAGCTGACGGGCGGCGTGGCGCACGATTTCAACAACGTCCTGCAGGTCATCTACGGCAATGTGCAGGCGGTGGCCGCGGCGCCGGGCGGCGCCGACACGCCGCGCCGGCTGGACGGCGCACTGGCCGCCGTCGAACGGGGCGCCCGGCTGTCCGGCCAGCTGCTGGCCTTTGCGCGGCGCCAGCCGCTCGAACCGGTCGTCATCAACCTGGCCCGCACGCTGCGCAACGTGGACGACCTGCTGCGCCGCGCGCTGGGCGACGGCGTGGAACTGACCACCCGCGTGCAGCCGGGCCTGTGGAACACGCTGGTCGATCCGAACCGGCTGGAAAACGTCATCCTGAACCTGGCCATCAATGCGCGCGACGCGATGGCCGGCAGCGGCACCTTGCAGGTCGAACTGGCCAACCACGTGCTGGACGCGCGCTAGGCCGCGGCCATGCCCGATGCGCTGGCCGGCGACTACGTGCTGCTGGCGGTTGCCGACAACGGCGCGGGCATGCCGCCGGACGTGCAGGAACGCGTGTTCGAACCGTTCTTCACCACCAAGCCGGAAGGCGAAGGCACCGGCCTCGGGCTGGCCATGGCCTACGGCTTCGTGCGCCAGTCGGGCGGCCACATCGCCATCGACAGCACGGTGGGTGCCGGCACGACGATGCGCCTGTTCTTCCCCCGCGCCAGCGCGCCGGAAACGGTGCCGGCCGCCGAGCCATCGCACGCGCTGGTCGGCGGCAGCGAAACGGTGCTGCTGGTGGAAGACGATGCGGCCGTGCGCGACACCGTGGCGGCCATGCTGCGCGGGCTGGGCTATACGGTCGCCGAGGCCAGCGGCCCCGCCGCGGCACTGGCGCTGCTGCAGGGCGGCACCCGCGTGGACCTGTTGTTTACGGACGTGGTGATGCCGGGCGCCCTGTCGGCCGCTGCCCTCGCCCATGCCGCGCGCGACCTGCTGCCGCGCATCGGCGTGCTGTTCACGTCCGGCTACTCGCAGGATGCCGTGGCCGGCGCCCACCTGCTGTCGAAGCCGTACCGGCGCGACGAGCTGGCCCGCAAGCTGCGCCAGGTGCTCGACGAGCGTGACGCGGGCGACGCAGCGGACGCAGGAATCAATGCGGCGCCGCTGGCCGTGCTGGTGGTCGAGGACAACGACGACCTGCGCGACATGACATGCGAGATGATCGCCGCGCTGGGCGGCCGCGCCACCGGCGTGGCCAGCGCCGAGGCGGCGCTCGATGCGCTGGCTGCCGGCGGCTACGACGCCGTGTTCACGGACGTGCAGCTGCCCGGCATCAGCGGCCTGGAACTGGCGCACCGCCTGGCCGACGATCCGCTGCTGGCGATCGTCGTCGTCAGCGGCCGCGCGCTGGGCGACGACGTGCCGCCGGGCGTGCGCACGCTGGCCAAGCCGTACCGGATCGATGTGATGGAGGAGATTCTGGCGCAGATCCGCGCCGCGCGGGGGGCGGATGGGGAGTTGGGGGAGGATTAGGCGGGGACTGTCCCCGCAGGGGCCTGTCCCCGGGGTTGTTTTTGACGTTCCGGTCACAGTTCAGCGCCCCGAGCCAGGAAGCAAACCGCAACCCCGGGGACAGGCCCCTGCGGGGACAGTCCCCAATGCCTCTTACTGGAACGCCACCTCGGCGAAGCTGCGCAACTTCCGGCTGTGCAGCCGGTCGACGCCCAGCGCCCGTAGCAGCTCCAGCGCGCGGATGCCGATGCGCAGGTGCTGGTCCACCCGGTCGCGGTAGAACTGGTTGGCCATGCCGGGCAGCTTGATCTCGCCGTGCATCGGCTTGTCGCTGACGCACAGCAGCGTGCCATACGGGACGCGGAAACGGAAGCCGTTGGCCGCGATCGTCGCGCTTTCCATGTCCAGTGCCACGGCGCGGCTCTGCGAGAAGCGGCGCTCCGGCGTGCGCTGCGGCAGCAGCTCCCAGTTGCGGTTGTCCGTGCTGGCCACGGTGCCGGTGCGCAGCACGCGCTTCAGGTCGAGGCCCGTCAGCTGCGTGACCTCGGCCACCGCCGCCTCGATCGCCACCTGCACTTCGGCCAGCGCGGGGATCGGCACCCACAGCGGCAGGTCTTCGTCGAGCACGTGGTCTTCGCGCACGTAGCCGTGCGCCAGCACGTAGTCGCCCAGCTGCTGCGTGTTGCGCAGGCCGGCGCAATGGCCCAGCATCAGCCACGCATGCGGGCGCAGCACGGCGATGTGGTCGGTGATCGTCTTGGCGTTGGCCGGGCCGACGCCGATATTGACCATGCTGATGCCTGTGCCGTCGGCGCGGATCAGGTGGTAGCCGGGCATCTGCGGCAGCCGCAGCGGCGGTGCGTTCAGCGTATCGCCCGGCTGCGCGTCCTGGCCGGCGCGGCGCGTCACCAGGTTGCCCGGTTCGACGAAGGCGATGTAGCCGTCGTCCGCATCGGCCGGCTCGCGGCTCATGATCGAATGGCCCAGCCGCACGAATTCGTCGATGTAGAACTGGTAGTTCGTAAACAGCACGAATTTCTGGAAGTGCTCCGGCGACGTGCCGGTGTAGTGGCGCAGCCGCTGCAGCGAGTAGTCCACGCGGGGCGCGGTAAACAGCGACAGCGGCAGCGCTTCGCCGGGCGGCGGATCGTAGGTGCCGTTGGCGATGCCGTCGTCCATCGCGGCCAGGTTGGGCAGGTCGAACACGTCACGCATCAGGCTGCGGCGCTGTGCGCTCATGCTGCCTTCGATGTGATCGTGCTCGGCAAACGAGAAGTGGATCGGGATCGGCTGCGACGACAGGCCCACTTCCAGCTGCATGTGCTGGCCGCCGTGGTTCTTCATCAGCAGCCGGAACTGCTCCTGGTAGTAGCGGGCGAACAGGTCGGGCCGCGTCAGCGTGGTTTCGTAGGTGCCGGGGCCTTCTACGAAACCGAAGGACAGGCGCGAGTCGGCGCGGGCAAACGTTTCCGTCTGCACCCGCACGAACGGGTAGCAGGCGCGCACGTGCTCGGCCGGGGTTTCGCCTTCGACGAAGCGCTGCAGCGCCTCGCGCAGGTGGCGGATGCTGCCGTCGTAGATCGCCTGCACATGGGCCAGCGCGGCGGCAGGGTCGTCGAAGCGTTCGGGGGCAATGAAAGGACGGGTGGACACGATGGCTCCTTGACGTTTCTGCCATCGTATCATGCAGCCCCGCCTCTGCGGGGCACCGGGCCGGTACGACTTCAGCGGAAAGCCGGGGCGCCTTCGTGCAGCGCGCGGATGGCCTGCGCGAACAGCGCGGACGTGTCCAGCACCGCCACCTTGCCGTCGCCGATCGCCAGCGCGCGCCCGCCTTCCTGCACCGTGTCCGCCACGATGACGCCGTCGACACCGGCGTCGGCCAGCGCGGCGGCGGCGTCGCCGGCAAACACGGCATGCGTGGCCGCGGCCAGCACGCGCGTGGCGCCATGCGCGCGGCAGGCCCGCACGGCGCGCGCCATCGTGTGGCCGGTGCCGATGATGTCGTCGAACACGATCGCCGTCTTGCCGGCCACGTCGCCGGCCAGCAGGTCGCCGGTCAGCGTGCTGCCGTGGCGGTGCTTCTCGACGAAGGCCAGCGTCACCGGCCGGCACAGTGCCTGGGCCAGCGCCTCGCGCAGGCATTCGGCGCGGCGGATGCCGCCGCCATCCGGCGCCACCACGCAGAAATCCTCGTCCGGCGCATCGGCCGCGATGCGCGCGGCGAACAGCGCGCTGCCGTCGAGGTGCTCGGTGCGGCAGCGGAAGGCGTTCTGGAAGGCCGACAGATTGTGCACGTCCAGCGCCAGCACCGCATCGATACCGGCCGCTTCCAGATGCGTTGCCACGTAGCGCAGCGCCAGCGGGTCGCCCGGTTCGCGGCGGGCGTCCTGCCGGGCGAACGCCACATACGGCAACACGGCCGTGATGCGCGCGGCACCGGCATCGCGCAGCGCGCCGGCCAGGAACAGCAGCCGGCTGAGGCGCTCGCCGCTGCCCTGCTCCGCCACGGCGGCCAGCGCCTGGATCACATACACGTCGCCGCCGCGCACGGCAGCCGGCGCGCGCAGCAGGAACTCGCCATCGTCGAAGTCCTGCTCGCCATGGCCGGCCAGGCCGGTGCCGAGGTGGTGCGCAACGCGCAGGCCGAACGGTGTGCCGGCGTTCAGGGCGATCAGGTGCAGCGGTGCGTCCATGGGCGGATCCGGTGATGTGGGAAGTCCATTGTAGACGGAGCGCGCGACTGGACAGCGCGGCAATCGTGCGCGCCGCTACCGCTACCGCTCTGCGCGCGGGCGCAGCTTGCGGCGGGCCGCCTTCGCATGCGGCACCCAGGCATGCATGGACCAGCGGCGCCACATCGTCAGGCCCCGGATCCACTCGTCGGCGGCAAACGCGATGTACAGGCCGGCCAGCCCGAAGCCGAAATGGATGCCCAGCACCCAGCTGCCGCCGGCCAGCACGAGCACCATCGACGCGGCACCGGCCATCACGGGATAGCGCACGTCGCCGGCCGCCCGCAGCGCGTTGATGACGACGAGGTTGTACGTGCGCCCCAGTTCCACCAGCACCCCGAGCCACAGCAGGACATAGCCTTCGCGGATGATGGCCGGGTCGGACGTGAACAGGCCAAGCAGCCAGTGGCCGGCCAGCGCCACGGCGGCCGATACCACGCCGCTGATGACGAGCCCCCGTGCCAGCGCGCTGCGCACGAGCCGGTGCGCCTCGCCCAGTTCGCCGGCGCCCACCATGTGCCCGACCATGATCTCGACGGCAAATCCGGTGGCGAGGCTGAACACGATGACCATGCTGCCGATCTGCTGCACGTAGGCGTGCGTGGCCAGCGCATGCGCGCCCAGCGTGCCGGCTGCCGCCATGCTGGCCATGAACGACAGCCGCCACGCGATGTTCTCGGCCGCCGCCGGCACGCCGATGTGCAGCACTTCGGCCAGTTCGCGGCGCGGCAGCCGCCACCAGTCCGGCGCCGCAGTGACGATGCCCAGGTGGCGCCGCCACAGCAGCAGGTGCAGCGCCAGGCCCAGCGCGCGGCTCAGCGCCAGCGCCAGGGCAAAGCCGGGCAGTCCCAGTTCCGGCAGCGGTCCCCAGCCCTGCATCAGCGGCACGGCCAGCAGCACGTGCGACGAGTGCATCGCCACCAGCACCAGCAAGGTGTCGCGCGTGCGCAGGTGGGCCCGCATGACGGCCGCCATCGAGGCGTTCCATGCGTCGAACAGCAGGGCCGGCGCCAGCGCCATCAGGAAGGGCGCGGCCAGCGGCAGCACGTCGGCCGGCGTCTGCAGCAGTTTGAGCAGCGGTACGGCGCCGGCCAGCGCCAGCAGCGCCGTCAGCGCGCCGATCCACGTGCTGGCGCCGACGGCGGCCAGGGCTACCCGATTGGCCCGTTCGCGGTGTCCGCCGCCCAGGCTTTGCGTGATGACGACGCCGATGCCCGAGCCGACGATGCGAAACAGCAGGAACAGCGTGACGGAGATCTGGTTGGCGATCGCGAACGCGGCGCCGGCGGCATCCGAGATATGGGCGGCCAGCGATGTACCGGCCACGCCGATGGCGACGGCCAGCACGAGTTCGACAAGAAGGGGCCACGCGAGCGTGAAGATATGGGGACGAGGCGGGACGGAGGCGGACATGGCGGCGGCTGGACGGGATCCGCCATTGTACGTGGGCCGCCGGGATTTTTGGGAGCGCCGGCGGTATCATGGATGCTTTTTCCACACCCGCCATGCGCGCCGACCTGACCCCGCAATCGATCTCGCTGCTCGTCCACGATTTTTATGCCCGGGTGCGCGCCGATCCCGCCCTGTCCGCCATCTTCGGACCGAAGCTGGGCGACGACTGGGAACCCCATCTGGAACGGATGGTGATGTTCTGGAGCGACGTCATGCTGGGCACCAAAACGTTCCAGAGCAATGTCTTCGGCAAGCACATGGCAATTACCGGCGTGACGCCGGATCACTTCCAGCGCTGGCTGGACCTGTTCGATGCCACCGCGAGGCGGCTGTTCGCGCCGGCCGTGGCCGACGAGTTCCTGCTGGTGGCCACGCGGATCGCCACCAGTCTGCAGTATGGGTTCTTCGGGAAGGTCGAGGTGGCCGGGCCGGCCGGTGGGGGCTGACGGCAGCCTGGCGGGCAAGGATCGGCTGCATCACCGGGTTTGCAAAGAGCGGCGGGCAGGAAGGACGGCGGTGCGCCGTCGGCGCAGGCCAGGTGCGGGGCTGCTGGTGCGGAAGCATGCAAGACCGGCGGGCAGGAAGGACGG
>DKJA01000013.1:0-5398 GCA_002454505.1 Oxalobacteraceae bacterium UBA6704
GGATCGAGCGCCGACGTCGGCTCGTCCAGCAGCAGGACTTCCGGTTCGATAGCGATGGCGCGCGCGATGACGAGCCGCTGCTGCTGGCCGCTGGAGAGCGTGAGCGCGTTCTGCCCCAGCTGATCTTTCACCTCGCCCCACAGCGCCGCGGCACGCAGCGCACGTTCGCACGCCTCGTTCAGGACTCGCCTGTCGCGCACGCCCTGCAGCCGCAGGCCGTACACCACATTTTCATAAATCGACTTGGGAAACGGATTGGGCCGCTGAAACACCATGCCGATCCGGCGGCGCAGCGCCGAGAGATCCTGCGCCGGCTGCATAATATCGTGGCTGCCCAGCAGAATGTCACCTTCGATACGGCAGCTGTCCACCACATCGTTCATGCGATTAAAACAGCGCAGCAGCGTCGATTTGCCGCAGCCGGAAGGCCCCAGCAGCACGATGAATTCGCCGGCGCCCACTTCGAGGTTCAAGGCTTCGATAACCTTGTTGGTGCCCAGCTGGATATCGAGATTGCGGATGGAGACATTGGACATTCTTTAACCCTTGACTGCGCCGTTGGCGATGCCGCGCACGAACCAGCGGCCGGAGAAGAAGTACAGCGCGAGCGGCACCAGCGACGTGAGGATGGTCGCCGCCATGTTGACGTTGTACAGGCGCTCGCCCGTGGTGGTGTTGATGATGTTGTTCAGCTGGACGGTCATCGGCAAGTTGTCCGAGCCGGCAAACACGAGGCCCAATAGAAAATCGTTCCAGATGTTCGTCACCTGCATGATCACGGCGACGACGATCACCGGCTTCGACATCGGCAGCATCAGCTCGAAGAAGATGCGCCAGAAGCCACCGCCGTCGATGCGCGCCGCCTTGAACAGCTCCTGCGGCAGCGACGCGTAGTAGTTCCGGAACAGCAGCGTCATCATCGGCATGCCGAAGATCACGTGGACGACGACGATGCCCGGCAGCGAACTGTAAAGCTCCACGGCGGCCAGCGCGCGTACCAGCGGGTAGAGCATCACCTGGCCCGGAATGAAGGCGCCCATCATCAGCACGCCGAACAGCAGCCCGGACCCGCGCGGCCGCCAGAACGACAGCGCATAGCCATTGACGGCGCCGATCACGATCGACAGGAACACGCTCGGCACCGTGATCTTCACGGAATTCCAGAAGCCGCCGCGGATGCCCTCGCATTCGAGGCCCGTGCATGCCGCCTGCCATGCGGTGTGCCACGGCGCCAGCGTCGGCGCCATCGGCAGTGCAAAGATATTCCCCAGCCGGATCTCGGCCATCGGCTTCACGGACGTCACCAGCATCACGTACAGCGGCACCAGGAAGAACAGCGCCGCCATCAGCAGGAAGGCATAGATGCCGATGCGCGCCGGCGTGAACCATGGCTTGCGCGGCGCCGTGCGCACGGTCGGCATCTGCACGGCGATGTCGATATCGCGCTTCACCGGTGGCTCCTTTGCGCGGCCTTGCTGCGCGCGTAGTACAGCGGCGCGACGATCGCCAGCACCGTCAGCAGCAGCACGATCGACGCGGCCGACGCGAGGCCGATATTGGCGCGGCCGAACAGGTAATCCATGATGAACTTGGCCGGCACTTCGCTGGCCGTGCCGGGTCCGCCCTGCGTCATCGCGACGACCGCATCGAACAGCTTGACGACCATCACGAACAGCAGGATGAACGCGGTGGACAGCGATGGCCACAGCATCGGCAGCACGATCGACACGTACACGCGCCACGTGGGGATGCCGTCGATGCGCGCCGCCTTCCACAATTCCTCGTCGATGCCGCGCAGGCCGGACAGCAGCAGCGCCATCACCAGGCCGGACGCCTGCCACACGGTGGCGATGACGATCGTGTACAGCACCTTGTCCTGCTGGACGATCCAGTCGAACACGAAGCCGTCGAAGCCCAGCTTGCGGGCCACCTGCTGGATGCCCAGCTCGGGATTGAGGATCCACTGCCACACGAGGCCCGTGGCGACGAACGACATCGCATACGGATACAGGAACACGGTGCGCAGCGCGCCCTCGCCCGTCACCTTCTGGTCGATGAACACGGCGAGCAGGAAGCCGAGCACGAGGCAGGCGCCAACGAACAGCAGGCCGTAGATCGCCAGGTTTTCCAGCGACAGCAGCCAGCGCGAATTGCGGAACAGCCGCTCGTACTGGCCCAGGCCGACGAAGTCGCCGGTCGGGAAGATGCGCGCCGACGACACCGACACGCGCGCCGTCCACAGCATCGTCAGCACGTAGGCGCCGATGGCGGTCAACGCCATCGGCAGCAATGCAGCGTAAGCGGCGTAACAGCTGGCGCGGCGTGCGGCTACCACGTGTTGTCCTTCATCGCCTGTACGAAGGCCTGCTGGGCGCGTTCCGGCGTTTCGCTGCGGTTCCAGTAATTGGTCAGCACGTCCTGCAGCGCGCCGTTCAGGTCCGGGTCGAGCAGCATCTCCGCGTTGGGCAACTGGCGGGCTTTGTCCTGCATGATCTCGATGCCCATCCGCGCGCACCGGTCCAGCTTCGTCACGTCGACGTCGGGCCGGATCGGGATCGAGCCCTTGCGGGCGCTGAATTCCACCTGCGGACCGGGCGCCGTCATGATCGACGCAAGCAGCTTCTGCGCCTTCACGACATTGGGCTTGTTCGTTTTCGGGAAGACAAAGGCGTCGCCGGCCACGATGTACGGCGCACTGGCGCCGAAGCCGGGAAAGCAGCCGAAGTCCTTGCCCGCCACCTGGCCGGCACCGGTGAATTCGCCCTTGGCCCAGTCGCCCATGATCTGCACGCCGGCGCGGCCCGACACTACGAGCGCGGTGGCATCGTTCCAGTTGCGGCCCGGCGCACCGGCGTCCGTGTAGGCGCGCAGGCTCTTGAATTTGACGAGCACGTCGCGAAACGCCGGCGACAGCACGGCCTGCGCATCGCGGTCGCGGTAGACCTTCAGGTACAGTTCCGGCCCGCCGACCAGCGCGAACACGGCGTCGAAGACGATCTTCTCCTGCCACACCTGGCCGCCGAACGCCAGCGGGATCAGACCAGCCTTCTTCAGGCGGTCGAGCTGGCCGGTGAACTCCTGCCACGTTTTCGGTTCGCTCCTGATGCCGGCCTTCGCGTAGGCGGCTTTCGAATAGAAGAACCACGCCGGCATGTGGATGTCCACCGGCGCGGCATAGTAATGGCCGTCCTTCTTGATGACGTCGATGATCGTCTGCGGAAGGATGGCATCCCAGTTGCCGCGTGCGGCCACGTCGTCGAGATTGTTCAGCAGGCCCTGGTCGACGATGTCGCGGAACTGCTTGGAGGTGTTGAACTGCGCGGCCACCGGCGCGTTGCCTCCGACGATGCGGTTGATGGTCGACGCGCGCGACTGGTCGGCGCCGGCGACGGCCTGGTCGATCCACTGGCCGCCGGCGCGGTTGAACGCCTCGGCGAACTGGCGGATCGCGGCCGACTCGCCGCCGGACGTCCACCAGTGCGACACGGTCGCCTTCAGCGGCGCCGCCGGCGGGGCCGCAACGGATGCAGCAGCCGCGCCCTGCCCCGCTGCCATCGCCAGCGCCGCCGCGACAGCCGCGCGCCGGGCCGGACTTGTAGCCTTGTTCATTTCGTCTCCTGGCGCTGTCGTGCAGCGCCTTATTCTGTGCGGATGCTTATGATAGTTGAAACGGGCCGGCTGGCTGAACAGTCTGTTGTTCCTCCGCCATGTTTCGCTGCGCATCCTGTCGCGAGTGGAATCGATTCCACTGACATGTGCAGAGTCTAGCAGCAGGAAAAATGGTTGGTCAATGATTAATTTAGTTGGTGGGGAAGCCGGATGCAAAACGGGGTGAGGCACTTATTGCAAGCGCAGCTTGCGATAAGTGCCTCACCCCGGATTTAATGCGTTGAGGCGAGTATCAACCCCGGGGACAGGCCCCTGCGGGGACAGTCCCCAGCGTTACTTCTTCTCGGGGGGCGTGGTGGGTGGCACGGCGAACGGGAAGGCGCTGAACAGCGACTTGCTCTGGTTCTGCATCTGCTCCTGCATCTGCACGAACAGGCTCTTGCTCTGGTCGATGTAGTTGTTCATCATGCCCTGCATGATGGGCGCCTGCACGTTCATGAACTGCGTCCACATCTCGGGGCTGAACGACTTGCCGTCGAAATTGGTGCTGCTCGTGGTGAGCTTGCGCTGGATGTCGGTGAAGGCCTGGATGTTCTTTTCCAGGTAGGAGCCCATCATGCCCTGCATCGCGTGGCCGTAGTAGCGGATGATCTGGGCCAGCACGTCGGTGGAGAACATCGGCACGCCGCTGGCCTCTTCTTCCAGGATGATCTGCAGCAGGATGCTGCGCGTCAGGTCGTCATTCGATTTCGCATCGACGACGGTGAACGTCTCGCTCTCCAGCACGAGCTGCTTCACGTCCGTCAGCGTGATGTAGGAACTGGTCTGCGTGTCGTAGAGACGGCGATTCGGATACTTCTTGATCAGGCGTTCGGCACTTTTTTTTGCACTACTCATCACAAGTCCACTTATTGCGCCGCAGCGCATCCCCTCGTTTGACTTCGAAAAAAAAGCGAACGACAAGTTCGCTTTCACTGTCCCTGCTTATCTATTATAGAGTGAAAAATTCTTGGAATGCACCTGACCTTCCATGAATTCCGCCGTATTGGACCGTTAACGGTTATTTATTGCAATGCAACGGAAGGACTGCCGAATGAAATTCGCCAGCCCCGCCGTTGTTTCCGCGATTAATCGGCTTTTTCTTTCACGTAACGGCCAGGCGCCGCTTCGAACGGTTTGTACTGTGCATTACCCAGCTTCGCGCGCGCCTTCACGTCCTTGCCGCCGTGCTCGGCCAGGAAGGCGCCCCACTGCGGCCACCAGCTGCCCGGCTGCTCGGTGGCGCCGTCCAGCCACGCTTGCGCGTCACTTGCCGCACCATCGTTTACCCAATAATTGCGCTTGTTTTTCGCCGGCGAGTTGATGACGCCAGCGATGTGGCCGGAGGCGCCCAGCACGAAGCGGTTCGCTGCGCGGTTGCCCGGGTTCAGGATGTCCAGCGACGCATAGGCGGACGTCCACGGCACGATGTGATCGTCGCGCGAACCGTACACGAAGGCCGGCGCATCGATCTTCGTCAGATCCACTTTTTCGCCGGCGACCGTCAGCCGGCCCGGCTCCTTCAGGCTGTTTTCCAGGTAGGTGTTGCGCAGGTACCAGCAGAACATCGGCCCGGGCAGATTCGTGGAATCGGCATTCCAGTACAGCAGGTCGAACGCGGCCGGATCGTTGCCCTTCAGGTAGTTCGACTGCACGTAGTTCCACACCAGGTCGTTCGGACGCAGGCTGGAGAACGTGCTGGCCAGGTCGCGGCCCGCCATCAGGCCGCCGTTGCCCAGCGTCTGCTCGT
>DKJA01000013.1:5490-6046 GCA_002454505.1 Oxalobacteraceae bacterium UBA6704
GGCCAGCACGGCCAGCGCCGTCGACACCAGCGTGCCGCCCACGCAGAAGCCCAGCATGTTCAGCTTGTCTTCCTTCGTGATCGCCTGCGCCACGCGGATCGCCTGGATCACGCCCTGCTCGGTGTAATCGTCCCACGTGGTCTTGCCCAGCGACTCATCGGGATTGCGCCACGAGACGAGGAAGACGGTATTGCCCTGCTCGACCGCGTAGCGCACCAGCGAGTTCTCCGGCTGCAGGTCGAGGATGTAGTACTTGTTGATGCATGGCGGCACCATCAGCAGCGGCCGCTGCTTGACGGTAGGTGTGACCGGTTTGTATTGCAGCAGCTGGAACAGCGGATTCTCGTACACGACTTCGCCGGGCGTCGTGGCCAGGTTGCGGCCCACCTCGAACGCTTTTTCATCGGACAGCGAGATGTGACCCTTCTGCATGTCGGACAGCATGTTCTGCAGCCCCTTGGTGAGACTCTCGCCCTTCGTTTCGATCAGCTTCTGCTGCGCCTCGGGATTGGTGGCGAGGAAGTTCGCCGGCGACATCGCATCGACCATCTGCTGC
>DKJA01000013.1:6226-33799 GCA_002454505.1 Oxalobacteraceae bacterium UBA6704
GCATCGGCCATCGCCAGCAGGAATTTCGCATTCAGCAGGTACGAGGCGGCGCTGAACGCCGATACGGCATTGCTGCTCCAGGCCGCGGCGGCGAAGCGGCGGTCCTTCAGCTGCGGCACCTTGCCGTCGATGAATTCCTGCCACAGCGCGCCAAATTCGGCCACGTAGTCGTTCTTGAGCTTTTCAAGTACTTCCGGGCGCACCGAGGCCCCGGCATCGCGCAGCAGCGCCATGCCGGGGAACTGCGCACCCGCGGCATCGGCGCCGGGCATCAGGGTCTTCCACTGGTTCGGGTCCATCCAGGCTGCAAAGTTCTGCGGGTCGTTCATGTTCATTCCATTTAGAATTGATACGTCGAATCCAACCTGAAACTGCTCATGCTGATTGTTGCACTTGCCTGGATCTACGTCGTGCTGCTGATGGCGCTTACCGAGCCGACGGTTGTCGCAGGCATCATGACCTTCCTGCTGTACTGCGTACTGCCCCTCGGGATTCTATTCTATGTGACGGGCGGGAAGCGGCGCAAACGCCGCCGCGAACGGGCCGCGGCGGAGCAAGCCGCGCGCGAGCCGTAATCACTTTATCCAGATCAGGCTGGCCTGGCGACCGGTGACGCCGTCGCGCCGGTACGAATAGAACCGGCCGGAGTTCGACACGGTGCAGAAATCGCCGCCCGACACGTGATCGACGCCCACGCTGCGCAGCGCGAGGCGGGCCAGCGTGTAAAGATTTGCAAAGTATTTGCCGGGCCGGCCGACGATCGGCACGAAGGCGTCGCGCACCAGATCCAGGTCGTCGACAGGGGCTTTGGCGAGGAAAACATCGCAGACTTCCTGCCCCACTTCGAAGCGGTTCGGCCCGATGGCCGGGCCCAGCCATGCCATCAGCTCGCCGGCACCCGCATCGCGCATCGCCTTCACCGTCTGCTGCAGCACGCCGTCGGCCAGGCCGCGCCAGCCGGCGTGCGCGGCACCCACCGTGCGGCCTTCGACGTCGCACAGCAGCACCGGCAGGCAGTCCGCCGTCAGGATCGTGCAGACGTGGCTGCGCGCATTGGTGAAGCTGGCATCGGCGACCGGCGGCGGCTCGTCATGCGATACGGTGGCCGCATCGACGACGTGGATGCCGTGCACCTGCGTCAGCCAGGCCGGTTCGGCCGGCAGTTCGGCCCGCAGGATGTCGCGGTTGCGCTCGACGCATTTCGGCCCGTCGCCCACGTGCGTGCCCAGGTTCAGGCCGCCCCGCCCGTGGCCGTCGTCGTACGGGGCCGGGCTGACGCCGCCGCGCCGCGTCGTGCACAGCACGCCGACGCTGTCCGGCAGGCCGGGCCAGTCGGGCAACAGCCACTGCGGGGCGCGGTAGTGCGTCATTCGTCGTCGTAGTCGTCGTAATGATCGTCGAAATCGCCGCGCTGGCTCAGCGCGTTCTCGTCCGGCTCCTCGATGCCCGCTTCGTCCAGCAGCTTGCGGAAGTCGTCGGCCAGCGGAATCTGCCACTCCATCTGCTCGCCCGTGAACGGGTGCACGAGGCCCAGGCGGCGCGCCTGCAGGGCCTGGCGGTGGAATACGCCCGTCAGGTGCGGCTTGCCGTACACGTAGTCTCCCACGAGCGAGAAGCCTAGGTGCGCCATGTGGACACGGATCTGGTGCGTGCGGCCCGTCTCCAGGCGGCATTGCACGAGGCTGACGGGGCGGCGATCCAGCTCGCCGGACACCAGGCGCTCGTAGTGCGTGATGGCTGGCTTCGAACCGAGGCTGGTGGACACGGCCATCTTGACGCGGTCCTTCTGGTGGCGGCCCATCGGTGCGTCGATCGTGCCGGACAGCCGCGGCGTGCCCCACACCAGCGCCCAGTATTCGCGCTTCACGGTGCGTGCCTGCAGCTGGCGCACGAGGTCCGTCTGCGTCGGCAGGTCCTTGCCGATGACCATCAGGCCGCTGGTGTCCTTGTCCAGCCGGTGGACGATGCCCGCGCGCGGCACGCCGCCCAGCTGCGGCCAGCGGTGCAGCAGGCCGTTCAGCAGCGTGCCGGACCAGTTGCCCGCACCCGGGTGCACGACGAGGCCGGCCGGCTTGTTGACGACGATGAGGTTGTCGTCTTCGTAGACGACGTCGATATCGATCTGTTCCGGCGTGAACGCCACGTCCTCCGGCGCCGCCTGCGGCAGCACGACGACTTTCTCGTCACCGTAGACGGTGGCGCGCACCTTGGCCGGCTTCCCGTCGACGGTAACGAAGCCTTCCTCGATCCAGCTTTGCAGCCGGCCGCGCGAGAACTGCGGCACCAGCTTGGCGACGACCTTGTCGAGGCGTTCGCCGCAGGCGTCGGACGTCAGTTGCAGTTCGATCGGCGCCAGCGGGTCGGGCGCGTTGCCGGGCTCGTCCTCGGGGAGGAACTCGGCATCGAATTCGGTGTCGAATTCAGTGTCGGAGTCAGGGCGGGCGTCGTTGTCGGAGGGGTGTTCGGCCGAATTCGGCTCACGATTCAATATCACAGCATTCCCATCGGCTATAATCAGCCAAGTCACATCTTGTTTAAACGTCTTCTTGCACGAGAACATGCAAAAAAAATTGAAGGTAGTCGCAGCATACGCCGCAGTGTCCATTTCGCTGCTCAGCCTGTCGGCCTGCGGCCTGTTGCCCGAGCAGTCGGACGAGACCAAAGGCTGGTCCGCAACGAAATTATACTCGGAGGCCCAGGAAGAACTGGCAGGCCAGCACTACGAACGTGCAGTCCAGCTGTTCGAGAAGCTCGAAGCGAGCTATCCGTTCGGCGTGTACGCCCAGCAGGCGCAGATGGAAGTGGCCTATGCCCACTACAAGGCGCAGGACCAGGCGCAGGCCCTGGCCGCCGTCGAACGCTTCATCAAGCTGCACCCGAATCATCCGAACGTCGACTACATGTACTACCTGCGCGGCCTGATCAACTTCAACGACCAGGTGGGCCTGCTGAACTTCGTCTACGAACAGGATCCGGCGGAACGCGATCCGAAAGCCACGCGCGAAGCGTTCGCCGCGTTCAAGGCGCTCGTCGACAAATTCCCGGAGAGCAAGTACACGCCGGACGCGATCGACCGGATGAAGTACCTGATCAACGCGATGGCATCGTACGAAGTGTACGTGGCCCGCTACTACTACCGCCGCGGCGCCTACCTGGCCGCCGCCAACCGCGCCCAGGACGCGATGCGCGACTACCGCGACTCGCCGTCGATCGAGGAAGCGCTGTGGATCATGATCCGCAGCTACGACAAGCTGGGCAACACGGTGCTGCGCGACGACGCCACCCGCGTCTTCAAGCTGAACTTCCCGAACAGCAAATTCCTGTCCGAAGGCGCCCCGAAGCCGGAGCGCAAGTGGTGGAAGTTCTGGAGCTGAGCTAACTGTTGAGTTCGTGTCCAACTTTGGGGGCGTAGCAGCGGTTTCACGGAGCCTGCTCCGTGGCTGCGCAGCGGTGATGGCATGCATGCCATCACTCCTTCCAACCCTTCTGGACACCATCTGTAACGATACTGGTTCAGGCTCAGCTCGTGTCCAACCATGGGGTCAACCCTCTTTCTGGACACGGACTCAGCTGTAACCGCACAAGTCCACGGCTCAGCTCGTGTCCACTTTTGGGGTTGACCCCGTGGTTGGACACAGGCTCAGCCTTAGTGGCATTGAGCCTAAGCCGCCTTCCGCCGAAACACCCACGTATCCTCATTCGACGCCTCGGCGGCGAACGCATAGCCGTCCTCGTCGAACGCCTTCAGCTTCTCGGGATCGGTGATGCCGTTGACGGCCGCGTAGCGGGCCAGCATGCCGCGGGCGCGCTTGGCGTAGAACGAGATGATCTTGTATTTGCCGTTCTTGAATTCCTCGAAGACGGGCGTGATCACCGGCACGGCCAGTTTGGCCTTGCGCACCGACTTGAAATACTCCTCCGACGCGCAATTGACCACGTGCTGTGCGCCCTGCTCCTGCGCCGCGCCATTCAGCTCGTGCGTGATCAGGTCGCCCCAGAAGTCGTACAGGCTCTTGCCGCGGGCCGTCTTCAGCCGCGTGCCCATTTCCAGCCGGTGCGGATGGATCAGGTCCAGCGGGCGCAGCAGGCCGTACAGGCCGGACAGGATGCGCACCCGCCCCTGCGTGTAATCGAGCTGCGGCGGCGTCATCGTGCGCGCGGCGAGGCCGTCGTACACATCGCCATTGAACGTCATCACGGCCTGGCGGGCGTGCGTGGTGTCCGACGTCCACGATGCGTAACGGCCCACGTTCAGCGTGGACAGCGCATCGGACAGGTCCATCAGCCCGGCCAGTTCGGCCGGCGAGAAGTCGCGCATGCGCTCGATCAGTTGCGCCGAGTGGTCGAGCAGCGCGGGCTGGGTCTTGATGGGGGTGGTGATCGGCGTCTCGAGGTCGAGACTCTTTGCGGGGGAAAGCACTATCAGCATATGATTCGAAACCGTACGACGAAAAAAGAATTTCCCACATGATACCTGTTCCACCGCCTTCCCCGCAGCGCATCGTCATCGACACCAATGTCTGCCTCGACCTGTTCGTGTTCCACGACCCGCGCTGGGCCGACCTGCTGGCCGCCATCGAGAGCGGCGCCGTCGAAGCCATCACGCGTGCCGACTGCCGCGACGAATACAATATCGTGCTGCACTACCCCCACCTGCCGCTGGACGAAATCAGCCGCCCCGTCGCCGCGGCCCGCTTCGATGCGCTGATCAAGGTGGTGGCGCCACCGGAATCCGGCGTGCGCCTGCCCGTCTGCACCGACCCGGACGACCAGAAATTCCTCGAACTGGCCCGCGATGCCGGCGCCCGCACGCTGATCACCAAGGACAAGGCGCTGCTCAAGCTGGCGCGCCGCCTGCAGAAGGCCGGCATGTTCGACGTGATCGTGCCGGAGAAGTGGCGCCTGCACACCGAGGCCGCCGCTGCGCTAGAATAAAGTTTCGACATCTTCGGCACCGACCATGACCACCTCGACCGCTCCCGTCACGCCCACGCTGACCACCCGCCTGCCGGCCGTCGGCACCACCGTGTTCACGCGCATGTCCACGCTGGCGATGCAGCACGGCGCCGTGAACCTGGGCCAGGGCTTTCCCGATTTCGCATGCGATCCGAAGCTGGTCGATGCGGTCACCGCCGCGATGCACGCAGGTTTCAACCAGTACCCGCCGATGACGGGCACGCCGGCGCTGCGCCAGGCAATCGCCGACAAGCTCCACGCGCTGTACGGCCATGCGTATGACGTCAACACCGAGATCACCGTCACCGCCGGCGCCACGCAGGCGCTGACCACCGCCATCCTGTGCTGCGTCCATCCGGGCGACGAAGTGATCGTCATCGAGCCCGCCTACGACGCCTACATGCCGGCCGTCGAACTGGCCGGCGGCGTCGTGGTGCCGGTGCAGATGGCGCTGGGCGATGCCGGCTTCCACGTGCCGTGGGATGCCGTGCAGGCCGCAGTAACGCCGCGCACGCGCCTCATCGTCGTCAACACGCCGCACAATCCCACCGGCTCGGTGCTGCGCGATGCGGATCTGCAGGCGCTGGCCGACATCGTGCGCGGCACGCAGATACTGATCCTGTCCGACGAAGTGTACGAACACATGGTCTACGACGGCCAGCCGCATGCTTCCATGAGCCTCCACCCGGAACTGGCGGCGCGCAGCTTTGTCGTCTCCAGCTTCGGCAAGACCTATCACGTGACGGGCTGGAAGATCGGTTACGTGGCTGCGCCGGCGGCCCTGACGGTTGAATTCCGCAAGGTCCACCAGTACAACGTATTCAGCGTGAACGCGCCGATGCAGCAGGGGATCGCCGACTACATGGCCGATCCCGCGCCATATCAACAGCTGCCGGCGTTCTACCAGCGCAAGCGCGACCTGTTCCGCGCCGGGCTGGCCGGCAGCCGCTTCGAGCTGCTGCCGGCGGACGGCACCTACTTCCAGTGCGTGCGCTACGGCGCGATCTCCGGCCTGCCGGAAGCGGCGTTCGCCGAATGGCTGACGACGGAGCTCAAGGTGGCCGCGATCCCCGTCTCCGCCTTCTACCGCGAAGCGCGCGAATCGGGCATCGTCCGCTTCTGCTTCGCCAAGAAGGACGAAACGCTGGCCACCGCCCTGGAACGCCTCGCCCGGATCTGACATGGACACGCCGGGCAGCCTGAAGGACCTCGTGATGGGCGATGCAGGAGGCAGTGAAAGCGGCGGCGCGGGCTCGCCCTCCGTGCTGCGCACGCTGAACACGATCCAGCAGCGGCTCGATGCGTCGCCCGCCGTGCGCGACCGGCATACGGCCACCGGCATGCGCGCCCTCGCCCGCGAGCTGCTGCATGCGGTGGAACTGAGCCCGGACGTGGCGCTGGCGTGCATCCTGCGCAACCAGATCGGCGGCAGCTACGCGGTCCGCCACAGCATCGAGACGGCGGTGATCGCGTCGCTGGTCGCGCACCGCGCCAACGTGCGAGCGCCGCAGATTTTGTCGCTGGCCGCCGCTTCGCTGGCGTTGCATACGGTCGAACGCGGCGAACGGGACAACCTGCACGTGCTGCAGTGTGCCGATGCGGACGACAGCGAATGGTTCGCCTGCATCCTGCTGGCGCAGGCCGATCCGGAGACGGCCGACACGCCATGCACGACATCCGCCCGCGTACTGCGCATGGCGGACCGCTACTGCGCCGCCATCTCGGCACGCAACTACCGCCGCTCGCTGCTGCCGGACGAAGCGCTGCGCACCGTGGCCGAAACGGCATCGGATGCGTCGCTGATCGAAGCGTTCGGACTGGAGATCGGCCCTTATCCGCCCGGCACGGCGGTGCGGCTGGCAAGCGGCGAAACGGGTGTGGTGGCGCATCGCGATGGCGGCCGACCGACGGTGTACTGCCTGCGCGACGCGCACGGCCACGCGCTGCCGGTGCCGCAGGCCCGCCACGTCGGCAGGAGCAACAGCGAGAGCGGCTGCACGATCGACACGGCGCTGAGCGAAGACGACGCGCAACTGCGCGTGCCGATGCAGAAGATCTGGGGCCCGCTGGCCAGCCTGTAAGCGGCGAAGCTCCCGCAAAAAAAAACCGGTGACAGGCACCTATTTATTTAAAAAATGGTGACAGGCTCCTGTTGCGAAGTTTCCCGGAAATAGGAGCCTGTCACCGTTTTTACGTAAATCGGAGCCTGTCACCGTTTTTATCTGTCGCCGGCTTTATTGCGAGAGCTTACGTTCGACGAATTGCTGGAGCTCCGGCGACAGCCCGGCGGCTTGCGCCTTGCGATAGGCGTCGCGCGCCTCGGCCGTGCGCTTGTCGGCCTGCAGCGAAATGCCCAGGCCCATCCACCACACGCCGTTCTGCGGCTGCAGGCGCAGCGCGGCTTCGTACTGTCCGGCCGCCTCCTGGTGGCGCTGCTGCTTCTGCAGCACGCCGGCCAGGAAGGCGATGTAATCGGCATTGCCCGCCGCATGGGGCAGCGTGCGCTGCAGCGTGGCGACGGCCGGGCCGCCCCGCTCCAGTTGCAGGCGGGCCAGCAGCATCGCCAGCTGCGGCTGGTTGGGGTTCAGGGCCAGCGCCAGCTGCAGGTGGCGCATGGCGTCGTCCGGCCGGCCGTTTTCCAGCAGCAGGCCGATCAGCGTCTGGCGCGCCGCTTCATGGCGGGGGAAGGCATACACGGCCTGCTCGAGGCCGGCCAGCGCATCGTGCACGTGGCCGTCCTGCAGCAGCGACAGCGCGCGGCGGTAGGCGTTTTCGGCCTGCTGCTGCGACGTGACCGTGACGCCAGGCTGCACCGGTGCGTGTTCCGCCTTGAGCGGTGCGGCAGTGCGCGGCGCAGGCGCCTCCACGCGATGCTGTTTCTGCGGCGTGCGGGATGCGCTCTTCGTTTCAGCCGCGGGCACCGCACTGCCGGCCGCCACCGGCTGAACCGGCTCGGGCGGCACATTAGCGACAGCAACCGGCGGCGCCACAGGCGCCGCAACCACGGGCGCGGGCGCGCGAACAACGCCGGGCACCGGCGCCACCACGGCAACCGGAGCAACCGGCACAGCAGGCCGCATCAGATACCAGGCCACTGCACAGGCAGCCACGATGACGACGCCGATCCCCGCGCCAACGGCAATCGCCGTGCGCGACGTCCGCTCGGGTGCCACCGGCCGCACTTCGGTCGTGGCGGTACGGACGGTCGCGCCACCGCGCGCGTCCAGGTCTTGCAGCATTTTGTTTATCAGGCTCATCTTGTCAGTGCCACGGTGATGCCGCATGCGGCGGCGGCCAGCGCGGCGATGCCCGCCAGCCAGGGCCAGCGCAACAGCGACGATACGCGCCGCGTGCCATTCGTGTCGCGCGCGGCCAGCGCGACGTGGCGTTTTTCGACGAGGTGCCGGCCCTCGCCATACGCCAGCATCAGCGCCTTGTGCGCGACGATATTGGCCAGTCGCGGGATGCCGCCGGTGGCGCGGTACAGCCGCCGCACGGCGCCCGTGCTGAACAGCCGCGCGCCCGTGAAGCCGGCAACGCGCAGCCGGTGCGCCAGGTAATAGTCGAGATCGTCGCGCCGCAGCGCCCCCAGGTGATAGTGGAACGTGATGCGCTGCGCCAGCTGGCGGATGGTCGGGCTGGCCAGGTGCGCGTTCAGTTCCGGCTGGCCGAACAGCACGATCTGCAGCAGCTTGCGCTTTTCCGTTTCCAGGTTCGTCAGCAGCCGCAGCGCTTCCAGGCTCTCCAGCGGGATCGCCTGCGCCTCGTCGAGGCACAGCACCACGTGCTGGCCCCGCGCCGCCAGTTCCAGCAGCCGGAACGTCAGGGATTTCAGCAGCTGGTGCTGGTCCACGTCGCGGGCCAGCGTGATTTCCAGTTCGTCGGCCAGCGCCATCATCAGCGCGCGCGGCTCCCGATAGGGATTGGGCAGGTAGGCGGTGACGAATTCCTCGCCCAGCGTGGCCATGAACTTGCGGCACAACAGCGTCTTGCCGGTGCCCACTTCGCCGGTAATCTTGATGAACCCTTCGCCGCTGCGGGCCGCGACCAGCAGCGTGTTCAGGCCTTCCTGCGAATGCGGGCTGCCGAAGAAGAAGCTGGTATCCGGCGTGATCGAAAACGGCACCTCGCGCAGGCCGAAGTGGGACTCGTACATCAGCGGCCCCGGCGGCTCGGATCCAGCTGTTCGATGCGGTGCAGCGTGTCCTGCAGGTCCTGCGTCAGGTTGCCGGCGCCGTCGACGATGGTCGGCTTGATCAGCACGACCAGCTCGCGCTTCTGCGACACGCTGTCCTTGTTGCGGAACAGCGCGCCCAGCACCGGCACGCTGCCGACGCCCGGCAGCTGCGACTGGTCGCTGCTGGTCGCCTGGCGCATCAGCCCGCCGATGGCGACGATCTGGCCATCCTTGCCGCGCACCATGCTGTCCATTTCCGACGTGGACGACGCGGCCAGCGGCAGGTTCAGCGAACCGGCGCTGCCCAGGTTGACGGTCTTGTTGACGGTGGTGACTTCGCTGACGGACGGGTGCACGTGCAGCATGATGTGGCCTTCCTCGTCGATCTGCGGCGTCACATCCAGCAGCACGCCGGAGAAGAACGGCTGCAGCGTGACGTTCGGCGTCGTCGTGTTGCCGCTGACGTTGGAGTTGGTCGTGGTGCTGATGCCCGTCACGTAGAATTCGTCCGTGCCGATCTTCAGCACGGCCTTCTGGTTGTTCAGCGTGGCGATGCGGGGGCTGGACAGCACATGCACCGTGCCCTGCGATTCGAGGAACGAGATCATCGCCGAGAAATTACTGGTCTGCAGCGCCAGGCCGAACATCGTGCCCAGGTTCTCGGCCGCCGACGACAGCGACGTGCCGGGCAGCGTCGTGAAGCCCGTGTTGCCGCCGCTGGTCTGCGAATTCGGCACGCCGCCCACGCGCGTGGTCAGACTGGTGCCGGGGCTGATGACGCCGATGCCGCCAGCGCTGTTGCCGCTGGAGCGGAACGCGGCCCAGTTGACGCCCGTCTGGAAGCCGCTGTTCAGCTGCACTTCGAGGATCTTCGCTTCCAGGATCACCTGGCGTTCGACGGCCAGCTGGGTCGCTTTCAGGTACTGGTCCACGGCGCGCAGCTGCTCCGGCATGGCGCGCACGACGACGATGCCCGACTGCGGGCTGATGACGATGTTGCGCCCTTCACCCACGCCGCCCACCAGCGCATCCAGCGCCGCCTTCAGGTCGCCCCAGAAATCGGCCTCGGAACTGGTGCGAACATTGCTGGCATCGTCCTGCACCGCCTGCGCGCCGCCCGGCATGCCGTTCTGCGTGGACGCCGGCGCATTCGTCGCGTTCGTAGTGCCGCCGTTCTGGCCATTCTGGCCGTTCTGCCCGTTCTGGTTGTTCGTATTGACGGTATTGATCGACGTGGACGACACGCGCACATTGGAACTGCCCTTGCGGGTCGCCGTCAGGTAATTCACCTTGTACATGCGGCTCTGCATCGTCAGCGGCCGGACGTAGATGCGGTTGCCTTCCACCTTGTAGTCGTAGCCATACAGTTCGCGGATCGCATCGAGCGCCTCGAAGATCGTCACGTCCTTCAGGTTGGCCGACACGGTGCCTGTCACTTCCGGCGCTACCAGCATGTTGTAGCGGGTGCCGGCCGCGATCGACGCGAAGAACTGCTGCGCCGGCACGTTGTTCAGGGCCACGTTGAAGCGTTCGTCCAGCACGGCGCGCGCCTTCGGCAGCTGCGCCGCCAGCGCAGGCGCGGGCGGCAGCAGCGCGCTGTCCACCGCCGCCGGCAGCGCCGACTGGGCCGCCGCGTTGGCCGAGGCCTTGCGCACCTCGCCGCTGATCGCGTCGTAGGTGTCGCGGCGGCCGGCCGTATCGCAACCGGAAAGCAGCGCCAGCACGGCACCCGCGCAGGCAAACGTCATCAGTTTTTGCATCATCTTGTCTTTGGTTCCGACCTTCGTCATTGGTCCGCCGGCTTTTTCGGATACAGCTTCAATACTTCCCGCGCCTTGCCGCGGCGCAGCACCACTTCGTTGTCGCGGACGCTTTCGACGACCGCCCCGTTGACCCGGCTGCCCTGCTTCACCATTTCGCCACTGATCACGGCCACGCGGCGCCCGCCTGGTTCGCGGGACACGAGGATCGATTGCAGTTCCGGGCCCGCTGGCGCGCTCGTCGCACCCGCGCTGCCGGGCGGCAGCATCGATGGCGGCGGCAACGTGGGGTCGCCCGCCGTTTGCGCGGTTGCCCACGCCGCCGAGCAGGCCAGCAATAATGCAATCACGGGTTTCACAGTGCTATCCATTTCTCGTCCAGGCTCAGCGTGTACAGCGTCAGCGCCAGCGTCGTCTTGTCGTGTTCGGTCGCATCGAGCACGGCCCGGCCCCAGAATACCTGGGCCGGCATGCGTTCGAGCGCTTCCATGTACGCCACCATATCGCCGTAGCTCCCCTGCAGCACCACTTCCACGCCATGCCGGTACAGCAGCGGCTGCGGCTTTTCGGTGCCGGGCAGGATCTTGCTCAGCACGCCGGCCGGCGCCACGGGGCCGCCGGCCTCGTCCGCCGTCACGGCGAAATTGCCGTCGGTGGTGCCGGCCGGCGGCAGCGTCTTCAGCGACACGAGCCGCAGCTTGCCGTTCTGCTGCACCATCTGGTTCAGCAGCTTGCTCATGTTCGCGGGCGGCACCAGGCCCGCCTGCGTATTGCGCAGCGCGGCGCGGCGCTTCTCGTTGTCCGCCTTCAGCAGCGCCAGGCGCACGCGCAGCGCCGCGTCGGGATCGGCCTTCGCGGCCGCTTCCTTCTGCGCCACTTCCGCGTCGATGGCGGCGATCTGGGCGCGCTGCTGGACGATCCCGTCGCGCAGCGCTCTTTCCCGCACGTTGGCGGGATCGATGACACCCATGTAGACGATGAAGACGATCGCCGCCACGCCGGCCACCGCCACCAGCGCGCGCTCGCGCAACGACAGCGCATCGATCTTCGCGACCCACTTCAGCCACAGCTGTTTCATTGCTTCGTCCCTTCCTTCGGTGCGGCGGCGGACGACTGCAGCGTGAACTCAATGTAAGGCGCGATGTACGGCGGCACGGCAGGAGGCGCCGGGGTCGCCGGCGCTGCCGCCGGTGCTACAGCGGCTTCCGCCGGCGGTGCGGGCCGGCCGATTTCCACGTGGCCGAACGCCTTGCCCTGCAGGACGGGCTCGCGTGCCAGGCCGTTCAGGTAGCCCGGCAGCAGCTCCGCCTGCAGCGCCCTGCCCCGCAGCCCGATATCGGCCTGCGCACCGTCCACCTGCACGCCGGTCAACCACAGGCCGGTGACGCGGTTGCGCGCCAGCGCGTGGAAGTAAGCGGCGTAGCCGTGCGGATTGCCCACCTTGTCCTGTTCCAGGATCGCCGACACGCCGCGCAGTGCGCGGCTGTCCGCCTCGCCTGCCGCCAGCGCTTCTTCGACGGCCGCATCCTTCGCGCGCGGCACCAGCGCGGCCAGCACGGTCTGCTTGCGCGTCTCCGCTTCGGCCAGTTGCGCTTTCACCGCGGCCGCCTCGGCCTCCAGGCCCGCCGCCCGGCTGCGCGCAGCGACGGCAAACGCCAGCGACCCGGCCAGCGCCGCCGCCAGCATCAGCGTCAGCGCCGGCGCGGTCAGGTAGCGCTTCTCCTTGCGGAAGCGCGGGTTGAACAGGTTGATCTGCTGGCTCATGGCGCCCCCCCGTCGTCGCGCAGCGCGCCGCCCAGCACCGTCAGCAAGCGCGCCTGCTGCGCGGCATCGTGCAGCTCGGGCACCAGTTCCAGGTCGAGGATGGCGGCCAGGTCCAGCATGTCGGTCGGCAGGTACAGGTTGCTGGCCAGGTAATCGTGCAGGCTCGTGCTGCCGGTCGGCGCCAGCACCAGCTTGGCCACGGCCACGTACTGGAACTGCCGTTCGAAGTGGTCGAGCGAGCGCTGCAGTTCGAGCGTGATGCGGTCGTAATATTGCTGCCGGTCGTCGTGCGGGCCTTCGACCTGCGCCAGCGTGACGTCCATCCGCCGCGCCAGGTACAGCTCGCCGCGGAAAGTGACCGTCAGCAGGCCGCCGCGGTGGTCGAACGACAGCATCGCCAGGCCGCGGCCTTCCGGCTCCAGCAGGGCCGACAGGTTACGCTGCGCCATCTCGGGAATGTCGATGGCATCCAGTGCCACCTTCGCTTCCGTCCACGCCGCCTGCACGCCTTCGATGACCGTGTTGCGCGCGGCCACGGCAAACACCTGGTGGTTGTGCGTGGTGCCGCTGCTGGCGACGGGAATGTCGGCCACGTCGATGGTTGCATCGGCGACGGGGAAGTCGATCATGTCCTTCAGGCGCCAGCCCACCGCCGTCTTCATTTCCGCCGCCGGCACATTGGGTGCCTCCACGGAGAGGATCTGGTACTCGCCCGATGCCAGCACGTTCGAGCAGTGACGTTCGGCGGCATCGAGGTCCTTGCCGATGCGCGCCAGCAGCGCCGCGGACTGGGCCCGTTCACCCGGATGAAACGCGGCGGAAAGCACGGCCGGCTTTGCCCCGGCATGCCGCTGCACGACGGCCGACAGCACGCCATCCTGCGCCAGCGCGATCGCCATCCAGCCGTTTTTTTTCTTTGTCTTATGCCAGAACGCCATGCACCTGTCTCGAAGATTGGGAACTACCTGCAGAATCCTCCGCAATAGCTTGATTATATTCAGGAATCAGAAGCTTTCCGGTAGCAAAAAGGAATCTTGGCGACATTTTTTTGCCGCGCCGTTGCGGGAACGAATCAATACATTTCCCTTAGGTAAATATATGGGCTGCGATAGATACCGAAGGTCAGCACGCCATTCATACTGGGAAGCCACACCGGCGCGCCGATGGACAGATTGGTCGAGCCCGTCTTGCCGGCGCCGGGTGCGTTCAACTGCACCTTGCCCTTGCCGTTGACCAGCGTCGTGGCCGTGCTTGCACTGACGCCCAGCGGGGTGGTCAGCGTGCATTTGCTGGCGCCTTTCAGCGCGGTGCAGCCGGTTGTCTTGATATCCCCCAGCGCAAACGTGCTCAGCGAGTCGGACGTGCTGTCGTACCAGCCGGCCACGCCGCCGACGGTGCCGAAGAACTGCGCGCCGATGTCCACGCCCAGCGCCACGTTCGACGAACTGTGCGCGTTGGCGACAAAAAAGCGGCCCGCCACCACGCGCACGCCGCCTTCGATGGACGCGGCCCGCTTCGACGTCACGCCATCGCCGCGGCTGTCGGTTTCCGTCGCGCGGATATACACCGTGACCGGTTGCGGCCAGCTGGTCGACGCCGGCGAAGCGGCCGAATACATCACCGCGGGCGGGAACACATAGGCCGGACTCATTTTCGCAAGGCCCGCGCTGAACGCCTCGGCACCCATTGCATAAGGGGCCAGCTTGGACGTGACATTCGCCGATGATACCGGCGACGTCTGCGACGTGCTGCCGCCCGGCGCCGTAAACGCCGACAGGCTGACGTCGCGCGCCAGTTCGAGCTGGTAGTTCTTCAGCTGCACATTGTTGGCGTTCATCGCCGTCACCGCAACGTCGAACGGTTGCAGCGAATAGGCCATCGTGTCGACCTTCTTGTCCAGGCAGGCAGCGTCGATGCATTTCAGCGGCCCCGCCACAGCGGTATTGAAGTGATCGGCATAGAAGCGCCCCACGTTCAGCGCTTCCACGACGATGTTCCCGCTGCTCAGGTAGCCGCCTTCGACATAGCCTTCCAGCTGGATCACCCCCACGTCGGCGTACGAGAAATTGCCGGTGCCGACGCCGGCTGTATAGGCAGCGAAACTGCCCTCCACGGCCTGCTTTTCATAGTAATCGTCGGGATCGAGTCCCACCACCATCGCAGCGATCGGTCCGTTGCCCGTATTGGCGGGCGTTGCCTGCAGCACCACGTTCACAATGGGCGCCTTCTCCCGGCCAAAGTTCGGTGCCACGGGATTCTTCTCGCCCACCATCACGGCGCTGACGGTGACCGGGAAAGGCACACCTGCCGGCACGAAAGCCTTGTCGCCGGCGCTGGCCGGCGTGCCGGCCTTGTTGTTGGCCGCGGCAAGCACCAGCTTGTCGGGCTTCTGCACGAAGGAACTGGTGCTGCCCAGCCGGTTGGTGGCATCGCTGACGAACAGCTCGATCATGCCCACGTCCGCGTAATGGAACACGAACTTGCCGCCCGTGCTGGGCGTGCCGCCGACGAACGTGACGTTGTTCGAGGCGCTCCACGTCTTGCCCGTCGTGCTGGGGATGCCGCCATTCGGTTCGCAGACAGGCAGCGTCAGCACGTTCGTCGTGCTCAAGGCGTAGGTCGCCCGCACGCCGGCATTGGTGGTCGGGTTATGGCAGCTGAGGCCGAACTTCATCGACAGCTTCGTGTCATCGTTCGACATGGCGGTCGGCACGCCATCGACCGTGTACGTGATGTACATCACGGCATCCGTGTTGGCCGGCCACGGCTGGAAGTTCACCGGCTTGCATGGCTGGCTGTCGCTGTAATAGGCCTTGGCGTGCGCGCACGGCATGTCGGTGAAATTGAACACCGGCTTGAACAGCGCATCGCCGACGCGCGCGCTGACCGTGGACGCGTTATTGCTGTCGTAATAGTCAAACAGCTTGCCCGTCACGCTGGCGGTCAGGTAGACGACGCCGGTGGCCGCTTCGGACGTGGACACCGTCAGCGTGATCGGCGGCAGCGCGGCGATCGGCGTCTTGACGGTCGCCGCCACGTTGTACGTGCAGGTCAGCGCCAGCGTCGACTTCACATACGAGCACGTCCAGTCGGTGCCGGCGGCATCGATGAAGATCAGCGCGCCGGGCAGCGTGGTCTTCACCGTGATCGGCCCGCCCTCCGTCAGCGGCCCGTAATTGGTGACGTTGATCTCGTAGCGGCTCTTGCCCAGGTTGCGCAGGTCGTCCTTCAGCGTCATCACAATGCCCAGGTCGGTGGCGGGCACGTTCGGCGCGGCGATGATCTCCGCGTTCAGCAGCACCAGGTCCTGGCCGGACCGATAGGTGGTCTTGGCGGACGTCTGGCCGCTGCCGATCGCCGGCGCGGCCACCGTGTACGCGTCGAAATCGATGCCGTACGACTTGTCATCGTTGTTGATGCTGCTCTTCGAATTGAACTGGTTGCCGGCCGGGTTCAGCGCATCCGTCATCTCGTTGCCGTTGTACAGCAGGTATTCGGCGGCATTGTCCTCGCTGCCCAGCGTCTGGTCGCCTTCCCAGGTGATGTGCCCGACACGGCCCGTCAGGTTGCCGATCGGGTTAGGGATCAGGAAGTTGGCGAGCGTCAGCTGCGTCTCGCTGCGCTGGATGTACTGAAACCCCTCGTACACATTGAGCACGCGGAACGGCTCGGTGTTGCCCGTCACGCTGTACACCACCAGCAGCTGGAAGCCGCCCAGCACCGCCTCGACCGCGCAGTACGGCGAGCCTTTTTCGAATGTCAGGTCGGCCACCGTGTAGGCGCCGTTCTTCTTGTCCTTCACCTGGGCCGTCACGTCGGCCGCGCCGCTGAAGAAGTTGTAGCCGACCGTGCCTGACGTGAACTGGCGCGTGGCCGGTGCCGTTACCGACTTGCCGTCGAAGGTGACGGTGTAATCGCCGCTCGAGCCGGAACCGGCCCAGTACAGCTGCGCACTGAGCACGGTTGCGCCGGTGGGCAAGCCGGACAGCTGCATGGTCGCCTTCTCCGCCGTGGCGCAGGCGCTGCTGTAGCCGGTCTTGTTGTTGTTGTTGGCATCCGTGCGCAGCGTCTTCTGCGTGCCGGTGAAATTGACGTTGCCGGCAAAGCTCTTGAACAGCACGATCGGCGTGTCGGCCCGCGCCGCCACGCTTGCGCACAGGCACATGAGGGCAAACAGCACACGTGCCAGCAGGGTCGTCGATTTCAAGTTCATCCTCCGAATCTCACTTCCACCACGCGCTGCACATAGTCCGCGCTGGACGGTGCGGCATTCGGGCAGGCGCCATTGGCCGGCTGGTTGCACGCGGTGGCGCGGATCATCGATTGCGTCAACGCGGAACCGTCCTTCATCGCCGTGGAGGTCGTCGTGCACTGCACGGTCACGGTGAACGCGGACAGCGAGCCGCCCGGCACGAACGTGGTGCCGGTGCACTGGCTGGCCTGCGTCAGCTGGTACATGCCGTATTCGACGCCCGAGCGGGCCGCCTCGTAGGCGCGCGAACCGAGCAGGTCCTGTACCGAACTGCGCTGCGCCGACGTGGAGACGGTGACAATCGCCACGCCGAGGCCGGACAGCACCACGAGCAGGAAGATCGCGGTGACGATCGAAACGCCGCGTGCCAGCCGCAGTCGCCGGATTGTGTGGATGTTCTTCATGGCGTGTTGTCCACCAGGACCTGGCGCATCATCGAGACCCGTTCGCCGCTGGCTTGCTGCAGGCCCAGCGTCAGCGTCACCAGCGTGGAGTTCTGGCTGGCCAGCGCAAAGGTGCGGAAGGCACAGGTCGACACCATCGTCGTCAGGGTCTGGCCCGTGCCGATCGCGGCTGCCTGCCCGCTGACGATGGCCGGCGTGAAGTGGCGCAGCAGCCGGCCGGCGCCATTGGCAGCCGGCGCGCAGACGTAGGTGACCGTGCCGGCCACCACCTGGAAGCGCAGGCTGGGCGACTGCACCGCTTCGCCGGACGCGGCAAACGGATTGCTCACCAGCGTGATGCGCGTGCCGTTGATCGACTGCACCTGGGCGCGGTTGCCGCCGGTGTAGGCGTCGGCCGGCGCCGTGCCGGTATTGTTGACGACGATGAAATCGCCCGGCACGATCGCTTCGCGGCCCGTCGGCACGGGCGGCAGCATGTCGAACACCTTGCTGGCGGTGGCGGTGAAATCAAGCACCGCCAGCGTATCCGGCGGGCCGTCGTTGACGGTGAGGTAGCGCCCGCCCGTCTTGGTGATCAGGAACTGCATGTAGTTGTCCTGCGCCGTCACGCTGTTCGGCACGGCCAGCCGGATTTCCCGGCTGAGCCGGCGCAGCGCCAGGTCGGCCGCGTCGCTCATGTCGGCCCGCGCCGCCGTATCGACATAGCTCTGCACCGGCACGCGGATGAAGATGGCGACCATGCCGGCCAGGATGCCGGTGATGACGATGACGATGATCGCTTCGACCAGCGTGAAGCCGCGTGCGTGACGGAATGAACGGAACGGCATCATGGCGACTGGGGCGCGTAGCGCGTGCGGTAGGTATCGAGCACGACGCTGTCGGCATTGTTCGCGCCATACGTG
Organism: Oxalobacteraceae bacterium UBA6704; assembly: GCA_002454505.1. Lineage (GTDB taxonomy): Bacteria > Pseudomonadota > Gammaproteobacteria > Burkholderiales > Burkholderiaceae_D > Rugamonas. Next base: position 24,442 of record DKJA01000013.1, read on the forward strand.
ACGGTGACCGTAATGCGCAGTGCGGCAGCGGCCGGGATGAGTGCGGCCGCGGCACCGAACGCCTGCTGCGAGACGGCGACCGTCGCGCGGTAGCCGGCCGGCAATGCATTGCCGGCGAGATCGGTGGTGTATTGCTGCGGCGTGTTCCAGGCGGCGACGTAGTCGTTGACGTTGTCGAACGGCCGGGCATTGCCCTGCTCCGCCCCGACCTGCTCGGGTTTCGTGCAGTCGGCGGCCGAAGTGGCCTGTTCCACATTGACGTCGCTCGCATCGCAGTAGGTGAACCGGGCGCCGCGCACTTCTTCCAGCAGGCCTTCGGCAATCGCCAGCGCCTGCTTGCGCAGCAGCGGATCAGCGCTGCGACTGGTATTCAGGCTGATGACCTGCAGCACGCCGATGACGGCGATGCCGACAATGACGATGAACAGGATCAGTTCGATCATCGTCAGGCCGCGCTGGCGCAGCCTAGTCCTGCACATAACCGGTTTCCGGGCTGATGGTGATGTCGCGATTGATGCCGTCGCCGGTCACACGCACGACGGTGGCGGCGAAATTCGAGGCGGTGCCTGCGGGATTGTCCGTGCCGAGGAAGGGCCGGCCGGTGGGGTCGAAGAAAAACATCGCCGCAGCGTTCATTGCGAGTCCGTTCGGAATGCCTTCACATGCCCAGTTGCCGAAGTTGCCGCAGTTCGCCAGCGTGGCGGCGCTGCCGCTGTTGGCGCCGGCGGCGGGCACGACCCTGCTGGCGCAGGCGGCATCGTAGCACAGCGCCACGCTGGTGCCGTTCAGCCGGACGTACACGGGACGGTTCTGGGCAATGGCCTGTTTCTGGCCGTAGCGGATCAGGCTTGCGGCCTGGTCGGCGAAGCCGCGCGCATCGAAGCCCTTGCGGTCGAACATGCGGGGGATCGCAGTGGCGGCCAGGATGCCGATCAGCACGATGACCATGACGAGTTCCACCAACGTGAAACCAGACTGCCCGGCGCGCAGGCCAGGCAGTCTGGTTGATTCAGCAGTGGCCCATGGCATTACGAAAGAGCCTGCTTGGGAAGCTTATTGGCAGGCAGCCGCACTTGCCGCCAGGCCGGAGATAGCGCCGTCCGAAGGCGAGTAAGTAAAGATGCACGTCGCATGATTGGCGTCGGACTTCACGGTAACGTTGGCGCCAGCTGCCGCCACCGTGTAGTCGGACAGGCCGGCAGCCGCGATCAGCGAATTCGTATCGGCGATGTAGCCGGAACCGTTGACGTTGACATTAGTGTCGTATGTGCCACCAGCAGCCGGCGAACCGGCAGCGAGCCAGCGGCCGCGATACATCGCCGTCGCACTTGCCACACTACCTTGTGCAGCTTTCAGCTTTGCATACCGTGCGTCCGAGCCCATGTCGGCAAACTTCGGCAGCGCCGTCGCAGCCAGAATACCCAGGATCACGATCACGACGATCAGCTCGATCAGGGTGAAGCCGCCTTGCGCGCCACGGTTCAGCGAACCCACTTGTTTGATTTGTTGCATTTTTATATCTCCAACGAAACGGAATGATGTGTTGTGACGGAAGCGACACGATGCGAGTACATTCTGTTCAACCGTCTACCTGTATCAGGGCGACGCCGTTTGGTGTTACTGGCGTCCCGGGCGGCTTGGCGTTGTCTGTGGGCAAGCGAATGAATTCTACCCGGAAAGACCAGCGTTCCGGGACGTCAAATGTAAAACTTTTGTTTCTTCTGAACAAATACACAAGAGACTGTTGTTTTCTGTCGAAGTACCAGCTCCCCATAGGTAAATCGGCAGTTTGCGGATAGTCAAATTCGCCTAGATAACCGGGCGGCATGGTCTGCAGGAATGTGACGGGATTGGTGCCGACAAGTTGCCGCAAAGCTTCGGGATTGCCGGCGATGCCGGCCTCGAGAACGCGGCTGCGCAGCGCGGTGCGCATGTGTTCGACGTGCAGCCGCACGCCGGCCACCTCGGCTTCGGCCTGGTAGCGCAGCACCTGGTTCAGCAGCACGCCCGACAGCACGGCGATCACGCAGCCGACGATGGCGAACTCGAACAGCGAGGCGCCGCGCGGGCGGCGTGGCAGGAAGCTCATGTCAATGCAGCGCGGCCCGGCCCAGGTTCCAGATCGGCAGGAAGATGCCCAGCGCCAGCACCAGCACCATCGCGCCCAGGAAGGTGATCAGGATCGGTTCGATCTGCGCGGCCAGCGTCTTCAGTTCGTAGTCCACTTCGCGCTCGTACATCTGGGCGATCTCGTCCATCAGGTCGTCCAGCGAACCGGATTCCTCGCCCACCGCGATCATCTGCAGCACGATCGGCGTGAAGATGCCGGCCGTAACCGACGTGCGCAGGATGCTGTCGCCCCGCTCGACGCCGTCGCGCATCTGGTCCACACGCTGGCTCAGCCAGGCATTGTCCACCGTTTGCGATACCACCGTCAGCGCTTGCACGATCGGCACGCCGCTCTTCGACGACAACGCGTAGCTGCGCGCAAAGCGGGCCATCGTCGCCTTGTGGATGATCTTGCCGGCAACCGGCACCTTCAGTTTCCAGCGGTCCCATTGCAACCGGCCCGCCGTCGTGTTGAGCCAGCCGCGCAGCGCAAGCACGGCGGCGACCAGCGCCACACCGATCACCCACCAGTATTCGATGGTGAACTTCGACGTGGCGATCAGGATCCGCGTCATCAGCGGCAGCTCGGCGTGGAAACTCTCGAACACCTTGACGAATTGCGGGATGACGAACATGTTCACGATGAACATGGCAATCACCATCGCGATCACGACGAAGCTCGGGTAGCGCAAGGCGCTCTTGACCTTGCCCCGCATGTCGCGGTCGAACTCCAGGTGGTCGAACAGCCGCAGCATCACCTCGTCGAGCCGGCCCGTCATCTCGCCGACGCGCACCATCGAAAGATAAAAATTATTGAACACCGCGGGATGCCGGCGCATCGCGGCGGACAGCTCGCGGCCCGCGTCCAGCGACTCGCGCAGGTCGCCGATGACCTTGCCGAACGAACGCGACACGGCCGATTCCTGCAGCCCCGCCAGCCCGCGCATGATCGGCACACCCGATTTCAGCAGCGTATATAACTGGCGGCTGAACAGCTGCACGTCGAGCGACGTGACCTTCTTTTCCGTCAGCCGGGCCCACAGGCCCTCGCCGCTCTTGACCGGCTGGCGCGTCGCGCTGATCTCGACCGGCGTGGCGCCGGTGCCCATCAGCTGGTCCGCCACGGCGCCCTGGTCGGCCGCTTCCAGCACGCCCTGCAGCAGTTCGCCGCGCGCATTGCGGGCCTTGTAGGCAAAGAACGGCATCAGTCAGCCACCTTATTCTTCCTGCTGGTTACTGACGCGCATCGCTTCGGCGACGGTCGTGCGGCCCTGGATCACCAGCTGCACGGCATGGCGGCGCAGCGTCTGGCCGGCCATCTGCCGGTAGGCGGCCTTCAGGAAGGTGGCCGGATCGGGATCGTTGGCGGCATCGACGACGTCGCTGGACATTTCCAGCAGTTCATAGACACCCGTCCGGCCCCGGTAGCCCATGCCGTTGCAATGCGTGCAGCCCTTGCCGTGGAAGTAGCGGCCCATGTCCACTTTATCGTTCAGTTCCTGCCGCAGCCATTCGTGCTCGGTGGGCGACGGCGTGTACGGCGTGGTGCAGCTTTCGCAGATCACGCGCACCAGACGCTGCGCCAGCACGGCCTGCAGCGAGCTGGCCACCATGTAGCGGGGCACGCCCATGTCCATCAGGCGCAGCGGCGTGCTGGCCGCATCGTTGGTGTGCAGCGTGGACAGCACCAGGTGGCCCGTCATCGCGGCGCGCAGGCCGATCTGCGCCGTTTCCTGGTCGCGCATCTCGCCGACCAGCACGATGTCCGGATCCTGCCGCAGCGCCGAGCGCAGCACGCGGGCGAAGTCCAGTTCGATCTTTTCGTTGACCTGCACCTGGTTGATGCCGGGCAGCCGGTATTCCACCGGGTCTTCGACGGTGATGAGCTTTTTTTCAACGGAATTGAGTTCCGACAGCGCGCTGTACAGCGTGGTCGTCTTGCCGGAACCGGTCGGGCCCGTGACGAGCACCAGGCCGTTGGGCCGCTGCACGATGGCGCGGAACTTCTCCATCAGCGGCTTCGGCATGCCGATCGCATCGAGCCGCAGGTTGGCGCTGCCCTGGCTCAGCAGGCGCATGACGATGGATTCGCCGAACTGCGTGGGCATCGTGGAGATACGCACGTCGATGCGGGTATTGCGCACGCGGACGGCAAAGCGGCCATCCTGCGGCAGCCGCTTTTCCGAAATGTCGAGGTCGGACATCAGCTTCAGCCGCAGCGCCAGCGCCGGCGCGATCTTCATGTCGGCCTGCGTCTGCAGGTGCAGCACGCCGTCGATGCGGAAGCGGATGTGCAGCCGGCCTTCCTGCGGCTCGATATGAATGTCGGAGGCGCGCACCTGCGTGGCATCGTCGAACACGGACTGCAGCAGTTTCACCACCGGCGCTTCTTCCAGCCCCGGGTTCTGCGCCAGCGCGCCGAAGTCGACGGACACGTCGCCCATCTCCTGTTCCAGCTCGCGGGCCAGGTCGGTGATGTCGTCGGTGCGGCGGTAGATGCGGTCGATGACGCCCAGCACTTCCGTTTCGTTGACGACGGCCAGCTCGATGTTCTGCCGGGCGATGCGGGTGATCTCGTCGTACGCGAACAGGTCGGTCGGGTCGGAGATGCCCACCAGCAGCGAGGCTTCGCGCTGTTCCAGCACCAGCGCGCGGAAGCGGCGGGCCTGCGTTTCCGGCAGCAGGCGCACCAGCTCCGGGTTGATGTTGTAGAACTTCAGGTTGATGTACGGGATGTCCAGTTGCCGCGCCAGCGCGCCGGCGATCTGCTCCTCGGTCACATAGCCGCTGTCCACGAACACGCGCCCCAGCTTGCGGCCGCTGCGCTTCTGCTCGGCCAGCGCAAGACCGAGCTGGTCCTCCGACAGCAGCTTTTGCTGCACCAGGATTTCCCCCAGCCTTACCTTTTCCGGCCTTGCCATACCCGTGTTTCCCCAGTCTGCGTGACGGCGCATTGTAAGCTTAAGATTGCCGCCCGGCCAGTGAAGGCACTGCCGGACTGGCGCGGGGCGTCGGTTCTTTGCTACAGTGACGCTTCGCCATTGCCTCGAATGAAACGTATGCCGGAAATTGCAGTGCGCCTCGAGCACGTCGTCAAACGCCAGGCCGGCCGTGCCGTGCTGGATGGCGTGTCGCTCGACGTGGCGGCCGGCCGGATCGTCGGCCTGGCCGGCCTCAACGGTGCCGGCAAGACGACGCTGCTGCGCTGCCTGCTGGACTTCTGCGCGCTGGACGGCGGCACGATCACGCTCTTCGGCCAGCCCCATGCCGTGCCGGCCGCGCGCGCGCCGCTGGCCTTTTTGCCCGAGCGCTTCCAGCCGCCGGCCCACCTGTCCGGCGGCGAGTTCCTCGCCTACACGCAGGCCCTGCACGGCCAGCGGCCAGACGAGGCCGCCACCAGCGCGATGCTCGATGCGCTGCAGCTGGACCGCGGCGCGATGGGCAAGACAGCCCGCCACTACTCGAAAGGCATGACCCAGAAGCTGGGCCTGGCCGCCACGCTGCTGCTCGACAAGCGGCTGTACGTGCTGGACGAGCCCGCCAGCGGGCTGGATCCGCAGGCCCGCGCCCTGTTCATGCGGGCCGTCCGCGCGCGGGTCGACCAGGGCGCCGCGGTGCTGCTGACATCGCACGCGCTGGCCGATATCGATGCGCTGTGCGACCGCATGGCGATCCTGCATGGCGGCCGCGTCGTGTATGCCGGCACGCCGGCCGACTGCGCCGCCATGGCCGGCGGCAACCTCGAACACGCATTCCTGGCGGCGGTGGCCTGATGTATCTGCGCCACTTCGGGCTGCTGCGTCCGCCCTTCTCGATCACGCCCGATCCGGCGTTCTTCTACGACGGCAATACGCGCGGCGACATGCTGGAGGCGCTGCTGTACGCCGTCACGCATGGCGAAGGCATCGTCAAGGTCACCGGCGAAGTGGGCAGCGGCAAGACCATGCTGTGCCGGATGCTGGAAAGCCGCCTGCCGGCCCATGTGGATGCGATCTACCTCGTCAACCCCAGCCTGGGGCCGGACGAAGTGATGTATGCCATCGCCGCCGAACTGGGCATCGATGCGGCCGGCACGCGGGGCGACCAGGTGCTGCGCCAGCTGAACGGCGAACTGATCGCCCGGCACGCGCAGGGCCGGCAGGTCGTCCTGCTCGTCGAGGAGGCCCAGGCGATGCCGCTGGCCACGCTGGAGGCCGTGCGGCTGCTGACCAACCTGGAAACGGCGCGTCACAAACTGCTGCAGATCGTGCTGTTCGGCCAGCCGGAGCTGGACGCCAGCCTGGCGCTGCCGCAGATGCGCCAGTTGGGCGAGCGCATCACGCACAGCTTCTTCGTGCCGGCGCTGCCCGGCGGCCAGGTGGCGGACTACCTGGCGTTCCGGCTGCGCGCGGCCGGCCACGGCGCCGGCTACCTGTTTTCCGACGCGGCCGCGCGGCACATCGGCCGCGTGTCGTGCGGCATCGTCCGCCGCGTCAATATCCTGGCGGACAAGGCATTGCTGGCGGCGTATGCGGACGATGCCGCCACCGTGCAGGCCCGCCACGTGCGACTGGCGGCACGCGAATGCCGCTTTGCCGCCAGGCCCCGGTGGCACCTGGGTCACGTGGCCGCGGGGGCCGCGCTGGCCGCCGTGCTGATGCTGGGCGTGCTGGGAATCGCGGCGGCCTGGTTCGCCTGGCCGGAAGCGCCGGCGCCCCATTCGCAAAAAGCGTCATATATTCGCAGTCCCGACCTTCGCACAATTGCATAACCGTCCAATTTGTACGATTATTATCAGTCCAGCAAATAACTTCCGGCACATTAATGAAAAAAGTCGCGGTCTCTGTGCTTTGCACGCTGCTCGGTGCCTGCACGGCGCCCAAGCTGCCGCTGTCGCCGGCCCATGTTTCCGAGGCGCCGCGGCCGGCCGGAGCGATTCCCGAGCCGGTGCAGCAAAGCGCCGCGCTGCCGCCGCCGCGGGCCGCCGCCAAGGTGGAAACGTACAGCGTCACCGTGCACAAGGTGCCGGTCGAGTCGGTGCTGTTCGCGCTGGCCCGCGATGCGGGACTGAATGTCGACATCCACCCGGCGATCCAGGGCACCGTCACGCTGAACGCGCTGGACCAGACGCTGCAGCAGCTGCTTGAGCGCATTTCGAAGCAGGTGGACATGCGTTACGAGCTGAACGGCACCACGCTGACCGTGCTGCCGGACGAGCCCCACTGGCGCAACTACCGCATCGATTACGTGAACATCGCGCGGACGACCAACAGCAGCGTCAACATCGCCACGCAGATCTCCACCACGGGCGGTTCGGCGGGCAACACCAGTTACACGAGTTCCAACGGCGGCCAGGGCACCATCCAGAGTGCCGGCACGTCGCTGTCGTCCGGCGCCAACAACAATTCGACGACGGCCGTGGCGAACCGCGCTGAAAACAACTTCTGGTACAGCCTGGAAAAAAACATCCGGGACATGCTGCGTCCCACCAACCTGAACGACCCGCTGGCGGACCCGCTGGCCCAGCTGCGCGAGCAGAACAATCCGCTGGCCCAGCAGGCGCAACAGCCGCAGCAGGCGGGCATGCAGGGCCAGGCCGGCCAGCAGGCCGGCATGCCGGGCCAGCAGCAGCCGTACCAGCCGGTGTTTTCCACGCCGGCCGGCGCCACGCAGCAGCCGGCCGATGCCAACTACCCCGGCGTGCAGGCGGCCGGCGCCCAGTCGCGCGGCGCGCAGAAGACGGCGCCATCCGTGATCGTCAATGCCGAGAGCGGCCTGGTGGCCGTGCGCGCCACCGGCCGCCAGCACGAGAAGGTGCGCGAGTTCCTCGACATCATCCAGTCGGCGGCCAAGCGCCAGGTGATGATCGAGGCGACGATTCTCGAAGTGCGGCTGTCCGACCAGTACCAGCAGGGCATCAACTGGTCGCGCATCAACGGCAACGGCACGATCGGCCAGGGGCTTGCTTCCAACGGGTCCAGCACGCTGCCGCTGCCGCTGTCCGCCAACAGCACGTCGCAGGGCATGTTCACGTTCAACTATCTGAATCCCACCACCCGCTTCGGCGAGATCCGCGCCGCGGTGCAGCTGCTGGAATCGTTCGGCAAGGTGCAGGTGCTGTCCAGCCCGAAGATCAGCGTGCTGAACAACCAGACGGCGCTGCTGAAGGTGGTCGACAACAATATCTTCTTCACGCTGAAGGTCACGCCGGCCGTCACCAATTCGTCCGGCGGCGTCGCGTCGCCGGCCACCTACGAATCGAAGGTGGAAACCGTGCCGGTGGGCTTCGTGATGAGCGTCACCCCGCAGATTTCGGAAGACGACGAAGTGACCATCAACGTGCGCCCCACCATCACGCGCATCGTCAGCTACGTGGAAGATCCGAACCCGGAACTGGCCCGCGAGAACGTGGTGAGCCGCGTGCCGATCATCCAGGCCCGCGAAGTGGAATCGGTGATGAAGGTGTTCAGCGGCCAGACGGCCGTCATGGGCGGCCTGATGCAGGATTCCGTCGACAACACCAAGGAAGGCCTGCCGCTGCTGAGCCGCGTGCCCGTCATCGGCGACCTGTTCGCCTACCGTAACGAAGGCGCCGCCAAGACGGAGCTGGTGATCTTCCTGCGCGCCGTCGTCGTCAAGGATGCCAGCATGGACGGCGATTACCGCGAACTGCGCCATCTGCTGCCCGGCAAGGAACCGCTGAACAGCCAGCCTTACGGCGTCAACCAGCCGGCGGGGATGCCATGAGTCTCCTGATGCAGGCCCTCAAGAAGGCCGAGCGGGCGCGCCAGAGCGGCCTGCAGGCGGACGATATCGACGACGCGGCCGACGCGGCACCGGCCCCCGCTGACATGCCGCCAGCGGCGGCGGGCGGCAATGCGATGGAGCTTTCGCTGGAACCGCTGGAGCCGCTCGACCCCGCTGAAGCGCCCCGGCCGGTGCCCCGCCCCGCCCCGGCCCCGGCGCCCATCGAACCGGCCAGCGAAGCGCCGCACGATCCGGTGCCGCCGCAGGCCCGCCATGAAATTCCCCGTCCGCCCGCCGCACCGCCAGCCACGCCGCCAGCCGGTGCGGCAGCGGTCGATCCGGCGGCCGGCGAACGGCGTCCGGGCCGTGCCGGCATGGACCGCCGCGCCGCCGCGCGGATGGCCGGCGTGCGCGTCGAACCGGCTGCCGGACTGGATGCGGCGCGCGTGCGCATCGTCGCGCTGGTCGGCGTGCTGGTCGTCATGCTGGCCGTGTTTGCCTACCTGTACCGCCAGGCGTTGAC
>DKJA01000011.1 GCA_002454505.1 Oxalobacteraceae bacterium UBA6704
CCGGAAAAGGGCATGTTCCTGGCCGACCGCAACATCAAGGGCGAGTGCCCGACCTGCCACGCGAAAGACCAGTACGGCGACAACTGCGAAGTGTGCGGCTCGGCCTACCAGCCGACGGACCTGATCAATCCCTACTCCGTGTTCACCAACGCCACGCCGATCCTGAAGCCTTCGGAACAGTATTTCTTCAAGCTGTCCGACCCGCGCTGCTTCGAATTCCTGCGCGACTGGCTGAACACGGCCGGCCGCCTGCAGCCGGAAATGGTCAACAAGGTGTCCGAATGGCTGGGCGAATCCGGCGAGAAGCTGGCCGACTGGGACATCTCCCGCGATGCGCCCTACTTCGGCATCCCGATCCCCGACGCACCCGGCAAATTCTTCTACGTGTGGCTGGACGCGCCGGTCGGCTACCTGGCCTCGCTGAAGAACTATTTTGAAAAACAGGGCCTCGACTACGACGCCTTCCTGCGCGACCCGGCGGCGGAACAGATCCACTTCATCGGCAAGGACATCGTCTCGTTCCACCTGCTGTTCTGGCCCGCCATGCTGAAATTCGCCGGCCACCCGGTGATCGACAAGCTGAAGGTCAATGTGCACGGCCACCTGACCGTCAACAACGAAAAGATGTCGAAGTCGCGCGGCACGGGCATTTCGCCGCTGCGCTACCTGAACCTGGGCATGAACCCGGAATGGCTGCGCTACTACATCGCGTTCAAGCTGAACTCGAAAGTGGAAGATCTCGACTTCACGGGCGAGGATTTTGTCGCCCGCGTGAACTCGGACCTGATCGGCAAGTACGTCAACATCGCCAGCCGCTGCGCCGGTTTCATCGCCAAGAAATTCGACGGCAAGCTGGCCGACACGCTGTCCGACTCCGCCCTCGACTGGATCAGCCGTGCGCTGACCACGCCGGAAGCAACCGTGCGCGCCGATGCGATCGCGCTGAGCTACGAGAACCGCGAGTTCGGCCGGGCGCTGCGCGAGATCATGGAAATCGCCGATATCACCAACCAGTACGTCGACGAGAACAAGCCGTGGGTTCTGGCCAAGGATGAAACGAAAACGGCCGAACTGCACGAAGTGTGCACGACGGCGCTGATCCTGTTCCGCCAGCTGTCGATCCTGCTGTCGCCGGTGCTGCCGGGCGTGGCCGCCAAGGTGCAGACCTTCCTCAACGACGAGCGCTTCGACTGGGCCGCCACCGGCGTCGAAGCGGCGTCCGACGCCATGCTGGGCCGCACGATCGGCACCTACAGCCACCTGATGACGCGCGTCGATGCGAAGATGATCGAGGAGCTGTTCGATGCGCCGAAGCCTGCCGCCGCTGCTACGCCGGCAGTTGCTGTTGCAGTTGCCCCGGCTGTTCCCGCTACCGCCGGCAGCGATATCGAACCGCTGGCCGCGGAAATCAGGATCGACGATTTTCTCAAGGTCGACCTGCGCATCGCGAAAATCGTCAACTGCGAACACGTGGAAGGCTCCGACAAGCTGCTGCGCCTGACGCTGGACGCCGGCGAAGGCCGTCACCGCAACGTCTTCTCCGGCATCAAGTCGATGTACCAGCCGGAAGACCTGGTCGGCAAGCTGACGGTACTGGTGGCCAACCTGGCCCCGCGCAAGATGAAGTTCGGCGTCTCGGAAGGCATGGTGCTGGCGGCATCAAGCAAGGATGAAAAGGCCAAGCCAGGCATCTACATCCTCAACCCGTGGCCGGGCGCCGAGCCGGGCATGCGGATCAGCTAATCGGTTGAAAAACAAGGAATCACGCGGACCCATGCAATATATCGTCAGGCCAGCCTGCGAAGACGATGCCCATACCATCGCCGGTCTCACGCGCGCCGCGTGGGCCGGCAAGGTCAGCGTCACTTCCAGCGGACACCGCGAAACCGCCGTCCTCGTCGCAGAACACCTGCGGCAGGGCGGCGGTTTTATTTTGTTCGACGACGACAGCCCGATCGGCTCGGTGCGCTGGCTGCCGCACGATACCGATGCGGATTGCTGGGAGATTTTAAGGATGGGCGTGCTGCCGGATTACCGGGGCCAGAACCTGTCGCAGCACCTGCTGGAAGCGGTCATCCACCACAGCCTCGAATCGGGCGTCGGCGAACTGCGGCTGGCGGTGCGCAGCGACCAGCCCAAGCTGCTGGATTTCTATGCCGCCTTCGAGTTCGAATTCGCCGCCGAGCTGGAGTACTCGCACGGCAATCCGCTGGAGCCGGCGCCGCTGGTGATGCGCCGGCAGCTGCGGTAGGGGACTGTCCCTGCAAGGACCTGTCCCCGGGGTTGCAGTTGCCTTTGCTTTTCGGCGGGCGAAAACAGTCCCCTACCCGCACGACTCCACATACGACACGGCCGGCTCCATCCCGCCCCGGATCTTGATGATCGCCTTGCCGTCATCCTCCATGATCAGCGCATTGTCGCCGCCGCCCCGGAGCGTCAGGTAGTGCCCGGCCGGCAGGTATTTGTGCGGGCCCACCTGCACGGCAGCGAATTTCTCCTTGACCCTGGCCGGATCGTCGCCCACGTCAACACCAGTCACGTTCTCGGCACCCTTCATCGCGTCGGCCCGCGTGACAACATCCTTCTCGACCATGAAGCGGAACAGCGGCAGTGCATCGAACGTCACGAGACGGCATTCCGGGTCGTTGCCGCCCAATGGATGGGATTTCTCGCTGATGGCGTTTTCCGCTTCGTCCAGCTTCATGCCGAAGCGGATCGGCCCCACGCCGTCGGCAGACAAGGTCTTCAATAAGGAAACAGCCGGCCTGGGAGAGGCCGGCTGCGCGGTTTGCCCGGTCTGGGCAATCGGTTTCGGAGGCTTCGGCGGTGCGGACTGGTCGCATGCCGTCAGCAGGAAGGCGGCCGCGACCACGGCGGCGAGCAGTTTATGCATGGGAGCTCCGGGACGAAAGCAGATGTGCCGACGATAGCAGAATTGCCACTGGGCCGGCGCACCCGTTGTGCGCCGGCGCGGGCGGCACGGAAATTCCCTCCGGCATGCCGCAGCGGAGTAGAATACGCGTTGGTTTTCACCCTTCATTCGAGATATGAAACTCCTGTTCAAACAAAAGCGCCAGTACCAATCCGACCACACCCTGTTCATGCAAGGTTTGAAGGACCAGAATCCGACCATCGAGGCAGGCCAGCAACTGGGCCGTTCGCTGCTGTGGGACAAGGCGCCGACGCCGCTGGACGAGCAGGCCCGCCAGCGCGAGTCCCGCATCGCCCAGCAGCCTTACGTGTACCAGAACAAGGTTTGACCGGCAGGTAGGCATCATGCTGCCACAGGACGCGGCAGCCGACGGCGCCGTGCAGGAAGCCGGGGCTGACGCAGCCGGACAGGCGCCCGGCACCGCTGCCGACAGCGCGCCGCCGGGACCGGACGACGCCGGGGCGCAGCCCGACGGCGCCGCTTTCGCGCGCCTGTACGGCGCGCCCGTGCTGAAGCTGCCCACCGACCTGTACATTCCGCCCGACGCGCTGGAGATCTTCCTCGACGCGTTCGAAGGTCCGCTGGACCTGCTGCTGTACCTGATCCGCAAGCAGAACTTCAACATCCTCGACATCCCGATGGCGCAGGTGACGCTGCAGTATCTGAAATACGTGGACCAGATCCGGCTGTCGAACCTGGAGCTGGCGGCCGAGTACCTGCTGATGGCCGCCATGCTCATCGAGATCAAGTCGCGCATGCTGCTGCCGCAGCGGCCCCACGAGATCGAGCTGGGCCCGGAAGATCCCCGCGCGGAGCTGGTGCGCCGGCTGCTCGAATACGAGCAGATCAAGCTGGCCGCCTACGACCTCAACTCGGTGCCGCAGCTGGACCGCGACTTCGTCTCTTCGCAGATCTTCATCGAGCAGAGCCTCGTGCCCGTGTGGCCGGACGTGAATGCCGACGACCTGCTGGCCGCCTGGCGCGGCCTGCTGAAGAAGGCCACGCTGAAGCAGCACCACAAGATTTCGCGTGAAGAGTTGTCGGTGCGCGAGCACATGACGATGATCCTGCGGCGGCTGCAGGCGCAGCGCTTTGTTGAATTCGCCGACCTGTTCGATACCGATGGCGGCGTGCCCGTCGTCGTGGTGAACTTCGTGGCGATGCTGGAACTGGCAAAAGAAACCCTGATTGAAATTACCCAGGCCGAACCGTTCGCACCGATCTATGTGCGTCTCGCGTATTCGCCGGCCTGACACCAAGAATATTATGAAAATCATCTCCTCGATCGAAGAATTGCGCGACCAGCTCAGCGGCCAGTTGCGCACCGCGTTCGTGCCCACGATGGGCAACCTGCACGAAGGCCACCTGTCGCTGATGCGGCTGGCGCGCAAGCATGGCGACCCCGTCGTCGCGTCGATCTTCGTCAACCGCCTGCAGTTCGGCCCGAACGAAGACTTCGACAAATACCCGCGCACCTTCCAGGCCGACGTGGAGAAGCTGGAAAAGGAAGGCGTCTACGTGCTGTTCGCGCCGACCGAGAAGGACCTGTACCCGGAGCCGCAGGAATACCGCGTGCAGCCGCCGGACGACCTGGGCAATATCCTCGAAGGCGAGTTCCGTCCCGGCTTCTTCAACGGCGTGTGCACGGTGGTGACGAAGCTGTTCTCGTGCGTGCAGCCGAAGGTGGCCGTGTTCGGCAAGAAGGATTACCAGCAGCTGATGATCGTGCGGAACATGGCGCGCCAGTTCGCGCTGCCGACGCAGATCGTCGGCGCCGAAACGTTCCGCGCCGAGGACGGCCTGGCGCTGTCATCGCGCAATATGTACCTGTCCACCGACGAGCGCGCCGAAGCGCCGGCGCTGTACCAGGCGCTGAACTTCGTCGCCAACGAAATGCGCGCCGGCGAGCACGATCGCATCGGGCTGGAGCAGCGGGCCATGGCGCAGCTGGATGCGCGCGGCTGGAAGCCGGACTACATCAGCATCCGCAAGCGCATCGACCTGCAGGCGCCCAGCGCCGACGACCTTGCCCGCGGCGAGCCGCTGGTGGTGCTGGCGGCTGCAAAGCTGGGCACTACGCGGCTGATCGATAATCTGGAGATTTGAGGCTGGGGACTGTCCCCGCAGGGGCCTGTCCCCGGGGTTGTTGTTGAATTTGTGGTGCGCAGGCAGAAAAACAACCCCGGGGACAGTCCCTTTCAGGGACAGTCCCCAACCTATCCGGTAACGTCCTGCGTCCAGGCCAGCGCCGACAGGTGCGCCTTGTTCACATCGGCCGGCGTCAGCTGCAGCGACGCGGCCAGCGACGACACCAGGTCCGAGCTCAGCTCGCAGGCCTCGGCCAGCGCCAGGTAGGGGCCGTAGCGGCCGCCCCGCTCCAGCAGCGCCGTCATGATTTCCGCTGACAGCTGCACCGTTTCCAGCACGTCCTTCATCGGGATGCCCAGCAGCCGGTCCAGCAGCGAGAACATGCCGGCGACAAAAATGTTTTCCGCCTCGGCGCGGCCCAGCGCGCCGATGCCCAGCAGCTCGGCCAGCCGGCCGCGGACGACGGCCGTTTCCAGCAGCACCGGCGAATAGCCGCTCGTGCTGGCGGTGGCCAGCAGCAGCGTCAGCCAGCGGTACAGGGGCTGGTAGCCCAGCAGCGTGATGGCCTGCTTCAGCGACTGGATCTCGCGGCCCATGCCGAAGCCGGCCGTGTTGATGTAGCGGAGCAGTTTATAGGACAGCGCGGCGTCGCGCTTCAGCACGCCTTCCAGCTTCGGCACGTCCGCATTCGCCTGCACCATCTGCATCAGCTGCAGGATGATCGTCTGCGCCGGGTTCATGCCCTTCACTTCCGTGCCGGGACGCGGCGTCAGGTGCAGCTTGCCGACAAAGGCGTCGATGCCCAGCGACGCGCAGACGTCGAAGTCTTCCCACGTCGTCACGGGACGGCCCACCATCCGCACTGCCGACTGCTTCAGCGCCGCATAGGTGCGCGCCTGGGCCGCCACGTCCGCGCCGGTGAAGCGCACTTCCACGTAGGACGCCAGCGCCGGCAGGCGGTTGCCCGCCTTGGCGATATCGCAGTTGCGCAGCAGGATGCCCACGTCGCCGGCGCGCAGGGCCTGCACGGCAGCCAGGGTATCGGGGTTGGCCAGCTCGGCCGTGCGGATCGACAGCACCGTGTGCTGCGGCGGCAGGTCGTGCAGCGCATCCGTCGACAGCATGGCCGGCACGGCCTGCAGGAACAGCTTCTTGTCGCGCAGCAGCCAGCCCTGCTCGGGGTCGTACAGCTCGCCGGCAACGAAGGCGACGAGCGCTTCCAGTTCCGCCGCTTTCGACGGGGCCGCCACGCCATTGTGGTGCCAGCACAGCTCGTAGCCGACGACACGCTGCTGCGGGTCCAGCAGGGGCTCGCGAACGAGGAAATTAGTTTGATGCATGGATCTTAAAAAGCGCTGCGAATGTGAAAAGCGGGCCGTCGGGCCCGCTGTGCGATCAGAATCCCAGGCTGTCGAGCAGGTCGTCGACCTGGCCCTGGTCGGCCACCACGCCATCCTTCGACTTGTCGATCTGCGGGCCGTTCAGCAGACCGCTGTCGAGTTCCTTCTTCAGTTCCTCGGGGGCGAAATCGATCAGCGTCTGGACCAGCTGCTTTTCCAGGTTCTGGGCGATGCCGGTGACGCGCTTGATCACCTGGCCCGTCAGGTCCTGGAAGTCCTGCGCCATCATGATGTCCATCAGGTGGCCCTTGGTGGCGGTGGTTGCCGACGCCGTGGTGCCCAGCGTGGCGATCGTGCGTTCGGCCAGCGCGCGCCAGTCGTCGGCACCGCCCTGCCCGTCCAGCAAGGCCTGCCAGGAACCGGACAGGTCCTTTGCATCGCCGGCGATGCGGTCCTGCAGCGGGCCTGCCTCGTCGGTGGCGTTGAGCACCTTCTGCGCCGCGTTTTCGCTCAGGCGTGCCACGTAGTCGAGACGGTCGCGGGCGTCGGGGATGTCCTCGGCGGCCTTTTCGATCAGTTTGTCCAGGCCCAGTCCACGGAGGTTTTCATGCAGCGCACGGGTCATGTGACCGATGCGTGCCAGGAATTCCTCGTGCTCCGGCGCGGCCAGGCTGGTTGCGCCGGCGCCGGCTGCTTGTTCAGCCATTACTTATGCTCCAAGCTTTTCAAAGATCTTGTTCAGCTTCTCGTCCAGCGTCGCGGCCGTGAACGGCTTGACGACGTAGCCATTGGCGCCGGCCTGGGCGGCGGCGATGATGTTTTCCTTCTTTGCTTCGGCGGTCACCATCAGCACCGGCAGCTTGGCCAGCGCGGGGTCGGCACGAATATTCTGCAGCATCGTCAGGCCATCCATGTTCGGCATGTTCCAGTCGGATACCACGAAGTCGAACTGTTCCGCACGCAGTTTCGCCAGTGCCATCACGCCGTCTTCGGCTTCGTCCACGTTGGCATAACCCAGTTCTTTCAACAGATTCCGGACGATGCGGCGCATCGTCGAGAAGTCGTCAACAACTAAAAATTTCATCTTTGGATCAGCCATGAATTACTCCGTTGATTCTCTACGCGGTTATTAAATAGTTAGTGATAGACACCAGGAAGTTGAAGGATAGCATCTAAGTTGCTATAGAGGGAATGAACCACCCCTCAAACACCCTGTAAAACAGTAATACCGTATCAAACGCGCAAAGCGCGCATGCCGTGCTGTGCCAGGTAGCCCAATACCATGCCGGGCAGTGCCTGCAATGCGCCCACTTCATGCGTGGCGCCGACAGCGATGGCCTCGCGCGGCATGCCGAACACGACGCAAGTGGCTTCATCCTGGGCAAAATTATACGCTCCGGCGGCCTTCATCTCCAGCATGCCTGCCGCGCCGTCCTTGCCCATGCCCGTCAGGATCACGCCGACGGCATTCTTGCCGGCGTGCTGGGCGGCGGAACGGAACAGGACGTCCACGGACGGCCGGTGCCGGTTGACGGGTTCGCCCTGGTCGAGCTTCGTCATGTAGTTCGCGCCGGAACGCGCCAGCAGCAGGTGCGAGTGGCCCGGCGCGATGTACGCATGGCCCGGCAGCACGCGCTCGTTGCCCTGCGCCTCCTGGACCGAGATCTTGCACAATGAATCGAGCCGCTTGGCGAACGAGCGGGTAAAGCCTTCCGGCATGTGCTGCGTGATCAGGATGCCCGGGCAGTCGGACGGCATCTGCATCAGGAATTCGCGGATCGCTTCGGTACCGCCGGTCGACGCGCCGACGATGATCAGTTTTTCGGACGACATCAGCGGATTGCGTAATTGTGGCAGGGGTGCGGCACCTTCGGCGCCCGCTTGCGGCAGCGTGCGGGCACGGATGCGCGCCTTCGCCGCGGCACGGATCTTGTCGGCGATCAGTTCGGTGTATTCGCGCATGCCGGTCTGGATCGAGATCTTCGGCTTCGTGACGAAATCGACGGCGCCCAGTTCCAGCGCACGCATGGTGATCTCGGAGCCCCGCTCGGTCAGCGACGACACCATCACCACCGGCATCGGCCGCAGCCGCATCAGCTTCTCGAGGAAGTCGAGGCCATCCATCTTCGGCATCTCGACGTCGAGCGTCAGCACCTGCGGGTTGTGCTGCTTGATCAGTTCGCGCGCCACCAGCGGATCGGGGGCGGTGGCCACCACTTCCATGTCCGGCTGGCTGTTGATAATCTCGGTCATGACGCTGCGGATCAGCGCCGAATCGTCGACCACCAGTACCTTGATCTTCATACTATAAAGCCCCTCGTCAGAACAACTCGATCTCGCCGGCCACAGGCTTGGCCTTCAGGCGGCTCGCATATTCGATCTCGCGTTTCGCCAGCGTGTCGTTATGGGATTGCATCAGCTTCTTCACCAGCACCTTGCCGGTACGGGGGAAGAAGTACACCTTGCGCGGATACACGTCGTTCAGGTCCTCCGCGACGATGCGGATCCGCTCGTTCTTCAGGAAACTCTGCACGAACGCGGCGTTGCGCTCGCCCACGTTCATCGCCGTGAAGCCTTTCAGCACGGCGCCGCCGCCGAACACCTTCGCTTCCAGGTTGTCGCGCCGCGCGCCGGATTTGAGCAGGCTGTTGATCAGCACCTCCATCGCGAAGGTGCCGTAGCGGGCCGATGCCGACACGGGACTGTTCTGGTCCGAGCCGCCGTCCGGCAGCATGAAGTGGTTCATGCCGCCCAGGCCCGTGGCGCGGTCGCGAATGCAGGCCGACACGCAGGAGCCGAGCACGGTCACGATCAGCATGTCCTTGTTCGTGTAGTAGTACTCGCCCGGCAGGATCTTCGCTGCTTCGCAGTCGAAGGTCCGGTCGTAATAGACGTTGGTGGCGATGTGGTCGGTGTCCATGCTGGTTCTCGGTGCAGACTCGTTACGTGCGTGTGGTAAGACTTATGCCCGTTGCGGCGCCGCGCTGCGGGCCGCCGGGTCCAGTTCGTAGACCGTCTTGCCGCGCAGCTTCAGGGAATCCGACACGTACAGGAAATTCTCGGAATGCCCGGCAAACAGCAGGGCATCGGGTTTCATCATCGGCACGAAGCGCGCGAGGATCTTGCGCTGCGTCGCCTTGTCGAAATAGATCATCACGTTGCGGCAGAAGATCACGTCGAACGGACCGCGGATATCCCACTTCTCGTCCAGCAGGTTCAGCTGGCGGTACGTGATCAGCTGGCGCAGTTCCGGCCGCAGGCGTGCGAAGCCGGCCTGCGCGCCCTTCCCTTTCAGGAAGAAGCGGCGCTGCTGCTCCGCCGTCAGCTTCTCGATGCGCTCGATCGGATAGATGCCGTTGGCGGCCGTGGCCAGCACATTGGTGTCGATGTCGGTGGCGATGATGTGCACGTTCGGCGTCAGCGTGTTGAACGCCTCGCAGATCGTGATCGCGATCGAATACGGCTCCTCGCCGGTCGAACTGGCCGAGCACCACACATTGAGCGTTTCGCCCTTGTGCTTCTTGACGTGGTCGGCCAGCAGCGGGAAGTGGTGCGCCTCGCGGAAGAACGACGTCAGGTTGGTCGTCAGCGCATTGGTGAACGCTTCCCACTCGTTGGGCAGGCGGTTCGCTTCCAGGTCGTCCAGGTACTTGACGAACGACGTGATGCCCGTCGCGCGCAGCCGCCGCGCCAGGCGGCTGTACACCATCTCCTGCTTGCTGTCGGCCAGCGAAATGCCGGCCCGCTTGTAGATCAGGCCCCGCACGCGCTCGAAGTCGCGGGCGTTGAAATCGAATTCCTTGACGGTGTCTCTGGACATAGTGTTCTTCTGGCGTTTCTTCTCTTGATCTAACGGCTGGGGACTGTCCCCGGTTCTTCGGGGCCTGTCCCCGGGGTTGCCTGTTACTTCAACCCCGGGGACAGGCCCCTGCGGGGACAGTCCCCAGTCCTAGAATTCTTCCCAATCGTCGCCGGCCGGCGCGGCTGCTTTCTTCACTGCTGCAGCCGCACGCGGTGCCGGCGCATTGGCCAGCTTCGCTACCGGCTTCTTCACCGCGGGCTTTGCGGCAGCAACGGTCTTCACCGCCGGCTTCGCCGCCACGCGCAACGGCTCGTTGCCCAGCTTGAAGATCGACACGGCTTCGGCCAGCTGGTGCGCCTGCTGCTGCATGCTTTCCGCCGCCGCTGCCGCTTCCTCGACGAGAGCCGCGTTCTGCTGCGTCATCTCGTCCATCTGCGTGATCGACTGGTTCACTTCCTCGATGCCGTGGCTCTGTTCCTGCGTGGCCGCGGTGATCTCGCCCATGATGTCGGCCACCTGGCGGATCGACGTGACGATCAGGTCCATCGTCTGGCCCGCCTCGTCCACCAGCTTGCCGCCCGCATCGACCTTCGTCACCGAATCGTCGATCAGCGCCTTGATTTCCTTGGCCGCGCTGGCCGAACGCTGCGCCAGGTTGCGCACCTCGGAGGCGACGACGGCGAAGCCGCGGCCCTGTTCGCCGGCGCGCGCCGCTTCCACGGCGGCATTGAGCGCCAGGATATTGGTCTGGAACGCGATGCCGTCGATGACGCCGATGATGTCGACGATCTTCGACGAACTCTGCTTGATCGAGCCCATCGTGTCGACCACCTGCGACACCACCTGGCCGCCCTTGGTGGCCACCGACGATGCCGACACGGCCAGCTGGTTGGCCTGCCGCGCGTTGTCGGCATTCTGCCTGACGGTCGACGTCAGCGATTCCATCGAACTTGCCGTCTCGCCCAGCGAGCTGGCCTGCGCCTCGGTGCGGGCCGACAGGTCGGCATTGCCGCTGGCGATTTCCTGCGACGCCTGCGTGATCGTCTCGGTGCCGCTGCGCACCTGGCCCACCGTGCGCACCAGGCTGTCGTTCATGTCCTTCAGCGCCTGCAGCAGCTCGCTGGTTTCATCCTTGCCTTCGACGGCGACGACGGACGTCAGCTCGCCGGCCGCGACACGCTGCGCCACCTGGACGGCGCCGGCCAGCGGCACCGTGATCGAACGTGTCGTGAAGACCGCGCAGGCGATGCCGACGGCCACGCCCAGCGCGCCCAGCAAGAGGGTCAGCAGCATCACGCGGCTGTCCGCTTCCAGCGAGCTGGCCTGGAAGGCCTTGATGGCTTCCTGCTGCAGCTGCACCAGCCTGTTCAGCGCGGTGACGGTGCGACTGTTCAGCGGGTCGATGCGGCCGGCGATGATCTTGGTGCCGCCTTCGGCATTGAAGGCCAGCACCTGTGCCATCGCTTCCTTGAACGCCGCATCGACATCCTTGTCCAGCGTGGCCAGTTCGCCCAGCACGGTCTTCTCTTCGGCCGTCAGGCCCAGGCCTTCCAGCTTGGCCAGCGCCGCATCGTAGCGTTCGCGCTGCGCCTTGACCTTGCCTTCTTCCTTCTGCATCTGCTCGACGTCGGACTGCAGTCCGATATTGCGCATCGCGATGCCCGATTCCAGCATCGCGCTCTTCATTTCCGCCACTTCGCGGTTCTTCGTGCTGGTCAGTTCGAGCCCCTGCATCAGCTGCGACTTGTTGCGATAGTTAAGGCCATTGGCCGACAGCACCAGCGCGACGAGGATCAGCAATATGATGCCGAAACCGATGCCGAGCCGCGTGCCGATCTTGTAGTTCCGAACGCTCATGTGAATCCCGCTTACCCTGTGTAGTAGTGATGAAGCACCGGCTCGCCCTCTGACGGAGCGATGGCCGGTTTGCTGCTGTTGCCAGTTTTGGACTGTGCTGGTTTAAGACGTTTGCTGCGCGGTGAAAAAATCAGGCGACTGCCTTGTCCAGCAGCCCCATTTCCGGGCTGGACATCAGCTTGTCGATGTCCATCAGGATCAGCATCCGTTCGCCGACGGTGCCCAGGCCGATCATGTACTCGGTCGAGAACACGGTGCCCATTTCCGGCGCCTGCTTGATCTGGTCGGGCGTCAGCGTCGTCACGTCGGACACGCTGTCGACCACCATGCCGACGACGCGGCCCTTGATGTTCAGGATGATCACCACGGTGAACTGGTCGTACACCGGTTCGCCCAGGTTGAACTTGATGCGCATGTCCACCACCGGGATGATGATGCCGCGCAGGTTGATCACGCCCTTGATGAACTCGGGCGCGTTGGCGATGCGGGTCACCGCTTCGTAGCCGCGGATCTCCTGCACCTTCAGGATGTCGATGCCATATTCCTCCTTGCCCAGCGTGAAGGCGAGGAATTCGAGGCCGGCGCTGTCGGCGCCGTCGGCGGTGTGGTTTGCGTCTGTCATGTCATGGTCCTTGTTGGCGGTCAGCCGAGCGTGTTCAGGGTGGTTTCGTCCACCAGCTGGCGCGAGGAGCGGATCAGCGCCGCCACGTCCAGGATCAGCGATACGCCGCCGTCACCGAGGATCGTGGCGCCGGAGATGCCGGCCACCTTGCGGTAATTCGATTCGAGGTTCTTCACCACCACCTGCTGCTGGCCGACCAGTTCGTCGACGAACAGGCAGGCCTTCTTGCCTTCCGTTTCCAGGATCACGAGGATACCTTCCCACGGTTCGCGGAAGCGCGGCGCAATGTCGAACATCTGGTACAGCGGGATCAGCGGCAGGTACTCGCCGCGCACCTTGACGACGCGGCCCTTGCCGGAAATCTCGCGCACATCCGCTTCCACCGGCTGCAGCGATTCGACGACGAAGCCCAGCGGCAGGATGTACACCTCGCCGCCGACGCGGATCGACATGCCGTCCAAAATCGCCAGCGTCAGCGGCAGCGAGATCGAGATCGTCGTGCCGAAGCCCTTGGCCGAGCGGATGTCCACCGTCCCGCCCAGCGCCGTGATGTTGCGCTTGACGACATCCATGCCCACGCCGCGGCCGGACACGTCGGTCACCTGCTCGGCCGTCGAGAAGCCCGGCGCGAAGATCAGCTGCCAGACATCCGCGTCGGGCATGTTGTCCGACACCGGCAGGCCGTTCTGCTTCGCCTTGGCGAGGATGCGGTCGCGGTTCAGGCCACCGCCGTCGTCCGACACTTCGATGATGATGTTGCCGCCCTGGTGCGTGGCCGACAGGAACAGCCGGCCCGCATCCGTCTTGCCGGCGGCGCGGCGCGCTTCCGGCATCTCGATGCCGTGGTCGATGCTGTTGCGCACCAGGTGCGTCAGCGGATCGACGATGCGTTCGATCAGGCCCTTGTCCAGTTCCGTCGCGGCGCCGTTGGTGATGAAGTCCACCTTCTTGCCCAGTTTATGGGCCAGGTCGCGCACCATGCGCGGGAAGCGCGAGAACACGAAGTCCATCGGCATCATGCGGATCGACATCACCGCTTCCTGCAGGTCGCGGGTATTGCGGGTCAGCTGCCCGACGGACGCGAGCAGCTTCTCATGCACCATCGGGTCCAGCGCATCGGCGCGCTGCTCGATCATCGCCTGCGTGATCACCAGTTCGCCGACCAGGTTGATCAGCTGATCGACCTTTTCGATCGACACGCGGATCGATGACGATTCCGCGCCGGGGCCGTGGTTGATGCCGGCCGCGGCCTTTTCCACTTCCTTCTTCAGCGCCTTCTTTTCCTCCTCGGCCTTTTCCACCGCGGCGGCAGGCGGCGCGTCCGGCACGCCGGCCATCGCGCGGATCTGCTCGACGGGCTGGAAGAAACCGTAGCCCCGCGCTTCGTCCGTGGCACCCTGCGCGTTGGCGCGGATCTCGTCCAGCGGCTGGAAGAAGCCGTAGCCTTCGCCGGACTGCGTGGCAATGGTTTCCGCCTTCTCCAATGGTTCGAAGAAGCCGTAACCCAGCTCGTTCTCGACCTTGCTGCGGGCAGCGTTTTCCACGGCCGCCTGTTCCGGCGTCAGCGCCGGCAGTTCGGCGATCGTCATCTCGTCCGTGTTCAGCACGAACGAGCAGATGGCGATGATGTCGTCCAGGCTTTCGTGCGTGGTGACGACCATCGCATTGCGGTCGTGGTCGAGCGGCGTGACGACGACGTGCGCCATCAGCCCCAGCTCGGCGGCCAGCGCGGTCACCTCGCGGTGCGCCATCGCCGGCAGTTCCAGGCGGTAGCGGCGCCCGCCGCTGTGATCGACCGCCTGCGGTTCCGCGGCGGCCGTCTGGAAGGCCGGCGCCACATGGGCGATCGCTTCGACGTGCACGTCCTGCGCCAGGTGCTGCAGCATCATGCGCACGTCGCCGACGGCATCCTGGTCGACCGGCGTGCCGAGGCGGTGGCCGTCCAGCTGCATCTTCAGCGCATCCTTGGCGGCCAGGAACGCGTCGACGTGATCCGTCGTCAGCGCCATCTCGCCCTTGCGGATGCGGTCCAGCAGCGTTTCCAGGATGTGCGTCACTTCCGTCATGTCGGTCAGGCCGAACGTGCCGGCGCCGCCCTTCACGGAGTGGGCGGTGCGGAAGATCGCATTCAGGTCTTCCTCGGTCGCCGCCTCCACGTCGACGGACAGCAGCAACCGCTCCATTTCAGCCAGCAGTTCCTCGGCCTCGTCGAAAAAGACCTGGAAGAACTGGCTAATATCGATGGTCATGGCGATACTCCGTCCAGGATTGAGCTCGATCCGCGCATGATCAGCCGATGACTTTCTTGACGACCTCGATCAGGCGTTGCGGGTCGAACGGCTTGACCAGCCAGCCATTGGCGCCGGCGGCGCGGCCTTTCGATTTCATTTCGTCGGACGACTCGGTGGTCAGCATCAGGATCGGCGTCTTGGCGTACGTGGGCAGCTCGCGCAGGCTCTTGATCAGCTGCAGGCCATCCATCTTCGGCATGTTCTGGTCGGTCAGCACCAGGTCGACCGCCTGCAGCTTGGCCTTTTCCAGGCCGTCCTGGCCGTCGACCGCTTCCACCACCTGGTAGCCGGCAGCCTTCAGGCTGAACGCGACCATCTGGCGCAGGGAGCTGGAATCGTCAACTGCAAGAATCGTTTTAGCCATATTGCATCCTTCTCAGGTATTCATTAATTCGGGCACTTGGCGGCCCGCTGTGTTGTTGGGATTTTACTGAACGCGGCGCCGCGAACGTCAGAACAGTTCGATGTCGCCACTTTCCAGGTGCTTCTGGTGCACGGCCTTGCGCAACACATTACGCAATTCCAAGCTCTGGATCGCCAGTGCCATGCTGACCTTGCCGAGCAGTTCGACCATCTGCTCGTTGTCGCTGTCCGGGTCCATCTCGGCGCCGTGGGCACCCAGCGTGGCGAGGAATTCGCGCAGCCCCGTCACGCGTTTCAGCGTGCGGTCGATCAGCTGGCTCGTCATGTCCTGGAACTGCATGCTGGTGATCGCCGCGTTGACGTAGGTGCCCACTTCGCCGCCCATTCCTTCGAGCTTTTCGCGGTCCTCGACGGACGGCGTGCCGCCGTCGAGCAGCAGGCGGATCGTGTCCTGCCGGTCGTTGACCGCTTCGTGGATCGCCATGAAGTTGCGCGACAGCTTGTCGATCGCCTCTTCCAACAGCAGGCTCGTTTGCAGCAGGTCCGTTTCCACTTCCGTCAGGTGGCGCTTGCCGTGGTCCGACACGCCCGACAGCAGGCGCTTCACGTGGGAGCCGAGGATTTTTTTTCTGTTCATGTTATCGGGGTCTGCTATCCGGGTCTGCTATGTTTGCATCTATTTTTGGGCGACCGTGCGGGCCGCCGCGGCCGCTCCGGCAGGCGCTTCTTCCAGCGCGGCTGCCGCGTCCTTGGTGGCTTCGGTGCCCGTGCCGACCTCCAGCTTGCCGGCATCGCGCAGCAGGCCTTCTTCCGTCTTCTTGTTCATCACGATGATGCTGATGCGGCGGTTGATCGGGTTGAACGGGTCCTTGCGGTCGAGGTTGACGGCCGAACCCAGGCCCACCACGCGCATCACCTTATCATCGCTCATGCCGCCCTGCACCAGCGCGCGCCGCGACGCATTCGCCCGGTCGGCCGACAGCTCCCAGTTGCTGTAGCCCGATTCGGAAAAATACGGCGTCGAATCCGTGTGGCCGGACAGGCCGATCTTGTTCGGCACGTCGTTCAGCACGGGACCGATCTCCTGCAGGATCTCGCGCGTGTACGACGCCAGCTCCGATTTCGCGCTGGGGAACATCGGCCGGTTCTGCTCGTCCACGATCTGGATCCGCAGGCCTTCGCTGGTGAAGTCCAGCAGCAGCTGGTTCTTGAACTTCTGCAGCGCCGGGCTGTTCTCGATCTTCTGCTGCAGCTTGTCCTTCAGCGTCTGCAGGCGCTGCGCTTCTTCCTTCTCCAGCTGGGCTTTCGCGCCCGTCAGGTTGAAGGTCTTCTTGACGGCCGTATCGCCGCCGGCGCGCACCTGGCCATCCTTGCGCGTCAGGTCCTTGCCGCCGCCCTGGATCACGGACGAGCTGTCGCCGCTGCCGGAGCCGCCCTGCATGGCCACCTTCAGCGGGGTCTTGAAGAATTCCGAGATGCCGTTCAGGTCGCCCTTGGTCGTCGAACCCAGCAGCCACATCAGCAGGAAGAACGCCATCATCGCCGTCACGAAGTCGGCATAGGCGATCTTCCAGGCGCCGCCGTGGTGACCGCCGCCGCCCTTCTTGATGCGCTTGACGATAATCGGCCGCAGCCCTTCATCCGCCATGGCGCATTCCTCCGGTCAGTGCGGCGTCCATTATTTCGACTTCGCTTTCTTGATGTGGTCTTCCAGCTCGGCAAACGTCGGGCGCTCGGTCGAGTACAGCACCTTGCGGCCGAATTCCACCGCCAGCGCGGGCGCATAGCCGTTCAGGCTGGCCAGCAGCGTGACCTTCACGCACTGAAACATCTTGCTGGACTCTTCCAGCTTCTGTTCGAGCAGGCTCGACAGAGGACCGACGAAGCCGTAGGCCAGCAGAATACCGAGGAAGGTACCGACCAGCGCGTGCGCGATCAGCATGCCCAGCTCGGAAGGCGGCAGGCCCACCGATTCCATCGTGTGCACCACGCCCATCACGGCCGCGACGATACCGAACGCCGGCAGGCCGTCGCCCAGTTTCGCGATCACGTGGGCCGGTACCGCGCCTTCGTGGTGGTGGGTTTCCAGTTCGTTGTCCATCAGGTTCTCGATCTGGAAGGCGTCCATGTTCCCCGACACCATCAGGCGCAGGTAGTCCGTCATGAATTCCACGACGTGGTGGTCCTCGAGTACCGACGGGTACTTGGAGAACAGGGGACTCTGCTCAGGCGTTTCGATATCCCCTTCGATCGACATCAGGCCTTCCTTGCGCACCTTGGAGAGGATGTCGAACAGCAGCGACATCAGCTCCATGTACAGTTCCTTGGTGTAGCGCGAGCCCTTCAGCAGCGAAGGGAGTGCGGCAAGTGTAGCCTTGATGGATTTACCGTTATTGCCGACGAAGAAGGCGCCCACTGCGGCACCACCGATCATCAGGAGTTCCAACGGCTGGAACAGCGCGGCAAGGTGACCACCCGCCATCGCAAAGCCTCCGAACACCGAGGCGCAAACAACGATATAACCAATAATAACTAACAAGCCTGCAAACTCCCCCTAAAAAGTCGGTAAAACCCGAATGATTCCACAGGGAACTACAATAGCGTGAGAACGCCCTGCGGGCAAGAGAAAGGCATCTAAAACACCCAGATATACAGGGGCGGTCCGCCCTCTGTGGTATGGATGGTCTTGTCTGGTTTGAAAGCCGGCACGGCGAATTCGTAACTCGCTAGCAGACTGCCAATTTTCATTTCCTTTTTCGCCTTATCGAACAGCGCCGGCATTACCGCCGGGGAAAGATAGGCGAATACGATGTCATATTCGCCAAAATCGAGTTTGTCATAATCGCCATGAATAAATGTCGCGTGACTTCCGGTTAACCTGGCGCGCCATTTCGAATAAAAATACGGCACCGGCGCCAGTTCGATGCCGAAGCATTGCGCATCCGGCCGGGCCTGCGCCAGGTGCATCGTCATGCCGCCCAGGCCGCTGCCGATGTCGATGACGCGCACGCCGGGCCGCGGCGGCATCAGCTCGACCACGGCGCGCCACACGGCCAGGTTGGAAGGGAAATACGGCACCTGCGTGCGGAACGTGGACCAGTACCAGCCCAGCAGCACGACAAACACGACGAGGAACAGCACGGGCGGCAGCTGCAGCGCCGTCGCGGCCAGCAGCGCCAGCGGGAACAGCAGCTGGATGATGCGCCACCACGAAGCCAGGCCGATCTTCCAAGTGATCAGCATGGCAACGAAGCCCTGCAGCAGCACGGCGGACAGCAGCGTCAGGCCCAGGCCCAGCAAATCGAACATATAGGCCAGGGCCGCCGTGGGCAGCAGCGCGGCCACCTGCGCCAGCAGCGCGCGCACGGCCGGCAAGCGAACAAGCCGGAGTGACCTCATCGGCCACCCCGGCTTGCGCGGGTACGGAAACGGTTGGAGAGAAGAGTCACGCCGCGGCGGCTTCTTCTTTGGCTTTTCTGGTCTTGCCGGCGCGGGAAGGCATATGGCACAGACCGCAGTGGTAGTCGCCGTTCAGGTCCATGCCGTTGACGACGAACTTGCCCTGGCACTTGCCGCAGGCTTTCAGTTCCAGCATCTTGCTGCCGAAGAAACGCACGAGGGTCCAGGCCCGCGTCAGCGACAGCAGCGGCTCTTCGCCCGGCGCCGGCGGCATCTGCTCGAGGTACAGCTTATAAGCCTTCATCACCGCCTCGATGCCCGTGGCACCGGCGTGCTGGACGAGGAAATCGTGGATATTGATGAACAGCGAGGAATGGATGTTCGGCTGCCAGGTGAGGAACCAGTCCGTCGAGAACGGCAGCATGCCCTTCGGCGGCGACACGCCCTTCAGCTCCTTGTACAGCTTCAGCAGGCGCTCGCGCGACAGCGACACCTCGGTTTCCAGCAGCTGCAACCGGGCACCCAGGTTGATCAGCTCGATGGCCAGGCCGATTTCGTGCGCTTCCGTAACGACGCTTTTTTTCCCTACGTTGCTCATTTCCCGCTCCCCGCTGGTTCTATCGACGCAGTGTAACGCTCAGACGATTTCTTCGACGCCCTGGCCGGCCATCAGGATCGCCGCATGCGATTGCGCCAGCGAACGGTCCTTGTTGTAGTTGGTCAGCATCGACAGGATCGCGCCGTCGTCGAAGCGGAAGCGGGCCAGCATCATGTTGCCGCCGGCGAGCTTCAGGATCTGCGCATTGCTCATGCCTTCGATCAGGTCGGCGATGTCGGTGGACAGGCCCAGGCGGAAGATGGCCGTCGCCTTGTCGGCGCGGATCATCTGTTGAGCCAACATCAGGTAGCTCAGGTTTGCGTCGCGGATCTCGGCCATCATATCGTTCGCGGTCATTTGTTTTCTCCCCAAAATGCGTTTCCGTTGAGACACATTCTGCTGGAGGCCGGTGTGCACGAGAAGAGGCTGGCGTCTGTATTTGGGGTAGGGAACAAGCGAACGCGCCCTGTCAGCGTTTGTCTGACAAACGCAGGGCGATCGGGCGCCGGGCCAGTGCTGGCGCGGGTTTGCGAATTGTGGCGCCCGCTGGAAAGTGGCGGGCCGAACCGAAAAAATCGATACCGCGCTGAGGCTTTTTCGCGACATCTGATCCGGTAACGGCAGCCTTTTGGAGAACTTTAGGGTTTCCAGCAAAAAATTTTAACTTTTTTTCTGGCATCCAAAGCAACGAACAGAGGCGCTTTCCCGGACATCTGAAGTGGGTAACGGCGGGGTTGCGGGGAACTTTAGGGTTATTTTCAAAAAATTTTGAAAAAGTTTGGGGACTGTCCCCGAATGGGGCCTGTCCCCGGGGTTGCTTTTTTTCAGGCCAATCAAAGTCAAGAACAACCCCGGGGACAGTCCCTTGCAGGGACGGTCCCCCGCCCGGTCCCCAGCCGCGGGTGCTAAACTCCGCGCTTCGCCCCGCAGGGCATAAAAGACAACCCCACAGCATGCTCACCACCCGCACCGATTGCCTGGCACGCGATGCCGCCGATCCGCTGGCCCCGCTGCGCGAGCAGTTCGACCTGCCGGCCGGCGTCATCTACCTGGACGGCAATTCGCTGGGCGCCCGCCCGAAGGCGGCGCTGGCCCGCGCCGCCCACGTCATCGCCCACGAATGGGGCAAGGACCTGATCACCAGCTGGAACACGGCCGGCTGGTTCGACCTGCCGAAACGGCTCGGCGACAAGCTGGCGCCGCTGGTCGGCGCCCGGCCCGGCGAAGTCGTCGTCACCGATACCACGTCCGTCAACCTGTTCAAGGCGCTGGCCGGCGCGCTATCGCTGCAGGGCGAACAGCCGGCGCGGAAAGTCATCGTCACCGAACGCAGCAACTTCCCCACCGATATCTATATGGCCGAGGGCCTGTCATCCTGGCTGGACCGGGGTTACCAGGTGCGCCTGGTCGACAGCCCGGACGACATCGCCGCCGCGCTGGGCGACGACACGGCCGTGCTGATGCTCACCCACGTCAATTACCGCACCGGCTACCAGCACGACATGGCGGCCGTCACCGCGCTGGCGCACGAGCACGGCGCCGTGACGGTATGGGACCTGGCCCACTCGGCCGGTGCCGTACCGGTGGACCTCAATGGCGCCAATGCCGACTTCGCCGTCGGCTGCACCTACAAGTATCTGAACGGCGGCCCCGGCGCGCCGGCTTTCATCTGGGTGCCGCAGCGGCACCATGCGCAGTTCCGCCAGCCGCTGTCCGGCTGGTGGGGCCATGCGGCGCCGTTCGCGATGGCGCCCGCCTTTGCGCCGACGGACGGCATCGGCCGCGCCCTGTGCGGCACGCAGCCGGTCGTGTCGCTGGCCTTGGTCGAATGCGGGCTGGACGTGTTCGCACAGACCACCATGGCCGCCGTGCGCGAGAAATCGCTGGCGCTGACCGACCTGTTCATCGCCCTCGTCGAACAACGCTGCGCCGACCACCCGCTGGGCCTCGTCACGCCGCGCGAACATGCCCGGCGCGGCAGCCAGGTGAGCTTCACGCACCCGCACGGCTACGCGGTGATGCAGGCGCTGATCGCCCGCGGCGTCATCGGCGACTACCGCGAGCCGGCCATCATGCGCTTCGGCTTCACGCCGCTGTACACGAGCTTTGCGGACGTGTGGGATGCCGTCGAGGTGCTGAAGCAGATTCTCGACGACGAGGCTTACGACGTGGCCGCCGCACGCGGCGCCGTCACCTGAGGAGACGCCAATGAGCGAAGAAAACGATAAGAAGCAGTGGCACGGCGCGCAGATGGACTTCTCGAAGTCGATGAGCTACGGCGACTACCTGGGCCTGGAACAGATCCTCAACGCGCAGCACCCGCTGTCGCCCAACCACAATGAACTGCTGTTCATCGTCCAGCACCAGACCAGCGAGCTGTGGATGAAGCTGATGCTGCACGAGATGCATGCGGTGCGCACGCACATCCGCGCCGACGACCTGCCGCCCGCGTTCAAGATGCTGGCCCGCGTGGCCCGCATCATGGACCAGCTGGTGCACGCATGGGACGTGCTGGCGACGATGACGCCGCCCGAATACACGGCGATCCGCCCGTATCTCGGTGCGTCGTCCGGCTTCCAGTCCTACCAGTACCGCGAGATCGAATTCGTGCTCGGCAACAAGAATGCGAACCTTTTGACGGTCCACGAATCTACCCCTGACACGCACGCGATCCTGCACCGGGCGCTGCACGAGCCGTCCGTGTACGACGAAGCGATCCGCCTGCTGGCACGCAACGGGCTGCCGGTGTCGCCGGAGCGGCTGGCGGCGGACCCCACGTTGCCGACGGTTGCGGACGACTCCGTGAAAGCGGCGTGGCTGGCGGTGTACCGCGAGCCCACCCGTTACTGGGCTTTATATGAACTGGCGGAAAAGCTGGTGGACCTGGAAACGGCGTTCCGCTTCTGGCGCTTCCGGCACGTGACGACCGTCGAGCGCATCATCGGCTTCAAGACGGGCACCGGCGGCACGGCCGGCGTCAGCTACCTGCGCAAGATGCTCGACGTGGTGCTGTTCCCGGAACTGTTCGCATTGAGGACGGAACTATGAAAGCTGCATGGATCCTGCTGGCCGCGGCGCTGCTGGGCGGCGCGGCCGAAGCGAAAAAGAACCGCGGCGGCGGCACGCCGGGCGAGTTCGATTACTACGCGCTGGCGCTGTCGTGGTCGCCGGCCTATTGCGCCAGCAACGGCAACAGCGATCCGAATCAGTGCGCCAGCGGCCGGCAGCTGGGGTTCGTGCTGCACGGCCTGTGGCCCCAGTATGAAAAAGGCTATCCGCAGACGTGCTCTCGCGAGCCGCTGCCCGGCGCCGTGCGCGACAAGTACGAAAAAATCTACCCGTCGCCGAAGCTGATCGGCCACGAATGGGCCAAGCACGGCACGTGTTCCGGCCTGACGGCGGAGCGCTACCTGGCGCTGTCGGCGCAGCTGAAGGAGGCGGTGGCGATCCCGGCCGCCTACCGCAAGCCGGCGCAACCGGTGCGCGTGACGAATGCGCAATTCCAGCAGGCGTTCCGCGCCGCCAATCCGCAGCTGGCGCCGGATGTCGTGGTGCCGTTCTGCACGGGCGCCGGGCGCTTCCTGCGCGAGATCCACGTCTGCTACGGCAAGGACGGCAGCTCGCGGGGCTGTGCGATGGATGAAATCAAACGGTCGCAGAAAAGCTGCGGCCAGCCGTCGTTCCTGCTGCAAAGCGTCCGTTAGCCCCGGCAGGGAAGTGTTGCAATTTTCCTAAATTGCAACAATAACCGGCGATTGACGGTAAAATCGCGTCCATGACAAAGGACAGTCAACCGCTGGATCTCGGCAGCTGCGACCGGGAACCCATCCGCTTCCCGGGCAGCATCCAGCCGCACGGCTTCGTGCTGGCGCTGGACCCGCACGGCGCCATCGTGCAGGCAAGCGACAATCTGGAACGGTACCTGGGCCTCGGCCCGGCTGCCGCGCTCGGTCGTACCCTCGCGGAAGTGCTGGGCAAGGCGATTGCCGCCCAGCTTGAACCGGAGCTGGACCAGCCGAGCGAACGGCCCGCGTTTGCCGCGACGGTGCGCCTGCCGGACGGCGCCGGCTTCGACGTGCTGGTGCACCATTACGACGCCCTGCTGATGCTGGAATTCGAAGCCGTGCAGCGCACCGGCGCGGCCGACTTCCGGCACCTGTATCCGCTGGTGGGCAACTTCCTGCAACAGCTCAACGACAACGACACGGTCAGCGAGATGAGCGCCACGGCGGCCGACGAGATCCGCGCCGTAACGGGCTTCAACCGCGTGCTGGTCTACCGCTTCGACGACGAAGGCCACGGCCACGTGCTGGCCGAGAGCACCGACGGCAAGCTGCCCTCCTACCTGGGCCAGCGCTTCCCCGCTTCCGACATTCCCCGCCAGGCCCGCGAGCTGTATGTGGCGAACCGCATCCGGCTGATCCGCGATGCCGACTACACGCCGGCGCGGCTGGTCCCGGCCGACAATCCGCTGACGGGCCGGCCGAACGACCTGTCGTTTGCCGCGCTGCGCAGCGTGTCGCCGGTGCACCTGCAGTACATGCGCAATATGGGCACCATGGCATCGATGTCGGTGTCGCTGATCGTCAAGGGCAAGCTGTGGGGCCTCGTGTCGTGCCATAACGGCCCGGCATGCCAGATCCCGTTCGACAAGCGCACCGCCTGCGAGCAGCTGGGCCAGATCCTCGCGCTGCGCATCGAGAGCCGCGAGCTGGCCGACGAGCTGCAGTTCCGCCTCGACGTGCGGCGCGTGATGGTGTCCGCGCTGGCCGGCCTGACGCAGGGCGCCGACTTCATCGAGAACATGGCCAACGTGTTCCCGGAACTGCTGCAGTTCGCCCGCGCCAGCGGCGCCGCCATCGTCGTGGACGACCGCATCGTCCGTTACGGCGACACGCCGGACGAACAGCAGCTGCGCGGCCTGGTGGGCTGGCTGCAGGTCCACACGCACGACGACGTGTACCACACGGACCGCTTGCCCACGCACTATCCGCCCGCCGCCGCATTCCAGCAGGCGGCCAGCGGCCTGCTGGCGATGCCGATCTCGCGCATCCACAAGCATTACCTGCTGTGGTTCCGGCCGGAGTTCGTCTACACGATCGACTGGGCGGGCAATCCGCATGCGAAGGACGCGCAGCCCGGCACGCCGACCCAGCTGAGCCCTCGCCTCAGTTTCGACTCGTGGCGCGAGACGGTGCATGGCGCTTCCGCGCCGTGGCACCCGGGCGAGATCGAGATGGCGCTGGAATTCCGCACGGCGCTGCTGGGCATCGCGCTGGAGCGCGCCGAGCAGATGGCCG
Organism: Oxalobacteraceae bacterium UBA6704; assembly: GCA_002454505.1. Taxonomy (GTDB): domain Bacteria; phylum Pseudomonadota; class Gammaproteobacteria; order Burkholderiales; family Burkholderiaceae_D; genus Rugamonas. The sequence continues at coordinate 24,593 of DKJA01000011.1, forward strand.
AACTGGCCGAGGAACTGGGCCGCGCCAACAAGGAGCTGGAGGCGTTTTCGTACTCCGTGTCGCACGACCTGCGCGCGCCGCTGCGGCACATCGTCGGCTTTTCCGACCTGCTGCTGGAAGCGGCCGGCAACGACTCGCTGGACAAGCGCCAGCGCTTCCTGAAGAACATCAAGGATTCGGCCCGGCTGGCCGGCAAGCTGGTCGACGACCTGCTCAGTTTCTCGCAGATGGGCCGCGCGTCGCTGCGCCCCGTGCCGGTGAACATGAACGAGCTGGTGAAATCATGCATCGACCGGCTGGCGATCGATACCCAGGGCCGCAATGTGCAGTGGCAGGTGGCCGACCTGCCGCAGGTGGTGGCCGACCCGGCCTTCGTCCAGCTGGCGCTGTTCAACCTGCTGGCCAATGCCGTCAAGTTCACCGGCAGGAAGGATCCCGCCGTCATTCGCGTCGATGCCCGCCGCGACGAGCATGAAACCGTCTTTACCGTGGCGGATAATGGCGTCGGCTTCAACATGGATTACGCCCACAAGCTGTTCGGCGTGTTCCAGCGCCTGCACCGCATGGAGGATTTCCACGGCACCGGCATCGGCCTGGCCAATGTGCGCCGCATCGTCGAGCGCCATGGCGGCCGCGTGGCTGCCGAATCGGCCGCCGGACAGGGCGCCACGTTCACGTTTACAATTCCCCATTCGCTCCCCCATCCATAGGAACCACCCCGTTGAACATGCTCAAGCCCATCCTCCTGGTCGAAGACAATCCGCACGATCTCGAACTGACGCTGATCGCGCTGGAACGAAGCCAGCTGGCCAATGAAGTGATCATCGTGCGCGACGGCGCCGAGGCGCTCGACTACCTGCACTGCCGCGGCGACTTCGCCGAACGGCAGAAAGGCAATCCGGCCGTCGTGCTGCTGGACCTGAAACTGCCGAAGGTGGATGGCCTGGAAGTGCTGCGCGAGATCCGCACCAGCGCCGAGCTGCGCGCGCTGCCGGTGGTGATGCTGACGTCGTCCCGCGAGGAGCAGGACCTGGTGCGCAGCTACGAGCTGGGCGTCAATGCCTACGTGGTGAAGCCGGTGGATTTCAAGGAATTCGTGCGGGCGATCTCCGACCTGGGCATCTTCTGGGCCGTGCTGAACGAACCGCCGCCCGGCTCGCAGCGCTACGTGCGGCCGATCAGCTGATTCACTGTGCGGCGGTGCGCTTGCGCCGCCGCAGCAGGTGCCGGATGCGCGCACTGAGCACGTCCGGGTTGTACGGCTTCGGCAGCAGGCTGATGCCCGGATCCACCTTTCCGTCGTGCGCCAGCACGCCTTCCGCATAGCCGGACGTGAACAGGATCTGCGCATCCGGGCAGTATTCGCGTACCACCGCGGCCAGTTCCGTACTGCTCATCTTCCCCGGCATGATCACGTCGGTAAACAGCAGGTCCACGCGCATGCCGCCTTCCAGCATGCGCGCCGCGCTGTCCGCATCCGGCGCCTGCAGCACGTGGTAGCCCAGCGTCTCCAGCAGCCCGGCCGTCGCATCGCGTACCGCTTCCTCGTCGTCCACCACCAGGATGGTCTCGACGCCACCGAACAGCGGCGTCACTTCGGCATCCTCTTCGCCGAGCGGCTGGCCGGCACTGCGCCGCAGGAAAATCCGCACGCTGGTGCCGTCGCCCGGCCGGCTTTTCAGCAAGATCTCGCCGCCCGACTGCTTGACGAAGCCATACGCCATCGACAGGCCCAGGCCCGTGCCCTGCCCCGTCGGCTTGGTGGTGAAGAACGGTTCGAACGCCCGCTGCAGCACGTCGGGCGGCATGCCGGTGCCGGTATCCTGCACTTCGATCATCACGTAATCGTCCGTGCCCACCTCGGCCAGTTGCGGCGCACCGGCCGGCACATTGCAGGTGCGCAGCGTCAGCGTGCCGCCGCCCGGCATGGCGTCGCGCGCGTTGATGGCCAGGTTCAGGATCACGTTGTGCAGCTGGCTGGGATCGACGGCCGTGCGCCACACGCCCGGTTCGATGTCGGTAACGATCTGCGCCTGCGGGCCCAGCACGCGGCGCAGCATCTCCTCCATGTCCGACAGGACGACGGACGGATCGATGACGACGGCCTGCAGCGGCTGCCGCCGCGCGAAGGCCAGCAGGTGCGATGCCAGCCGGCCGCCCCGCTCGACGCCGGTCAGTGCCGCATCGAGCCGGCCGCGGGCCTTCTCGGCCACGCTGCCCGTCAGCTTCAGCAGCTGCAGGTTGCCGGCGATGATCTGCAGCACATTGTTGAAATCGTGGGCCACGCCGCCCGTCAGCTGGCCGATCGCCTCCATCTTCTGCGCCTGGTGCAGCGCCGCCTGGCTGGCGCGCAGCTCGTCCTGGCTGCGCGCCAGCGATGCGAAGGCCTCGTCGCGCTCGCGGCGCGCCATGCAGGCCGCGCTGTGATAGCGCAGGCGCGCCACCAGTTCGCGCGGGTCGGGCCACTTCACCAGGTAATCGTTGGCGCCGGCGGCAAAGGCCTGCACCTTGATGTCGGCATCGTGCTCGGACGACAGCAGCACGATGGGAATGTGTTCGGTACGGGGATCGGCGCGCAGGTTGCGCACCACGGCAAAACCGTCCGTGCCGGGCATGCGCAGGTCGACCAGCACGACGGTTGCGGCCGTTTCCAGCACCAGGTCCACGGCCCGTTCGGCGCAATGGTCGTAGCACAGCGCGATATCGACGTGCTTTTCGAGGCAGTGCAGCAGGTAGTCTTGCGCCAGCGGTTCGTCATCGATGAGCAGGACGGAGCAGGTGACGGCGGAGGTACGGGATTGCATGGTACGTCGGTGACCCACGGATGTTTATGAACAGATGGCAAGATTGCATTCTACATCAGCAAAAAATCGGGGGTTTTTGGCAAGTTCAACCGTGCGCAGCTTGCTTTGCCGTAGCGACGTCGGCATTTCTTACACAGAGTGGACGAACCGGCCTGGCGCCACGGCACGACGCGGGCGGGCGCGCCGTTTGCTTCATTTGACGGTTCCCATCATTACGAGGAGACCATCATGAAACATGCATTCCTGCAGGGCTGCATCGCACTGGTACTGGGCCTGGCCGGGCTGACGGCCGGTGCCACCACCTACACGACCAGCCTGTCCGGCGCGATCGAGGCGCCGCCGAATGCGTCGCCGGGCACCGGCACGGTGCTGGTGGATTTCGACATCGACCGGCACACGCTGGCCATCGACGTCAGTTTCTCCGGCCTGCTGGCCGGCACCACAGCCGCGCACATCCACTGCTGCACGGCCTTGCCGGCAACGGGCAACGCCGGCGTGGCGACGCAGACGCCGACCTTTGCCGGCTTCCCGCCGGGTGTCACGTCCGGCACTTACCAGCGGCTGTTCGACACCTCCGACGCCGCCTCGTGGAACGCCAGCTTCATCGCGGCCAACGGCGGCACCACGGCCGGTGCCGAGGCGGCGCTGCTGGCCGGCCTCGATGCCGGCACGGCCTACTTCAACCTGCATACCGAAACGTTCCCCGCCGGCGAGATCCGCGGCTTCCTGCAGCCGGTGCCCGAGCCGGCCGGCGTGGCGATGCTGCTGGCCGGCGGCCCGCTGTTGGTAATGCTGGCACGGCGCCGCCGGGCGGGCGGCACCGGGCTCAATGCACCGGGATCGGATTCGCCACCATCGCCGCATTGAAGCCGTTGACCAGCGCATGCTCGTTGGCGCCGGGATTGTCGCGGAGCGGCTTCACGCTGTCGACGAGGATCTCTTCGGCGTCGCCCGCCAGGCCCTGCATGGTCTGCACGATGAAGTCGTCGAGCGGCATCGCGCGCGGATCGTCGCCCTTTTTCACCAGGTCGGTATTGACCCACGGCGGGGCGATTTCCTGCACCCGCACCGCCGTGTCCCGCAACGCGAAACGCTGCGACAGCGTGTACGAGTGCAGCGCCGCCTTCAGCGCCGAATACACGGCATTCGATGCCAGCGGCAGGTAGGCCAGCACGGACGTGTTGTTGACGATCGTCGCCCGCGGCTGCGCCTTCAGGTGATCGACCAGCGCGGCCGTCATGCGGATCGGGCCCAGCAGATTGGTGTGCACGGAAGCAAGCAGCGCCGCCTCGTCGACGGCGCCGGCCGGATCGTCGAACGGCATGATGCCGGCGTTGTTGATCAACACGTTCAGCTTCGGATACTGCGCTTTCAACTGTTTGGCCGCCGCGTCGATGCTGGTTGGGTCGGCGATGTCCAGCTCCACCCAGCCCATGCCGGGATTGGCCGCCGCCACTTCCTGCAACAGCGCCTTGCGGCGCCCGCCGATGACGACCTGGTTGCCCAGTTTGTGGAAGGCTTCGGCCAGGCCGCGACCGATGCCGGACGTGCCGCCGGTGATGAAGATGGTGTTGTGGGTCATTTGCATGATGGGCTCCTTGGGTTGGATGGTTGTGCGAGGTTCAAGCCGCTTGCGTGGCGGTGGTCAGATAACGGGCGCCCGGCGTGGCGTGGGCGAAGCGCTGGGCCAGCGCCTTGCGGGTGGCTTCGTAGTCGAGCCAGTCGCTGCCGTCCTGCAGCGGCGGGATCGTCACCACTTCGCCCTGGTCCAGGCCGGCCAGGGCGGCATCGACCATGGCGTCCGCACGCATCACCATCTCCTGCGGCAGATTGGTGTGCGGCATGCCGGCGGCATCCCAGAAATCGGTGGCCGTCGCGCCGGGCAGCACGGCCTGCACGCGGATGCCCTTGCCGGCCAGTTCATGCTGCAGCGACTGCGTCAGCGCCAGCACGTAGGCCTTGCTCGCGCCGTACACGCCGTTCATGATCTCGATGCCGATGCCGACGATGGAAGCGATGTTGACGATCGTGCCGGCACCGCGGGCCGCGAAGGCCGGTGCAGCGGCGTAGACGAGGCGGGTGGGCGCCGTCACGTTGATGTCGATCATCTGCTCCATGCGGTCCACGTCCGAATCGAGCAGCGGCGTCACGGCGCCGAAGCCGGCGTTATTGACCAGCATCGTGATCGACGCATCCGTGCGCAGGATCGTCTCGATGCGGGCCAGGTCGTCGCGGCGGCCCAGGTCGGCCTGCACGATGGTCACATTGCGGCCGTGCTGTTGCTGCACCCGGTCCGCCACGTCGTGCAGGCGTTCTTCGTTGCGGGCGACGAGGATCAGGTCGTAGCCGCGCGCCGCCAGGCGCTCGGCATAGATGGCGCCGATGCCGGCGGAGGCGCCGGTGATCAGGGCGGTACCGCGGCTGGCTTGGTTGGTGTTGTTCATGTTGTTCTCCTGGTGTCGGTTGAATGGATCGGGTTGATGGAATCCATTATGGCGATGGCCAGTCTCGACCGATATGACTGGAAACCCACTTTTCCGGACATCGCATTCCCACCCTTTCGGACGGTGCGGAAAACCTTCGGCAGCGCTACAATCGGCAGGGCATCCTCATTCCGCAAACCTCATTTCAGGACATCATGGCCGCCCGCATCGCCCTCGTCGTGTTCCCCGGATTCCAGATCCTCGACTTCGCCACGCTGACCGTGTTCGAACTGGCCAACCATGTGCATGGCTCGCCGCGCTACCAGGTCGAGACGATCTCGCACAGCGGCGGCACCGTCGCCAGTTCGTCGGGCGTGCCGGTCAGCACGCAGCCGTTCGCCCGCCGCGCCTACGACACGCTGCTGATCGCCGGCCCCACCATCCCCGCGCCGGCGGAGCCCGAGCTGCTGGCGGCACTGCGCCGGGCCAGCCCGCGCGCGCGGCGTACCGGCTGCCTGTGCACGGGCGCGTTCATCGCCGCCGAAGCGGGCCTGCTGGCCGGCCGGCGCATCACCACGCACTGGGCGCTGGGCCAGGAGCTGAAGAAGCGGCATCCGGACATCGTGCTGGACGACGACAAGATCTGGGTCAACGACGGGCCGCTGTGGACGTCGGCCGGCATGACCGCCTGCATCGACCTGGCGCTGGCGCTCGTCGAAGCGGACCTGGGCGTGGAGATCGCCAAGGCGGTGGCGCGCAAGATGGTCATGTACCACCGGCGCACGGGCGGGCAGTCGCAGTTTTCCAGCCTGTCCGAGATGGATGGCGCCTCGGACCGCATCCGCACCGCGCTGGTGTTCGCCAAGGAGAACCTGCGGCAACCGCTGTCGGTCGAGCAGCTGGCCGATCACGTCCATTGGAGCCCCCGCCACTTCAGCCGCGCCTTCCGCGAACAGACGGGCCACTCGCCCGCCAAGGCCATCGAAAAGCTGCGCCTGGAAGCGGCCCGCGCGCTGATCGAGGACGGCATGGGCCCGATCGGCCGGATCGCCGCGCAAACCGGCTTCGGCGACGAGGAGCGCATGCGCCGCGCCTTCGTCCGCACGCTGGGCAAGCCGCCGCAGGCGCTGCTGCGCGAGGCGCGGCAGCGCAATGGGTACGATGTGCCGGAGCTCGCGTAACTACGGTCGAGGCCGTGTCCAATTTTGGGGTTGACCCCAGGGTTGGACACGAACTGAGCAGTAGTGCGCAGTGACCATCGGCCAAGCAGGTGCTACTCTTCGGTTGACGCAAGGCCCACAGAATCGACAACGATCACGGAGACACCATGCCAGCCCCCAGCTACGTCCATGGCGCGCACGACGTGCCCCTTATCGGCCAGACCATCGGCCCTTTCCTCTCCTCAATCGCCGCACAGCATGCTGACAACGATGCGCTGATCGTGCCCCACCAGCAGATCCGCTGGACTTACCGCGAGTTCGACGAGCGCGTGACGGCGCTGGCGGCCGGGCTGCTGAAGCTCGGGCTGCAGCCCGGCGACCGGGTCGGCATCTGGTCGCAGAACTGCGCCGAGTGGGTGCTGGTGCAGTTCGCCACGGCGCGGGCGGGGCTGATCATGGTGAACATCAATCCCGCCTACCGCCGCACGGAACTGGAATACGCGCTGGACAAGGTGCAGTGCAGCGCGCTGATCCTGGCGCCCGCGTTCAAGTCCAGCGACTACCTGTCCATGGTGCAGGACCTCGTGCCGGAACTGGCCCGCGCGAAGCCCGGCGCGTTGCAGGCCCCGCGCCTGCCGCAGCTGCGCCACGTGATCCGCCTCGGCACGGAGCACACGTCCGGGATGTTCAATTTCGATGAACTGCTTGCCCCGCCTTCCGCCGACGATCTCGCCCGCCTGGCGGCCGTGGGCGAAGAACTGCAGTTCGACGACGCCGTCAACATCCAGTTCACGTCCGGCACCACCGGCTCGCCGAAAGGCGCCACGCTGACGCACCACAACATCCTCAACAACGGCTTCTTCATCGGCGAGGCAATGAAGCTGACCAGTGCGGACCGGCTGTGCATCCCCGTGCCGCTGTACCACTGCTTCGGCATGGTGCTGGGGAACCTGGCTTGCGTGACGCATGGCGCGACGATGGTCTTCCCCGGCGAGAGCTTCGATCCCGCCGCGGTGCTGGCGACGGTGCAGGCCGAGCGCTGCACGGGCCTGCACGGCGTGCCGACGATGTTCATCGCGATGCTTGATCATCCGGACTTCGCGAGCTACGACCTGTCCACGCTGCGCACCGGCATCATGGCCGGCTCGCCCTGCCCCGCGCACGTGATGAGCCGCGTGATCGAGACGATGCACCTGCACGAGATCACGATCGCCTACGGCATGACGGAGACGTCGCCGGTCAGCTTCCAGAGTTCAGTGGACGATCCGGTGCACCTGCGCGTGTCGACCATCGGCCGCGTGCATCCGCACCTGGAAGTGAAGATCGTCGACGGACTGGGACGCATCGTGCCGCGCGGCGAAAAGGGCGAACTGCTCACGCGCGGCTATTCGGTGATGCTGGGTTACTGGGGCGACGAGGAAAAGACGCGCGATGCCATCGACGCGGCGCGCTGGATGCACACGGGCGACCTGGCCGTCATCGACGAAGACGGCTATGCGGCCATCGTCGGCCGCTCAAAGGACATGGTGATCCGCGGCGGCGAGAACATCTATCCGCGCGAGGTGGAGGAGTACCTGTACCGGCATCCGAAAGTGCTGGACGTGCAGTGCGTCGGCGTGCCGGACGCGAAATATGGCGAAGAGCTGTGCGCCTGCATCATTCTGCGGCCCGGCATGCAGGCCGACGAGGCGGAGATCCGCGCCTTCTGCCAGGGGCAGATTGCGCACTACAAGATTCCCCGCTATGTGCGGTTTGTCGCGGCGTTTCCGATGACGGTGACGGGGAAGATCCAGAAGTATCTGTTGCGGCAGCAGATCAGTACGGACCTGGGGTTGTGAGGACACCGGCGGGCAGGCTCCTTA
>DKJA01000031.1:0-31591 GCA_002454505.1 Oxalobacteraceae bacterium UBA6704
CTGCTGCTGCCGCACTACCTGACCGAAGCCAGCCAGGACGGCCTGATCCGTCACGTGGAAGAAGTCTGCAAATCCGTCGATTTCGGCGTCGTCGTGTACAACCGCGCCGCCTGCCGCCTGACCGCCGACTCGCTGGAAATCCTGGCCGACCGCTGCCCGAACCTGATCGGCTTCAAGGACGGCATCGGCGACATCGAACTGATGATGTCGATCTACCGCCGCATGGGCGACCGTTTCAGCTACCTGGGCGGCCTGCCGACCGCGGAAGTTTACGCCGCGGCGTACAAAGCGCTCGGTACCCCGGTATACTCCTCGGCGGTCTTCAACTTCATGCCGAAGCTGGCGATGGACTTCTACAACGCCGTCGCCACCGACGACCACGCAACGCAAAACCGCCTGCTGGACGAGTTCTTCCTGCCGTACCTGGCAATCCGCAACCGCAAGGCCGGCTACGCCGTGTCGATTGTCAAGGCGGGTGCCAAGATCGCCGGCCACGACGCCGGCCCGGTCCGCGCACCGCTGACCGACCTGACGGAAGAAGAAGTCGCCATGCTGGAAAAACTGATGCGCGCCCAGGGCCCGCAGTAACGCAGGATTAGGAGAGCACATGCACCAAATTAATGGCGAAATGATCATCGGCCGCAAGGCCGTGCAGGGTAAGGAAGGCACGGTCAAGGCGGTCGATCCGTCGCGCAACGAGCAGATCGAGCCGGCCTTCGGCCTGGCATCGAATGCCGAACTGGAACAGGCTTGCAAGCTGGCCGGCGAAGCGTTCGACAAGTACCGCGAAACGACGCCGGAAGTGCGCGCGAAGTTCCTGGAAACCATCGCCGACCGCATCATGGACCTGGGCCCGGCGCTGATCGAGCGCGCGATGCAGGAAAGCGGCCTGCCGCAAGCCCGCCTCGAAGGCGAGCGCGGCCGTACCTGCAACCAGCTGCGCCTGTTCGCGAAAGTCGTCCGCGATGGCCGCTACCTGTCCGCCACGCTGGACTCGGCACTGCCGACCCGCGCACCGGCACCACGTCCCGACCTGCGCCTGCGCAAGATCGGCCTGGGCCCCGTCGCCGTGTTCGGCGCCAGCAACTTCCCGCTGGCCTTCTCGGTTGCCGGCGGCGATACCGCGTCGGCGCTGGCCGCCGGCTGCCCGGTCGTCGTCAAAGCCCACTCGGCCCACCTGGGCACGTCCGAGCTGGTCGGCAAGGCCGTCCAGCAGGCCGCCATCGAATCCGACATGCCGGAAGGCGTGTTCTCGATGCTGATCGGCTCCGGCCAGACCATCGGCCAGAACCTGGTGGCGCATCCGGCCATCAAGGCGGTGGGCTTCACCGGCTCCCGTGCCGGCGGCATCGCACTGATGAAGACGGCCGCTGCCCGCAACGAGCCGATCCCTGTGTACGCGGAAATGAGCTCGATCAATCCGGTGTTCCTGCTGGAAGGCGCGCTGGCGTCGAACGACAAGCTGCCGCAGCAGTTCGCCGATTCGGCCACGCTGGGCGCCGGCCAGTTCTGCACCAACCCGGGCCTGCTGATCGCGATCGAATCGCCGGCACTGGACAAGTTCGTCGAAGGCGCCACCGCCGCACTGCAGGCCAAGGGCGCAGCGACGATGCTGACCCCGGGCATCCACTCCGCCTACAACAAGGGCGTGGCGCAACTGGCCGGCGTGGAAGGCGTGTCGCTGATCGCTCAAGGTAAAACCGGCGACCTGCCATGCGGCGCCGTTGCCGGCCTGTACGCAGCCACCGGTGCGACGTTCCTGGCCAAGCCGGAACTGGAAAGCGAAATCTTCGGCCCGACGTCGCTGCTGATCCGTTGCAAGGACGAAGCGGAGCTGCTGGCCGTTGCCGAACACGTGGAAGGCCAGCTGACCGCTGCCGTGCACGCCACGGCTGCCGATATCGGCGCGGCGAAGAAACTGCTGCCGACGCTGGAACGCAAGGCCGGCCGCATCCTGTTCAACGGCTTCGGCACCGGCGTGGAAGTGTCGCACGCGATGGTGCACGGCGGCCCGTTCCCGTCCACCTCCGACAGCCGTTCCACGTCGGTGGGCGCCGGCGCGATCGACCGCTTCCTGCGTCCCGTGTCGTACCAGGACGTGCCGGCGGAACTGCTGCCGGCCGCGCTGGCCGACGGCAACCCGCTGGCCATCCCGCGCGTCGTCGACGGCGAGCTGGTGCTGAAGTAATGGCCAATCCGTCGATCGAAAGAGTCGACGGCGTGCATTGCACGACGGGCGAAAGCCCGGCGTGGGATGCACAGGCCAAGGCGTGGTACTGGGTCGACATTCCCGCGAAACGCATCTGGCGGCTCGATGCCGCCGGCAAGTCGCGCTCGTGGGAAGCGCCGGAGATGGTTGCCTGCGTCGCCCCGCGCGCACGCGGCGGCCTGATTGCCGGCATGGAGACGGGCATGTTCGATGTCGACCTGGTCGACAACGGCAGCGTGGCCGTCACCCTGCTGGGTCAACCGGCCGAGCTTGGTGCAGGCATGCGCTTCAACGACGGCCGTACCGACCGCCAGGGCCGCTTCTGGAGCGGCACCATGTTCATGGACATGAGTGCCGGCAAGGATGTGGGCCAGTTGTACCGCTATGATGGGAACGGGCTGTCGGCGCCGGTCGTGTCAAACCTGTACACGCAGAACGGCCTGTCATGGTCGCCGGACGGGCGGACGATGTACCTGTCTGATTCGCATCCGAAGAGCCGGCTGGTGTGGGCGTTCGATTACGACGTCGCCACCGGCACGCCAAGCAATCGCCGCGTGTTCGCCAACCTGGCCAACCACGTGGGGCGTCCCGACGGCGCGGTAGTCGATGCCGATGGCTGCTACTGGGTTTGTGCCAATGATGCCGGCTGCATCCTGCGGTTCACGCCGGAAGGCAAGCTGGATCGCCGCCTCGACGTGCCGTTCGCCAAACCGTCGATGTGCACGTTCGGCGGCGCCGACCTGGATACGCTGATCGTCACCTCGATCGTTTCCGGCAAGCCGGAAGATGCCGAATGGGGCGGCAGCGTGATACTGCTGCGGCCTGGCGTGAAAGGCGTTGTCGACGCTCCCTGCGCGTTCTGATTCATTCAGCGCTGCTATTGCAGAGCCCGTGTCCACCTGGGGGTCAACCCCAAAAATGGACACGGGCTCTTCTGTTCTACAGCTCAGTTCGTGTCTATGTCGGTCGGTCCGCCGCAGCGGCCTGACACCACGGTCGTGAAAGTGGACACAGGCTCGTCAGTAGTTAAGGTGCCGGCGCAGCCGATGCCCACTTCCCCTCATACGCCGGATGGCCTTCGTCGAACTGCAGCGTGGCGCGGATCGAGCGCAGGCCGGCGATCTGGCCCAGGCGGCGGTCCACCTGCGCCAGCAGCGCCTGGCCGACGGCATCGAGCAGCGCCGGCGGCCGGCCGGGGGCGATGCGCAGCTGCAGGTAGACGAAGGCGCGGCCGTCCGCGCAGTCGGCCACCGCCGCATACGGCGCGGGATAGGCCAGCACGCGCGTGCCGGTGAGGGGGAAGACCGAATTGCCCGTGTCGTCCTGGAATTGCGTCAGCGTTCGGCACAGGGCGTTGCACAACGCCTGCATGTCGGTATGGGCGTCGAGGTTGGCGGTGTATTCGATCTTCAGATGGGGCATGCTGCGTGTCTCTCTTTATTGTTTGTATTCGATGACCCATCCTATCGTCAGCGGCTGCTGCAGCGTGAACGGGCCCATGCCGCAGCTTACCAAAGTCTGCATCGGTCCGTAGGGTGCCTTGAAGGCATCGTCGCCATTGGTCGGCTCGGCGCGGCAGTCGGACAATCCCTTCACCGTGTACTGCGTCACATCGCCCTCCCCAAAGCGGATCGTGTTGCCCTCCACCTTGGGCTGCGACGAGAACGACGCGAACTCCAGCGTCACGCGCTGCACCGGCAGCGGGCCTTGCGGCGTATAGGTGTCCGTGCGCGTGATGCGGCCCGGCGCCAGCGTGTACGTGGTCGCCAGCGCGATGCGGCCATCCTTCACCGGACCTTTGCCGCCCTGCTTCGCCAGTCCGTCCTGCGTGTAGCGGATCACGTGCTGCGTACCGTCGCGGCTCTCCTTGATGTCCTTGATGTACGACGTGGCCAGCAGCTCGGTGCCATCGGCCAGCGTGAACTTCGGCAGCAGCTGCGCGTGTTGCGGGCCGCTGTCGGCGACACCGAAAACGATCCCCGGCGCGAACGGCAGCGGGTAGTACGGGCTGTTGTCGTACTGGCTCGATCCGCCGTTCACCATCAACAGGCTGAAGACGTGCCTGCGGTCGCGGAACACGGCCAGCGCGCGGTCGTACTCGCCCTGCGCGAACCACGTCAGCTTGAACTGCGGCTGCGTTTTGTCCAGCCACGCCTGCAGGTCCTGGCGCGGCTTGCGGTCGCGCATCTGCGCGCGGTTCCACAGGTCGTTCGTCGAGATCAGCTGGTGCAGCAGCGAGAAGTTCTCGCCGAGGATGCGGTGCTTGCCGCGGTAGGTGTCCGTGCGGCGGCCCTTGCCCCACATGTCCAGCGAGTGCATTGCCGGGTCGTACCAGAAGTCCATGTAGCGGGCCGCCACGCGCGACGAGAACGCATACGCATACTCCTTTTCATCGGCCTTCAGCACATCGAGATAAGCGGCAATCGACAGGATCTCCACCAGCGCCGTCTCGCCGTAGGGGCCCAGCGAGCGGCCGAAGCTGAAGCCGTCGCCGGCCGTGTTGGCCACCGACAGCGCCACGTCCACCGCCTTGCGCAGCAGCGCCTTCAGGTCGTCGGTGACGGGCAGCCCCGTCTCCACATAGCGCTCGCAGATCTCGGCGATCAACAGGATGCTGTAGCGGTCGAAGCGTCCCTCGCCGGCCGTCTCGTCGGAGAAGCCGAACTTGCCCGAATAGGTGGCGTAGTGCTTGAGCATTTTATCGAGCAGCACCTTGCTGCCCGCCTCGTCTTCCCAGCCGAGCAGCATGCGCAGCCGCGCGATCGAGAACGCCACGCCGAAGTAATTGGTCGGCAGGTTGATCAGCTCATAGTCCGGCGTGCGCACGAAGGTGCGCCAGTCCAGCTTCTGCTTCAGTTTCGCCAGCGTGGCCGGCGTGAAGGCCCGCTCCAAGAGGCCGGCCTTCTGCAGCTTGTACAGCATGCCGATGTAGTAGTAGATGCCCCAGGTGTGGTTGTCCATCTCCACCGTCATGTCGGCGATCTTGCGGTACTGTTCGAGCAGTTGCGGCAGGCGCGGATCGTCCTTCGGCGTGTTCAGCAGCACGTGGCCGAGGCCCGCCGCCACTTTCCCGGGCAGGAATTTGTCGCCGCTCTTGAAGGCGGCCTGGCCGTCGATCGTCGTGTCGATGCCTTCCGCGGCCAGCCTGGCGAAGAACCAGTCCAGCTGGCGGTAGGCGTTATCCTGCACGATGCGGTTCATCGGCTGGGCGGGCAGCGGCGGTTCGTAGTGCGCATAGGACGGCGCGGCGCCAGCGGCAGTCATCACGGCGCTCAACACGGCAGCGCACAGGGCGGTACGGGCAAGGGTCATCGGGTCTCCGGATTGTATGGTTAAACGTTTTACCAGATCTTAGAAGATCCGGCGTCGAACGTAAACCATAAAATTGTGTCGGCTAGCCCAGTGCCTGCGTGGAGCCGCGCAGGATCAGCTGCGGCGCAAGAAGATCCGGCGTCGAACGTAAACCAGAAAATTGTGTCCGCTAGCCGCGTGCCTGCGTGGAGCCGCGCAGGATCAGCTGCGGCTCGATCAGCGTGAACGGCGCGGTGGGCTTGCCGGCGATCGAGTCGAGCAGCTTTTCCATCGCCGCCACGCCCATCCGCTCGCTTTGCAGGTCGACGGTCGTCAGCGGGGGCGACGTGTAATTGCCGTAGACGATGTTGTCGAAGCCGGCCACCGAGATATCGGCCGGGACGCGGAAGCCCAGCGTCTGCGCGGCCTTCATGAAGCCCAGCGCCATCAGGTCGTTGTAGCAGACCAGCGCATCGGGGTGCTCGGCGCCCAGCAGCATCGTCGAGCAGATGCGCTCCCCTTCCGCGGCGGACGGCGCGCTCGCGTCGTACACCTGCAGCGGCAGGCCGTGCGCGGCCAGGCATTCGCGCACGCCGCCCATGCGCTCCTCGTCGCGGCGCGATTTCGAGAACCCCAGGTAGGCAAAGCGCTTATGCCCCAGCGTGACGAGGTGGCGCGTCGCCATATAGCCGCCGCGGTGATCGTCGCTGGCCACGGTGGGCAGCGTCAGGTTGGGCAGGCGGCCGAAGAACACCAGCGGCTTGTCCAGCGCGGTGAGCCATTCCAGCTGTTCGTCCGGCAGCCGCGAAAAGATGATCAGGCCATCGACGCGGCGCGACAGCGCTTCGAGCTGCGGCCGTTCGCGGTCCGGGTTTTCCTCGGTATCGACCAGCAGCAGCGTGTAGCCGTGCGCCTGCGCCACGCGGTTGGCGCCCTTGACGATGCTGGTGAAGTGGGGATTCGTCACGTCCAGCACGGACAGTCCCACCGTCTTGGTCTTCCCGGTGATCATCGACTGGGCCAGCGGATTGGAACGGTAGCCAAGCTGCTCGATCACCTGCGTCACGCGGGCTTCCACGGCGGGCGAGAAACGCTGCGTGCCATTCATGAACTTCGACACGGTGGCGGTGGAAACGCCCGCGGCGGCGGCCACGTCGCGGATGGTCGGAACTGTTTTTTTCATTGTCGTCGTCGGGCTGGGGTCGGGCGATCTTACCACGCGTGCAAACCCGTTTGACGGGAAGGCAATCGCGGTTATACTCGCAACAAGCGAAGTTAAACGTTTAACCTTACCGAGTTCAGAAACCACCATGACCGACACTCCGAAACCCTTCAAACGCCTGCTGCTCACCGGCGCCGGCGGCGGCATCGGCGCCCTGCTGCGCGAACGCATCAAGCCGTGGGCCGACATCGTCCGCCTGAACGACATCGCCGACCTGGGTCCGGCCCGCCCGGGCGAGGAAATCGTCCAGGCCGACCTGGCCGACCGCGACGCGGTGCTGCGCATGGTGGAAGGCGTGGACGCCGTGCTGCACTTCGGCGGCATCTCGGTGGAAGACCAGTTCGTGCCCATCATGAACGCCAACATCCTCGGCCTTCACCACCTGTACGAGGCGGTGCACAGGCACGGCGTGCAGCGCGTGGTGTACGCCAGTTCCAGCCACACGGTGGGCTTCTATAAAACCACGGAGCTGGTGGATGCGCAGGCGCCGTTGCGGCCGGACGGTTTCTACGGCCTGTCGAAATGCTTCGGCGAGGCGCTGTCGCGCTACTACTACGACCGGCTCGGCATCGAGACGGTGTGCCTGCGCATCGGCTCGTCGTTCCCCGCGCCGCGCAATCCCCGCATGATGACCACGTGGCTGGCCTACGACGACCTGGTGGAACTGGTGCGCTGCGCGCTGTTCACGCCGCGCGTGGGCCACACGATCACGTTCGGCACGTCCGCCAATGCGGCGCAGTGGTGGGACAACCGTCACGCAGCGCACCTGGGCTACGTGCCGCAGCACGGCTCGCAGGCATTCGCGGCGAACTTCCCGCCCACCGGCGAGCGTCCGCCGGCCGACGATCCGGCCACGATCTTCCAGGGCGGGCCGTTCGTTACCGCGGGGCCGATGTACAGGGATTAGCTGGCTGGGGACTGTCCCGGAACGGGACTGTCCCCGGGGTTGTATTTGACTTTCGTAGCGCACTGGCGAAAAACAACCCCGGGGACAGGCCCCTGCGGGGACAGTCCCCATCACAAGCTGCAGGTCTTGTTCCCCGCCACCCCAAACCTGAACATCGTCACCGACCGCAGTACCTCCCCCGGCCGCACCACGGTGGAAGGAAACCCCGGCTGATTCGGACTGTCCGGCAGATGCTGCGTCTCGAACGCGAACGCATCGTGCTTGGCATACGCCTTGCCGCGCGTGCCCCGCTCGGTGCCGTCGAATCCATTCGCCGAATACAGCTGCACGGACGGCTCGCTGGTGTAGATTTCCATGCGGCGCCCGCTCTGCGTATCGTCCACCACGGCCACTCGGGCCAGCGCGCCCACCGGCTTGTCGAACACGAGGCTGTGGTCGAAGCCTGGCGGATCGCCCAGCAGCGCGGAAGGCTGCAGCCGCTGCGTCATGCCGGCCGGGCGGCGGAAGTCGAGCGCCGTGCCAGCCACCGTGGCCAGCTCGCCTGTCGGCACGCGCTTGGCATCGGTGACCGCATAGCGGCCGGCGGCGATGCAGAACAGGTGCGATGTCAGATCGCCACTGCCCGCGCCGGACAGATTGAAATAACCGTGGTTGGTGAGATTGACGACCGTCGGCGCATCGGTGCGCACGGCGTATTCGATGGCGAACTCGTTGCGGGCGCGCTGCAGCCGGTACGTGACGTCGATGGTCAGGCGGCCGGGAAAGCGCTGGTCGCCGTCCGGGCTGACCAGCGTGTAGACGGAACCGATGGAAGCCTTGTCGGCGAAATCGCGGCGCTGCCAGACGCGCTTGTCGTAGCCATCCGGCCCGCCATGCACGGTGAGGCCGCGCGCATTCGGCACCAGGTCCACCTTGCGGCCATCCAGCGTATAGGTGGCATTGCCGATGCGGCCCGCATAGCGGCCGACGATGGCGGCGTGCTTGCCCTTGGTGCGTTCGTAGGCGGCGAGATCGGGCAGGTCGAGGAGGACGTTGTCCCGGCGGCCCTGCCGGTCCGGGACGGTGGCGGCGACGAGCGTCGCGCCGTAGTCGATGTAGGCCAGCGTCATGCCGCGGTCGTTGGTCAGCGTGACCTTGTCGACCGCCTTGCCGGCCGCCGTGGCGCCGAAGGGCTGCACGGCGATGCCGGTGCAGCCCCCGTCGGCCGAGGCGCACAGCAACGCAGCGGCGACGAGTGCATGCACCCGCATCACAGATCCGTGATTTCCTTGTACTGCGGCACCAGCGCCTTCATGATGAACCACGCCAGCAGGTAGGCCACCGCGCAGATCGTGAACATGATCATGTAGCCGGTGGACAGCTTGCCCAGCGCGCCGTAGTAGTCGAACAGCCAGCCGCCCAGCTTCGACACGACGACGCCGCCGATGCCGCCGGCCATGCCGCCGATGCCGACCACCGAGGCGACGGTCCGCTGCGGGAACATGTCGGACACGGTGGTGAACAGGTTGGCCGACCACGCCTGGTGGGCCGACGCGCCGACGCCGATCAGCAGCACCGGCAGCCACGGGCTGATCGCGCCCAGCGGCTGGGCGAACAGCACCACCAGCGGGAACAGCGCGATCAGGAACATTGCCTTCATGCGGCCGTCGTAAGGCTCGTAGCCGCGGTTCATGAAGTAGGCGGGGAAGTAGCCGCCGCCGATGCTGCCGAACATCGTCATGCTGTACAACACGGCCAGCGGGATGACGATGTCGCCGGGGCCCATCTGGTATTCGGACGACAGGTATTTCGGCAGCCAGAACAGGAAGAACCACCACACGCCGTCGGTGAGGAATTTACCGGCCGCGAAGGCCCACGTCTGGCGGTAGGTCAGCAGCTTGAACCACGACACCTTCGTGCCGGCCGGCTTCGGCGCGGCGCTGTTGCCCGCATCGCTGCGCACATAGGCCAGTTCGCCGGCGGACAGTTTTTTCTCCGGCGCGTCGAACATCATGTGCCATGCCACCATCCACACGAAGCCGATCACGCCGATGGCGATGAAGGCAGCCTGCCAGCCCCAGTGCATGGCGATCCACGGCACCGTCAGCGGCGCCAGGATGGCGCCCACGTTGGCGCCCGAGTTGAAGATGCCGGTGGCGAAGGCGCGTTCCTTCTTCGGGAAGAATTCCGCCGTGGCCTTGATCGCCGCGGGGAAGTTGCCCGCCTCGCCGATCGCCAGCACGGCGCGCGAAATGATGAAGCCGATGATCGAGGCCGGTGCCGCGACCATGCCCAGCGCCCCCATCGCGCTGCCGACGGCATTGCCCATCGGGACCGAGTAGGCGTGCAGCACGGCGCCGCCGGACCATACGGCGATCGCCCACAGATAGGCTCGCTTCGTGCCCAGTCTGTCGACGATCGGGCCGGCAAACACCATCGCGACGGCGTACACGAACTGGAAGGCGGCGGTGATGTTGGCGTAGTCCGAGTTGGACCAGTTGAATTCCTGCGAGAGCTGCGGTGCCAGCAGCGAGAGTACCTGGCGGTCGAGATAGTTGACGGTGGTGGCGAAGAACAGCAGGGCACAGATCGTCCAGCGGTATTTACCGTTGGGCGCCACGCCGCGCTGGCCAGCGCCTTGCTGGCTTACAGGCTCGTTCAGCTTCATAGGATCACTTGTATTGGTTATTGTTCGATCTCTCTCGGTCTCCAGCGAGATCGGCTGCGGGCTTGGGGCCATCTTGCATGCACAGTTGTATGTCATCGTACAACCTAACACCCGCTTAGGCAAGCATAAATCCCGGGCGGCATGGCCCAGCCTTGCCGGCGCCTGCCGGCGCCTCCGATAACAATAAGGAATACAAGCCAGACAAGCCTGTCGCCGCCCCGCAACGGAAGCCTTGAAAGCCTGCAAACAAAGCCTACGTGCATACACCTAGAATGCACCCAAGTGCTTAATTTCCTTGAGGAAAGTGTGTTACTGTTCGGGCGAATTCGCCCCCTTCCCTTCCCCATTTTTTCCATGAACATGCATGCGCTGACTGACCTGTTTTCGCCGCCAGCGGATCCTTCGCTGCTGCAGTACGGCATCTACGACCCGAAACTGGTCGTGCTGTCGGTGCTGGTGGCCATTTTTGCTTCATGGATGGGCCTGCAGCTGGCCGGCCAGCAGCGCGGCACGACGACGCTGATGCGGGCCGCCACGCTGATCGCCGGCAGCCTGGCGCTGGGTTCGGGCGTGTGGGCGATGCACTTCGTGGGGATGCTGGCGTTCGACGTGTGCACGGACACGCATTACGAGCCTGTGCTGACAATGCTGTCGCTGCTGCCCAGCCTGGCCGCATCGGCCGTGGCGCTGTCGATCACGCGGCGCGACACGCTGACGCGCGGCACGCTCGTCACCGGCGGCGTGCTGGTGGGAGCCGGCATCGGCATGATGCATTACGCCGGCATGGCCGCCATGCACACGGGCCTGACGCTGCATTACGATCCGTTCATGTTCGGCCTGTCGATCGTCGTGGCCGTGGTGCTGGCCACCGTCGCGCTGGGCGTGCGCTTCGGCCTGCGCGGCCTGCGCGTCAAACTGTCGCCGCAACGCCGGCTGGCCATCAGCGCGGTCGTCATGGGCTGCGCGATCTCCGGCATGCACTACACGGGCATGGCCGCGGCGCGCTTTTCCGGCGTGCCGCCGGCCGCGACGCGAGGCGACGAGACGACCTTCATCGCCATGGCGGTGGCCGGCATCGCCGTGCTGTTCACGATCGCCGTGATGGGCGTCAACGGGCTGCTGCGCTACCGCGAGATGTACCGCAGCCTGCTGCAGAGCGAAAGCTGGATGCGCGCGCTGATGACGACCACCGTCGACGGCGTCGTGACGATCGACCAGCAGGGCATCATCCGCGAATTCAATGCGGCCGCCGAAGGCATCTTCGGCTGGCGCCGCGACGAAGCCATCGGCATGCAGGCCAAGCTGCTGATGGCCGACCCGGAGGATTCGGAACGCAACGGCCTGCTGGCCTGCATCCGCGCCGGCGACACCCGGCTGGCCCGGGCCGGCGAGGAAGTGATGGGCCGCCGCAAGGACGGCAGCCAGGTGCCGATCCGCAAGGCGCTGGGCCACGCCCAACTGCCGGACCGCAACCTGTACGTGCTGTTCATCACCGACATCAGCGAACGCCGCGCCATCATGCAGGCGCTGCGCGACAGCGAGCTGCAGTTCCGCTCCCTGATCGGCAATATCCCCGGCATCTCGTTCCGCGCCCGCGCCGAGGCGGACTATCCGCTGGACTTCATCAGCGACGGCGTGGTGTGGGTCACCGGCTATCCGCTGGAGGACTTCGTCGGCCCGAACCGCACCCGCACGCTGAACGACCTGATCTCGCCGATCGACCTGCCCCGCGTGATGGCCGTCTGCGCGCTGTGCGCGAGCAACGGCCTGCCGTACACGGTCGAATACCGGATCCGCCATGCCGACGGCACCTGGCGCTGGGTCTGGGAACACGGCGCGCTGGTACCGGATGACGACGGCAAGCCCCGCTGGGTCGATGGCGTGATCCTCGACACGACGGAGCGCCGGCAGATGGAAGAAGACCTGCGCCTGGCGAAGGAAAAGGCCGAGCAGGCTGCGGCATCGCGCGCCACGTTCGTCGCCAACATGAGCCACGAGATCCGCACGCCGATGAACTCGATCCTGGGCTTCACCGACGTGCTGCTGGACAGCTCGCTGCAGCCGGACCAGCGCGCCCACCTGGACACGGTGCGCAATGCCGGCCGCTCGCTGCTGCGGCTGCTGAACGAAATCCTCGACACGGCCAAGCTGGAAAAAGGCGCCGTCGAACTGGAGCTGGCCGACTTCAGCCTGCTGGCGCTGATCGACGAACTGTCGTCGACGTATAACAACACGGCGCGCGCCAAGGGCCTGCAGCTGGCGATCGAATTCGCGCCGGCGCTGTCGCCATGGCGGCACGGCGACGAGCTGCGCGTGCGGCAGGTGCTGACCAACCTGCTGGACAACGCCATCAAGTTCACGGCGGCCGGCAGCGTCACGCTGTCCGTCGCACAGGACGGCGACGAACTGGCCATCGCCGTGCGCGACACGGGCATCGGCATCGCGCCGGACCGCCTGGCCGCCATCTTCGACCCGTTCACGCAGGCCGACGCGTCGATGACGCGCCGCTTCGGCGGCACGGGCCTGGGCACGACGATCAGCAAGCAGCTGGTCGAACTGATGGGCGGACGCATCTGGGCCGAGAGTACCCAGGGCCGGGGCACCACGTTCCATGTAGTGATGCCGCTGCCGCCCGCGCTGCAGCCGCAGCAGGCCCACCTGCCCCGCCAGCGCCAGCGCATCGCCTACGAGCTGCCGCCGCTGCGCGTGCTGGCCGCCGACGATGTGGCGCAGAACCTGGAACTGCTGTCGCTGTTGATGGGCAAGCGGGGCCACGTGCTGACGCTGGCGCACGACGGCGCCCATGCGGCCGGACTGGCCGCGCAGCAGGACTTCGACGTGATCCTGATGGACGTGCAGATGCCCGTGCTGGACGGCCTGGCCGCCACCCGGCAGATCCGCGCCGACGCGGCGCAGGCCGGCCGGCCCCGCGTGCCGATCATCGCGATGACGGCCAGCGTGCTGGAAGCGCACCGCAAGGCCAGCACGGCGGCCGGCATGGACGGCTTCGCGTCGAAGCCGGTGGACTGGTACGCGCTGTCGCATGAAATCGCCCGCGTGCTGGGGCTGCAGCCGGTCGGCGCCATCGGCACGACGGCCGTGCAGTTCCGTCCGCAGGTGCTGAACCGCGCGTC
Source organism: Oxalobacteraceae bacterium UBA6704 (assembly GCA_002454505.1). Classification (GTDB taxonomy): domain Bacteria; phylum Pseudomonadota; class Gammaproteobacteria; order Burkholderiales; family Burkholderiaceae_D; genus Rugamonas. The sequence goes on from DKJA01000031.1 coordinate 13,411, forward strand.
CGCCGAGCAGCGCTGGGGCGGCAGCGCCGCCGATCACCAGCTGGCGCTGTGCCGCTTCGATGCCGACCACGCGGCGTGCGCGCAGCAGTTCGACGCGCTGCTGCTGGCCGGCGACCTGGACAACCTGCATGCGCAGGCCCACCGGGTACGCGGCGTGGCCGCCAACCTGGGGCTGGAACAGCTGACGGCCACGCTGGCCGACATCGAACAGCGCTGCAACGACGGCGATGCGGCCGGCGCGGCCGCCGCACTGGCGCGCTTCCGTCCGCAGCTGGACGAGGCGCTGGCCGTGGTGCGCAATGGCGGCTGCACGGCGCGCGCCGAACCCTGTGCCGGCACCGTGGCGCCGTTCGATGCGGCCGTGGTGCGCGACGCAGCAGCAGCCCTGCACCGTTCGCTGGCCCGCGGCGCGCTGGACGACGCCGCGCTGGCCCGCCTGTGCGGCGCGCTGGTTGGCCACGTGCCGGCCGCCGCGCTGGCGCCGCTGCACCGCGCGCTGGACGACTTCGACTTTACGCTGGCCGCCGGCCGGCTCGACACGATCCTGGCCCAGCTGCCGGACCTTGAACTGGAACCGAAATGACCGAGCAATGCCACAAGCCGCTGATCCTGGCGGTCGACGACGAAGCCAGCAATCTGCAGCTGCTGCGCCAGATCCTGCAGGACAACTACCGCCTGCTGTTCGCCAAGGACGGCGCCCGCGCGCTGGAACTGGCGCGCCAGGAACGGCCCGACCTCGTGCTGATGGACGTGATGATGCCGGGCATGAGCGGCCACGAAGCGTGCCGCGCCCTGCAGGCCGACCCGGCCACGGCGGGCATCCCGGTGATCTTCGTGACGGCGCTGTCCGACACGGACGACGAGCTGCGCGGCTTCGAGGCGGGCGGCGTCGACTACATCACCAAGCCGGTCAGCCCGCCGATCGTGCGGGCCCGCGTGCGCACCCACCTGTCGCTGGTGCGGCTGGACGAGCTGAAGGAAACCCGGCTGCAGATCGTCCAGCGGCTGGGCCTCGCGTCGGAATACAAGGACAACGAAACGGGCATGCACGTGATCCGCATGAGCCATTATTCGCGGCTGCTGGGCATCGCCAACGGCATGAGCGAGGCGGAGGCGGACGACCTGCTGCACGCGGCGCCGATGCACGACGTGGGCAAGATCGGCATCCCCGACAGCATCCTGCAGAAACCGGGCCCGCTGGACAAGGACGAATGGGCCGTCATGCAGTCGCACGCGCGGATCGGCGCCGAGATCATCGGCGAGCACGCGCACGGCATGCTGAAGCTGGCCCGCAACATCGCGCTGACCCACCACGAGAAATGGGACGGCAGCGGCTACCCGAACGGCCTGGCCGGCGCAGCGATTCCCGTCGAAGGGCGCATCTGCGCGATTGCCGACGTGTTCGATGCGCTGACGTCGGAACGCCCGTATAAAAAGGCGTGGCCGGTGGCCGATGCGGTCAAACTGCTGGAGGAACAGCGCGGCAAGCACTTCGATCCGGCGCTGGTGGACCTGTTCATCACGCTGCTGCCGCAGGTGTGCGAGATCAAGGACAAGTTCGCCGAGACGCATACGGCGCTGGCGGCTTAGGGGACTGTCCCCAAGGGGGACTGTCCCCGGGGTTGTTCTTAGCTTTGCTTGTCGTTAAGCAGAAAAACAACCCCGGGGACAGTCCCCAACAAGCCGGGGACAGTTCCCGAAGCGGGCTCCGCCACCACCACGTTGTTGCGCCGCACTTTGGAGAAAGCAGACCGCGGCGGCAGCGAAAACCCGTGCCTATTGTTGGCGATGAATCAATCTGGATCTTTGATGTGGATCAAGCCGAGCGCGATCGTTGCGAGCGGCTCAATACATTTCGGTGCAAGACATCCTTGTACAGGTCCACGTAATCCCCGGCCATTTTTTCGGCCGTGAACAGCTCCCTGTAGCGCTCCCCTGCGCGCTGCCCCATCGCGGCGGCCATGTCCGGGTTTTCCCACAACTGCCGCATCGCCGCGCCGAACGCGGCCGCGTCGCTGGGCGGCACCACCAGGCCTGTGTCGCCGTCGATATTGATGTAGCTGGTACCCGTGCCGATCTCGCTGGAGATCATCGGCTTGCCGAACATCGCCCCTTCCAGCAGCGAGATGCCGAATGCTTCCGAGCGCAGGTGCGACGGGAAGGCCAGCGCGTAGCACAGCGTCAGCAGCGCCACCTTGTCCAGCTCGTCGACGGCACCGACGAACAGCACGTGCGTCAGGCCCAGGCGGCGGGCATGTTCCTTCAGCTCGTTCTCGATCGGGCCGGCGCCGACGATCACTACCGGATAATCAAGCCGGGCCATCGCGTCGAGCAGGATGTGCAGGCCCTTGTAGTAGCGCAGCACGCCGACGAACAGGAAGAACCGCTCGCCCACCCGCTCGCGCCAGTGCGCCAGCCGCTCCGCCGGCGGCTGCGGGTAGGTGGTCTTGTCCAGGCCGAACGGGATGGCGCGCACCTTGTCGCCGTAGCGGCGCAGCACGTCGGACGAGGCGAAATAATTCGGCGACGTGGCCACGATCGCATCGACGTTCGCCAGGAAATGATGCATCAGCGGCGAGTACAGCTTGAGCAGCGTTTTCTGGCGCACGATGTCGGAGTGGTAGGTGACCACCGACGGCTTCTTCACGCGCGCAAGGAAGTGCGCCAGGTCGCCGAACGGCCACGGGAAGTGGTAGTGCACGATGTCGGCATCGCGGGCCAGTTCGGCCAGCCGGCGCACGGCGCCGAACGACATCGCGTTCGAGGCGATCTCGATATCCTGCGGCACGCGGTGCACCAGGTGGCCTTCGAATTCCAGCCGCGCCGGCCCGCCGTGCCGCGTCAGCGTCAGCACTTCGTTCGTCACGCCCAGCCGCCCCGTGCCCACGCACATCTGGCGGATCGCCTGTTCGACGCCGCCCCACGAATCGGGATAATAAGTCTTGTAGAAATGGAGGACGCGCATGGGCTTCGGACGATCTGTTCGGATTACTTCAGGGTGGATTGACGCAGGATGGCGCGATACACATCGACGGTCTTGCGGGCCGTCTCGCGCCACGTCAGTGCGACGGCGCGGACCTTGCCGGCGGCGATGCAGCGGTGGCGCAGCGCTTCGTCGCGCGCCAGTTCCAGCATCGCCGCGCCGATCTCCGGCACGGACAGGGGATCGACATCGACCGCCGCGCCGGCCGTCACTTCCGGCACCGACGTCGTGTTCGACGCGAGCACCGGCACGCCGGACGCGAACGCCTCGACGACGGGAATGCCGAAGCCTTCGTACAGCGACGGGAAGGCAAACACGCCGGCGCCCGCATACACGTGACGCAGTTCGCCGGCACTGGTCAGGCGGCTCAGCCACACGACGTTTTCGCCGTTCTGCTGCGCGCCCCTGATCTGCGCCAGCAGTTCCTCGCAGCGCCAGCCCGGCGCGCCGACGATGACCAGCTGCCGCTGCGAGCGCACGCTGGCCGGCAGCGCGAGATACGCTTCCAGCAGGCGGCCGGCGTTCTTGCGCGGCTGCAGCGTGCCGACGGTGAGGAAGTAACCGGGCCGCAGGTTGTAATGATCCAGCGTGGCCGCCACGGCGGCCGGATCCGGCGCATCGAGCCATTCCTCGTCGACGCCGTTCGGCACCACGCTGATGCGGTGCTCGTCCACGCCGAAGCATTCCACCAGCTCGGCCACCGCGTACTGGCTGACGGCGATCACGTGATCGGCCTTGCGGGCGGCCTTCACCTGCAGCCAGTTCTTCAGCCGGCGCGCCTTCGGGCTGCACCATTCGGGATGGGCGATCGGCAGCGCATCGTGCAGCGTGGCGACGATGGGCCGGTCCATCCGCACGATGCGGTAGTCGGTGGCATGCACCAGGTCCACGTCCATGTGCGCGCGCACGGCTTGCGGCAGCACGAGGTCGCGCAACGTACTGACGGGGAAGGAATGCGGCATCGGCGCGCCGACGGACAGCTGCGCCGCCGGGCCGAACGAATACGGCGCCACGGTCACGCCGGCCTGCGGCAGTTCGTGCAGCAAGGCGCGGGTGTAGACGCCGATGCCGTCGAGGCGCCCGCCGGTCAGACCGGGTTCGGTCGTCGTGGCGGACAGGCCGACCCGGATGGTCACGCCTCGTACATCCAGCGCAGTGTGTGCGCGAGCGGCGGCGGCTCGATGGTGCCGACGGCGGCCTGCAGGCGGCGGTTGTCGCCCGTCAGGCGCACCACCTCGTTGGCCCGCACGAACGCGGGGTTGACGTGCACATCGATTCGGTAGCCGGCGATGTCGGCCATCATGTCCAGCGCCTCGCCCAGCGAATAGGCCTTGCCGGAGCTGACATTGAACGCCTGGCCGGCATTGGCGGCACCGCCGGCGAGCAGGTGGCGGTAGCTGGCGGCGACCACGCGCACGTCGGAGAAATCGCGCCACACGTGCAGGTTGCCCAGCTCGATGCGCGCTTCGCGGCGTTTGAAATGGGCGACGATCTTCGGCAGCAGGAAGTTCTCCGCCTGCCCGACGCCCGTGTAGTTGAACGGGCGGACGACGATGACCGGCAGCTTGTCCGCCCACAGCCGCGCCATGTATTCCATCGCCAGCTTGCTGACGGCGTAATCGTTGGCGGGCGCGGCCGGCACGTCTTCGTGGATCACTGCCACGTCGGTATTGCCGTAGATATTGGCCGACGAAGCGACCAGCACCGCCGAAGGCTTCTTCGGCAGCGCGGCCAGCGCCTCGAGCAGGTTGCGCGTGCCGACCACGTTGACCTTGTACATCTGCTCCACGTCGCTGTGCGCGACGAAGGCGATGGCGGCCAGGTGCACCACGACGTCCGGCTGCAGGTGCTGCACGGCGGCGGCCACGGCGGCGCGGTCGGTCAGGTCCACCGGCTGCGCGGCCGCATCCAGCAGGCCAACCACGTCATAGCCGGCAGATTGCAGTTCGGCTTCGACGTAGCGGCCCGTGAAGCCGGCCAGGCCCGTCACCAGTGCGCGCCGGCCCGAGCCTTCGCGCGCCGAAGACAGCAACGGCAATGCGGCTGTCATGTCAGAACGAGAAGCCGGCCGTGTTGCGGCGCAGGTCGGCATCGACCATCATCTGGCACAGCTCTTCCAGCGTGGTCTTCGGCTCCCAGCCCAGTTCCTTCCTGGCCTTGGCCGGATCGCCGATCAGCAGCTCCACTTCGGCCGGGCGGTAGAATTTCTCGCTGACGCGCACCAGCACCTTGCCTGTCTGCGCATCGTGGCCCGTTTCGTTCTCGGCGCTGCCCTGCCACTCGATCGCGATGCCGGCGGCCTTGAACGCCATCGTCACGAAGTCGCGCACGGTCTCGGTGCGGTTGGTGGCCAGCACATAGGTGTTGGGCTGGTCGGCCTGCAGGATGCGCCACATGCCTTCCACGTATTCCTTGGCGAAGCCCCAGTCGCGCTTGGCGTCCAGATTACCCAGCTCCATCGTCTCCAGCTTGCCCAGCTTGATCTTGGCGACCGAGTCGGTGATTTTGCGGGTGACGAACTCGCGGCCGCGCAGCGGCGACTCGTGGTTGAACAGGATGCCGGACGAGCCGAAGATGCCGTACGACTCGCGGTAGTTGACCGTCATCCAGTGCGCGTACAGCTTGGCCACACCGTACGGGCTGCGCGGATAGAACGGCGTGTCTTCCTTCTGCGGGATCGCCTGCACCTTGCCGAACATCTCGGACGTGGACGCCTGGTAGAAGCGGATCTTCGGATCGACGATGCGGATCGCTTCCAGCAGGTTCACCGCGCCGATGCCGGTGATCTCGGCCGTCGTGACAGGCTGTTCGAACGACACGCCGACGAAGCTCTGCGCCGCCAGGTTGTAGATCTCGTGGAACTGGCCCTTCTGCAGCAGGCGGATCGACGACGACAGGTCGGTCAGGTCGTGCTCGACCAGTTTCAGGTTCGGGTGGTTCTGGATGCCCAGTTCTTCGATGCGCCAGAAGTTGACGGAGCTGGTGCGACGGAACGTGCCGGTGACTTCATAGCCCTTCTCGAGGAGCAGCTGCGCCAGGTAGGCGCCATCCTGGCCGGAAATGCCCGTTACCAGGGCGCGTTTGGTGTTTTGCATGATGATCGGGTGTCCAGAAAGTTACCGGGAAAGCCGGACATTGTAACAGAGGCGTATTGTCGGGCCGGCCACACGCGGCAGGCGGATTACAACAATTACATCTTGTTACAGCGCAACTTATTCGCTACAGCCGAGCCCGTGTCCACCCTGGTGTCAGGCACCACAGGGGGCGAAGTGGACACGAGCTGGAGAGTGCGCCGGCTCAGCCGAGGCCGACGCCGCGGGCCATCATCGCGGCGGCAACGGGCACGATGACGAACACGTGGATCGAGAACATCATCTGCCGGCGCTGCGCCGCCACCTCGGCGGCGGGCGGCACGAAGGCGGCGTCGGCTTTCTGGCTTTTCACCCACGCGCGGATGCGCAGCGTGGGCTTGATCGACAGCAGGCCCATCACGGCGAACGCGCCGACCTTGAGCCAGAAGACGGGATTGTGCAGGTAGAAGTCAGGGCCTTTCGCGCCGTGGAAGACGCGGGAGAAGCCGACGATGAGGATGGCCAGCGCCAGCAGGCCGTAGGCGGCATCGAAGCGGCCCAGCAGGCGCACCGTGTGGGCCGACATCGCGGCCGGCCGCATCAGCGCCAGCTCCGCCGCCAGCGCGGCGACGAGACCGAAGACGATCAGGTGGTGGAAGATGGCGAGGAGGAGATCGGTCATGGGATTGGGGACTGTCCCTGCAAGGGACTGTCCCCTGTTCTGCCGTTTGTTGATGCTTCAATAAAAATCAAGAACAACCGAGGGGACAGTCCCTTGCTGGGACAGTCCCCCACCAATCAGCCCTTGTTCCGCTGCGCCACCACATCGACGACGCACAGCGCCGTCATGTTGACGATGCGGCGCACGGTGGCCGACGGCGTCAGGATGTGCACCGGTGCCGCGCAGCCCAGCAGGATCGGGCCGATGGCGATGCCGTTGCCGGCCGCCGTCTTGACGAGGTTGTAGGCGATGTTGGCGGACTCGATGTTCGGCGCCACCAGCAGGTTGGCGTCGCGTTCCAGGCGCGAGTTCGGCATCAGCTTCTTGCGCAGCTTGGTGTCGAGGGCCGTGTCGCCATGCATCTCGCCATCGACTTCCAGGTCCGGCGCGCGTTCCTGGATCAGCTTCAGCGCGGCGCGCATTTTCCGCGCCGATTCGCTGTTCGACGAACCGAAGTTCGAGTGCGACAGCAGCGCGGCCGAAGGCTGCAGCCCGAAGCGGCGCATCTCTTCCGCGGCCATGATGGTGATCTCGGCCAGCTGTTCGGCGTTCGGGTTCTCGTTGACGTGCGTGTCCACCATCACCAGCTGGCGCTCAGGCAGCACCAGCACGTTCATCGCCGCGTACACGTTGGCGCCTTCGCGCTTGCCCAGCACCTGGTCGATGTAGTGCAGGTGCAGCTGGGTGGTGCCGAAGGTGCCGCAGATCATGCCGTCGGCATCGCCCTTCTTGATCATCATCGCGCCGATCAGCGTGTGGCGGCGGCGCATTTCCAGCTTGGCCCACTCTTCCGTCACGCCCTTGCGGTTGGTGAGTTCGTAGTAGGCGGTCCAGTAATCGCGGTAGCGGTCGTCGTAGTCCGGGTTGATGATGTCGAAGTCGACGCCCAGCTTCAGGCGCAGGCCGAACTTCTGGATGCGCGTTTCCAGCACGGCCGGACGGCCGACGAGGATCGGGCGCGCCAGGCGCTCGTCGACCACCACCTGCACGGCGCGCAGCACGCGCTCTTCTTCGCCCTCGGCGTAGACGATGCGCTTCAGGTCCGGATGGGTGCCCTTGGCCTTGGTGAACAGCGGCTTCATGAACGTGCCGCTGCGGTAGACGAACTGCTGCAGGCTGTCGGCATACGCTTCCAGGTCCTGGATCGGCCGGGACGCGACGCCGGATTCCTGGGCCGCTTTTGCCACGGCCGGTGCGATCTTGATCAGCAGGCGCGGATCGAACGGCATCGGGATCAGGTATTCCGGGCCGAACGACAGGTTGGTGAAACCGTAGGTCGTGGCGACGATGTCCGACTGCTCGGCATGGGCCAGCTCGGCGATCGCGTGGACGACGGCGATTTCCATCTCGCGCGTGATCGTCGTGGCGCCGCAATCGAGGGCGCCGCGGAAGATGTACGGGAAGCACAGCACGTTGTTGACCTGGTTCGGATAGTCCGAACGGCCGGTGCAGATGACGGCGTCGTCGCGCACGGCCTTGACGTCTTCCGGCAGGATTTCCGGATTCGGATTGGCCAATGCCAGGATGATCGGTTTCGCCGCCATGCGCTGGACCATGTCCTGCTTCAGCACGCCGCCGGCCGACAGGCCGAGGAAGATGTCCGCGCCGTCGATCACTTCGGCCAGCGTGCGGGCCGACGTTTCGCGGGCGAAGCGTTCCTTGTCCGGGTCCATCAGCTCGACGCGGCCCTGGTAGACGACGCCGGCCAGGTCGGTGACGAAGATGTTCTCGATCGGGAAGCCCAGGTCGACGATCAGGTCCAGGCAGGCCAGCGCCGCGGCGCCCGCACCCGACACGACCAGCTTGCATTCCTTGATGTTCTTGCCGACCAGCGAGATGCCGTTCAGGATCGCCGCGCCGACGATGATCGCCGTGCCGTGCTGGTCGTCGTGGAAGACGGGGATCTTCATCCGCTTGCGCAGCTCGCGCTCGATGTAGAAGCACTCGGGCGCCTTGATGTCTTCCAGGTTCACGCCGCCGAACGTTGGCTCCAGCGCGGCGATGATGTCGATCAGCTTGTCCGGATCCTGCTCGTTGATCTCGATGTCGAACACGTCGATGCCGGCGAACTTCTTGAACAGCACGCCCTTGCCTTCCATGACGGGCTTCGATGCCAGCGCACCGATATTGCCCAGGCCCAGTACGGCGGTACCGTTCGAGATGACGGCGACCAGGTTGCCGCGCGCCGTGTATTTATAGGCGGCCGCCGGATCGAGGACGATCTCTTCGCAGGGCGCGGCCACGCCGGGCGAGTATGCCAGGGCCAGGTCGCGCTGGTTCGTCAGCTGCTTGGTCGGGGTCACGCTGATCTTGCCCGGTCGCGGGCACTCGTGGTACTCGAGTGCGGCCAGGCGCAGTTGTTGACGCAGTTCCTCTTTCTTGTCAGATGACGAATCCATTGCTGTACTGCCTTCCTGTGCGGTCGAAAAATGGTCTGATTCTAGCAGACCGTTTCGGGCAGTAAACGATGTAATGCAGGGGGAGTTTCGCGCACGAGCGTTTTATTTTATGCAAATCCTTGGCGATAAGGGGAGCTTGATCGGGTTTTACTATCAGTTAGCGTCCGTTGGCGCGTTATGATGACAGCATGCCTTCTGTGGAGATTTTGCCAACGATGGACTTCATCGACACCTCCCTGCTGCACCTGGCTGCCGTGGCGATCCTGATCGCCATGCTGCTCTTCAAACTGGGGCGCGACGCCTGGCATCGCTACCGGACGCGGCCCCGCCCTGCGCCGCCAACCCACGCCATGCGGCAGCGGCACCGCTCGGGCTATACGGGCGACAGCGGCGGCTACGTGCCTTTCGCTGCCGACGGCGGCGGCGGCAGCGACAGCGGCTCCTGCGATGGCGGCGGCGGCGATGGCGGCGGTGGAGGCGACGGCGGTGGCGGCGGCTGCGACTGAACGTCCCGTTACAATGCCCGCATGCTCTCCGAATTCGACCTGATCAAACACTACTTCGTCCGCCCCGGCCACGCGTGGCAGGCGGAACTCGGCATCGGCGACGACTGCGCGCTGCTGCGGCCCACGCCCGGCACGTCGCTGGCCATTTCATCGGACATGCTGGTCGAGGGCCGTCACTTCTTTGCCGGCGAAGACGCGCGCCGCCTCGGCCACAAGAGCCTGGCCGTCAACCTGTCCGACCTGGCCGCGATGGGCGCGAAACCGGTGGCGTTCACGCTGGCGCTGGCCCTGCCGGCGGCGGAGCGCGACTGGCTGGCCGGCTTCTCGGCGGGACTGTTTGCGCTGGCGGACGACCACGGCTGCGAACTGGTCGGCGGCGACACGACGAAAGGGCCGCTGAACATCTGCATCACGATCTTCGGCGAAGTGGCCCACGGCACGGCGCTGCGCCGCGATGCCGCGCAGCCCGGCGACGATATCTGGATCTCCGGCACGCTGGGCGATGCGCGGCTCGGCCTGGCCGCATTGCGCGGTGAAGTGACGCTGGCCGATGCGGCCCGCGACGCCGCCGCCGCGCGCCTGTACCAGCCGACGCCGCGCGTGCCGCTGGGCCGGCTGCTGGCCGAACGGCGCCTCGCGCGCGCCGCCATCGACATCTCGGATGGACTTGTGGGCGACCTTGGTCACATCCTGGAACGCTCGCGCGTGGGCGCCACGCTGGACGTGGATGCGCTGCCCGCCGGGCCGGTGCTGGCCACGCAGGATGTCGCGTTACGGCGCGCGTTTACCGCGGCCGGCGGCGACGATTACGAGTTGTGTTTTACGGCCGATCCTTTGCATCGCGAGGCGGTTATCGCTGCAGGTAGCGCATGCGGTACGCAAGTTACGCGCGTGGGGCGGATCGAAGCCGAGAGCGGGTTGCGGCTGGTGGATGCAGATGGCGCGCCGCTGGCATTGAAACTCGAAGGATTCGATCACTTCGCGGCGTGACGGCTGGGGACCGTCCCCAACGGGGACTGTCCCCGGGGTTGTTTTTAGCTTTCAGGCACGCATGCAGAAGAACAACCCCGGGGACAGCCGGATCGCCGTACCGCCCCTGCGGGGACAGTCCCCATCTATTCCCCCATCGCCGTATGATCCTCACCCGGCTCGCCGGCATGCCGCCCGCTCCCATGCATCAACCAGTAATGGTGGAACGCCAGCCGGATGTTGTCGCGCAGCTGGATGTCGTCCCACGGCTTCGTATAAAAACGGTAGATCGCGCCGCGGTTGATCGAGTCCAGCATCGCTTCCAGGCCCGTGTAGCCGGACAGGATGATGCGGATCGTGTCCGGGTACATGTCCTTCACCTTGCTGAGGAATTCGGTGCCGCTCATGATCGGCATGCGCTGGTCGCAGACGATCACCTGCACCGGGTGCAGCGCCAGCAGGTCGAACCCTTCGGCGGGCGAGGCGGCGGTGAGGATGCGGTAGCCGTCGCGGCGGAACAGCCGGTGCAGCGACGACAGCACATTGACGTCGTCATCCACGATCAATAAAGTCTGCGGCGGTTCCACCGCCTGGTTCGGATCGGGCGGCAGCGCCTTGCCGGCGGCCACCAGCGCGGCGAAGTCGGCCGCGTTCAACGGCCGGCTGAAGAAGAAGCCCTGCACTTCGTCGCAGCGGTTGCGGCGCAGGTATTCCAGCTGCGGGCGCGTCTCGACGCCTTCGGCCACCACCCGCAACTTGAGGCTGTGCGCCATGCTGATGATGGCCAGCGCGATGGCCGCATCGTTCGGGTTGGTGACGATGTTGCGCACGAAGGCGATGTCGATCTTCAGCTTGTCGATCGGGAAGCGCTGCAGGTAGGCCAGCGACGAGTAACCGGTGCCGAAATCGTCGATGGCCACCTTGACGCCCAGTTCGCGCAGCTTGGTCAGCACGTCGATGGTGCGTTCCGCATTCGACATCAGCGCCGTTTCCGTCAGCTCCAGTTCCAGCAGGTCGGGCGCGACGTCGTGCCGCTGCAGCGCGTCGGCCACTTCCTTTTCCAGGTCGCCTTCGGCGAACTGGCGCGACGCCACGTTGACCGCGATATGCACCGGCCCCACCGGCCCCGCGCTCCACGCGGCGATCTGCCGGCACGCCGTATCGACGATCCAGTTGCCGGCGCGGACGATCAGGCCCGTGTCCTCCAGCACGCCGACGAATTCGGCCGGATAGACGATGCCGTGGCCCGGCCGGTTCCAGCGCAGCAGCGCCTCGGCGCCGCTGATGCGGCCCGTGTGCAGGTTGACCTTCGGCTGGTAGTACAGTTCCAGTTCGTTTTCGTCGAGCGCGCGGCGCAGCGCCATTTCCAGGTCCAGCCGCGCCAGCACCTGCACATTCATGCCGGCCGTGAAGAAGCGGTAGGCATCGCTGCCTGCTTCCTTCGCCTGCCCCATCGCCGTGTTGGCGAACTTGACCAGCGTTTCCGGATCGGCCGCATCGTCCGGATAGACGGCGATGCCGATCGACGCCGTCATCAGCGCCTGCTGCTCACCCAGCTGGAACGGCGCGCGCAAGGCCTCGCGTACTTCGTTCGCGACCAGCACGGCATCCTGCTGGTCGCGCGTCATCGTCAGGATCAGGCCGAACTCGTCGCCGCCCAGCCGGCCCACCGTATCGCGGATGCGCACGCACTGCACGATACGGTTGGAGAATTCGCGCAGCAGCTCGTCGCCCATCGCCGCACCGAGCGAATCGTTGACGTTCTTGAAGCGGTCCAAGCCGATGAACAGCACGACGATGCGCCACTCCTTGTCGCGCGCCAGCTCGATCGCATCGCCCAGCGTGCGGTAGAACAGCGTGCGGTTCGGCAGGCCGGTGAGGCTGTCGTAATGGGCCATGTGCAGCAGCCGTTCCTCGGCCAGCCGCCGCTCGGCGATGTCGCGCGCCACGCAGATCAGCGTGCGCTGGGCATCGGCCTGCACGCCGTCGCCCTGCTGCAGCTGCCAGTACATTTCGACGGGCACCGTGGCATGGTCGTGGCGCAGCAGCTCGGCCTCGAACAGCGCCGGCGCACGCGCTTCGATGCTGGCCGCCAGCACCGTTTCGGCCTGCCGCTGCAGCACGTCGCGTTGCCCCAGGCCGATGCGCGACGGCTCCAGGCCCAGCAGCTGCACGCGCGGATAGCCCAGCATGCGGCAGGCGCCGTCGTTGACGTCGACGAAGCGCATCGACGCCGGGTCGATCAGGAAGATGGCGTCGGCGGTGGCATCCATCGCGCTGCGGAAGCGCTGCAGTTCGGCCGTCCGTTCGCGCACGGTCCGCTCCAGCACCATGTTGTGGAACTTCGCATCGCGCTGCATCAGCCGCACCTCGATCAGGTTGCGGATGCGCGTCAGCACCTCGACCGGATCGAACGGCTTGCTGACGAAGTCGCGCGCGCCCGCATCGAGCGCCGGCTGCTTCTTGTCCGGATCGGCGGTGACCACCAGCACGGGCAGGTAGCCGTCCGCCTCCAGCGGGCGCAGCGCCTGCATCACGGCGAAACCGTCCATGCCGGGCATCTGCAGGTCGAGGATGATGATGTCGTAGTTGTACTGTTCGTGCCACGGCACCACCACGCGCGGATCGGTGGTGGAACTGACGCGCGTGTAGCCCGTCGATTGCAGCAGATACTCCAGCAGCTGCACGTTGACGGGCTGGTCGTCGACGATGAGGATGCTGGCGTTGAGGATGTCGGCCCGGCTGATCATTGGTTCCCCTTGTTTGACTTCTGATCGCTGCCTTTACCGGCGCCGCGGCTCCTTCAGCCTGGCCAGCGTGCCGTTGATCGCCTCGGTGAATTCATCGATATTGATCGGCTTGATCAGGTAACGGAAGAATCCTGCCGCAATTCCCCGTTCGATGTCGCGCGGCATTGCATTGGCCGTCAGCGCGATCACCGGAATGTGCGCCGTCTGCGGGTCGGCGCGCAGCAGCCGCAGCGCCTCCACGCCGTCGATGCCGGGCAGGTTGATGTCCATCAGGATCAGGTCCGGCAGGTGGGCCCGCGCCAGCGCGATGCCCAGCTGGCCGTCGGGCGCCGTCAGCAGCCGCAGGCCGGGGCGGAAGCGGACGATTTCCTGCACCAGGTTCAGGTTGGCCGGGTTGTCTTCCACGTACAGCAGCGTCAGGCCATCGGGCGCGGGCGGCGCGCTGGGCGGCGGCGGCACCACCGGCGCATGCGGCGGCAGCACCACCGGATCGGTCGTCTGCAGCTCGACCCAGAACATGCTGCCCGCACCCAGGCTGCTGGCCACGCCGATCGTGCCGCCCATCAGTTCGACGAGCCGCTTGGTGACGACGAGGCCGATGCCGGTGCCCTCTTCCGCGCCGCTTTCCTGGCCCAGCCGGTTGAACGGCTGGAACAGCAGCGGCAGCTGTTCGGGGCGCAGGCCCATGCCGGTGTCCTGGACGACGATGCGCAGGCGGCCCGCGTCGCCGGCGCTGCAGTCGACGACCACGGCGCCGCCCTCCCGGTTGTACTTGATCGCATTCGACAACAGGTTCAGCAGCACCTGCTTCAGGCGGGTGCGGTCGGCCGTCACGTTGGCCACGCAGGCGGCCGGGAACAGCATGCGGATGCCCCGCTGGCCGGCCAGCGGCGCCATCATCGTCTCGCATTCCTGCAGCAGGTCCGGCAGCGCCACCGGTTCCAGCGACAGCGCCACCGTGCCCGATTCGATCTTGGCCAGGTCGAGGATCTCGTTGATCAGCGTGAGCAGGTGGCGGCCCGACTTGAGGATGTGGTTGGCGAATTCCTTCTTCTGCACCAGCGTGGAAGGCAGCTTGTCGGAGGTAAGGATCTGCGCGAAGCCGAGGATCGCATTGAGCGGCGTGCGCAGCTCGTGGCTCATCGACGACAGGAATGCGGACTTGGCCTGGTTGGCGCTTTTCGCCTCTTCCATCGCCATCGCCAGCTCGCCGTTGGCCAGTTCCAGCTGCAGCGTGCGTTCGTGCACGCGCTGCTCCAGCTCCTGGTTCAGCCGCATCACCTCCTGCTGCGCCTCGCTGCGCCGCTCGGCCTCGCGGACGATCTCGCGGTTCGACGTTTCCAGCTCGCGCTTGCGGCTCTCGATCCCGGCCAGCATCAGGTTGAACGAATCGGCCAGTTCGGCCACCTCGTCCTGGCCCAGCCGCTCGGCGCGGCGCGACACGTCGCCGGTGGCCACCACGTCGCGCGCCACGTGGGCGATGTTGAGGATCGGCTGCGTGATGATCCTGCCCAGCCGCCGGCTGACCAGCCACGCGGCCAGCAGCGCCAGCAGCCCGGCCAGCACGCCGATCAGCAGGTAGTCCAGCACGCGGTCGGCCATCTCATAATCGGCGCGCAGGTAGACGGTGCCCAGCAGCTCGCCGGTGCCGTCGTTGTTCCCGGCGCTGTTGCCCCCGCTCTCGCGGATCGGCCGGAACAGCGTCAGCTTGCCGCCTTCGAAGCGAAAGCCTTCCGGCCCCGGCACCGCCGGTACCGCGGCCGCATCGCCGCGCACCGTGTAGCGCGCAAACAGCCGGCCCTGCGCGTCGTAGATCGCGCCGGCCCCCACCTTGGGCCGCAGCCGCAGCAGGCCCAGGTTCTCGTGGGCCAGCCGGCGGTCGTCGAAGGCCAGCGCGGGCGCGCTCATGTGGCCCAGCAGCTCGGCCTGCGTGGCCAGGTCGCCGCGGATGGTCTGGTGATACACATGCAGATCGTAAGCGACGATCGTGCCGATCGACACCAGCACGGCCGGCAGCATCACCACCGCGATGACGATCATCAGCTTGTGGCGCAGCGAGCGCAATCGGAAACGGCGCCTGATCATGCGGCACCTCCCGGCTGCACGCGGTAGGCGGCGGACAGCATCCGCGCGCTGATCTGCAGCCCGGCCGCGCCGGCGGCGGCCAGCGACACTTCGAAGCGCACGCGCGCGTCGACGACGAGGAAATTGATCACGCTGCCCATGCCGTGCACGTCGCCGTCGTCGGACACCGTCAGCACGGCGCGGTGGCGGCAGCCGTCCAGCCGCTCGCGGGCGGCCGGCTTGTTGCCGCCGCCGACGAACACGATGTGGGCGGCAGGCCCATCGCGGCCCAGCCGCACGGCCTGCACGACGCGCCCGCCGATGGTCCGGCCGGCAACGGTGCGGGCCAGCACGCCGGCCAGCCCATCGTCGCCGTCGCAGCCGATGACGAGCGGGCTGTCGGCCCGCGCGAAGGTGCCGGTCGGCCACTCGACGAAGCCGCCGAACCGGTACAGGAAGGCGGCCTTCACCTGGCGCTCCAGGTCGCCCGCTGCGGGAGCGGCCGCGGCGCGCGCCGGCAGCAGGGCCGGCAGCCCGGCCGCGGCGACCGCGACGGCGAACAGCCGTCGCCGGGTGAACCTTCGATCTTCCACGTAACCGCCAGCGCCCATTGATGTCAGGCCATTCTACCGACGAGCGTGCGCGCACAGCGCGTCGTTGATGCAAGCCGCGCGCCCGGCACTTTTTTTCCTTGCGCGTGGCCGGTTGCCGGAACCGCGCGCTAGAATGGAACCGGATTCTTTGCCAAAGGAGCAGCACGTGAGTACGGACATCGACGAACTGGCCGCCCGGGTGGGCCGTGCCTTGCACGAAAAAGGATTGCTGCTGGCCACTGCCGAATCGTGTACCGGCGGCGGCGTGTCGCAGGCGGTCACCGAGATCGCCGGCTCCACCGGCTGGTTCGACTGCGGTTTCGTCACCTATTCGAACGCGTCGAAGACGGAACTGCTGGAAGTGCCCGATGCGCTGATGGCCCAGTTCGGCAGCGTCAGCGAGGAAGTGGCCGCCGCGATGGCCCAGGGCGCGCTGGGCAACAGCAATGCCGACGTGGCCATCTCCACCACGGGCATCGCCGGCCCCACCGGCGCCGTGCCGGGCAAGCCGGTCGGCACCGTCTGCTTCGGCTGGGCCAATGGCGACACCGTGCACACGGAACGCCTGGTGTTCTCCGGCGACCGCCGCGCGGTGCGCGAACAGACGGTCGCCCACGCCTTGCAAGGCCTGCTCCGCTTCATCGACTGACGTCGCACGCTGTTCCGGGTGCCCGCCGCGGGCACCCGCTCCCCGCCCCTCCCCCCTCCCCGCCGACGATTTTTCGCTCTCCCGCGCGCGCCCCATGTATAGTTTCGCGTACCAAAAACATTCCAGAAAGCATTTCGGGAGCTCAGTTGATGCAAAATTCGATGCAAAATTCGGTACATTTCATCCTGCAGGGTAAAGGCGGCATCGGCAAGACCCTCGTCTCGACGATCCTGGCGCAGTGGCTCAAGTCGAAGGACGACGGCCCGCTGCGCTGCTACGACACGGACCAGGAGAACACCACTTTCTCGCGCTACAAGGCACTGGGCGTCAAGCACATCCCGGTGATGACGGAAGCACGCACGATCGACCCGAAACGCTTCGACGCGCTGATGATCGACATCCTCGAGGAAGACGGCAACTGCGTCATCGACAACGGCGCCAACACGTTCAGCCCCCTGCTGGCCTACCTGCTGGAAAACCACTGCTTCGACCTGCTGAAGGATTCCGGCCGCAAGGTGTACATCCACACCATCGTCGGCGGCGGCGACACGCTGCACGACACGGCGATGGGTTTTGTCTCCACGGCGAAATCCACCGACGTGCCGCTGGTGCTGTGGGAAAACGAACACTTCGGCATGCTGCAGTCCGCCTCCGGCAAGGCCTTCGTGGAATCGCAGACGTATTCGGAACACGCCGGCCGCGTGCAGGGCCGCATCGTGCTGGCGCAGCGCAATGCCGACACCTTCGGCGCGGACGTGAAGAAGATGAACACGGCGCGCATGACGGCCGATGAAGTGAAATCCAGCGACAAGTTCAACGTGATGGAAAAGCAGCGCATCAAGGTCGTGTTCCGCGACCTGTTCGAGCAGCTGGACCGCGTCAACTGGTAACGGGGGCGGCATGGACCAGAACAAGCTGCGCAGCCTCGTCTTTGAAAAAACCGGCGTCAAGGTCGATGTCGACGATCCCATCTTCGCGCTCGTCGCGCTGAACGAGGCCGTGCTGGCCGAAGCGGTGGAACGCCACATCGAACGCATCGATGCCGCTTCGCTGGAACTGGCGCAGCAGGCGCGCCAGGCGGCCGGTGCGCTGCCGCCGCCCGCGCCGCCGGTGTCCGAGTTCGAGCCGGCCGTCACGCCGGCGCCCTACGTGCCGACGCCGGCTGCGCCCGTCAAGCCGATCGCCACGCAAAGCATCGCACTGCCGCCGCGCGAACTGCGCGTGATCGGCATTGCCGCCGGTGCCGCCGTGCTGGGCGCGATTCTCACGCTGACCGGCCAGGCGCTGTTCTTCCAGCCGGCTGCCGTGGCGCCGGTGACGGTGCCGGCGCCGCTGTCCGCCGCGCAGATCGAAGCGCTGGCCGCGGCGCAGAAACTGGACCGCGCGCTGCCGCGGCTGGATGCGAAGACGCGCGCTGCGGTGCAGGCGGAGATGCAGAAGCCGTAGAGGACTCAGGTGACAGGCTCTTTATTCGAG
>DKJA01000031.1:31758-35300 GCA_002454505.1 Oxalobacteraceae bacterium UBA6704
CTCGAATAAAGAGCCTGTCATCGGATGCAGCAGCCCGCGGAAATACGCCACCACCGGCCGCAGCGTGACCCGATGCCACGCCACCCACATCGGCATCCGGTAATCGAACCACGGCAGCTCGCGCAGCACGACGCCATCGGGCGCCTGCTGCCGCAGGCTGGCCTGCACCATCGTGATGCCAAGATTCGCGGCCACCAGGCCCAGCGCCGTCACCGTCTCGGCCGCTTCCAGCGCCAGCTCGGGCACGAAGCCGGCCCGCGCACACGCGGCCACGAAACTTTTCTGGCCGCCGATCCCATCCTTCTGCGCCGTACCGATCCATTTCTGCGCCGCCAGGTCGGCCGCTGAAATCTCGTCGAGGGCGGCGAGCGGATGGCCGGCCGGCAGCGCCAGCAGCATTGGTTCGTCCAGCACCTGCACGGCCGTCAAATCCGGATCGTTCTCGCTCACGGGTTCGCACAGCAGGGCCACGTCCAGGCTGCGCTGCCGCAGGCCTTCCAGCTGCGCGGCACTCTCGTGGTTGTACAGCGCGATGTGGATCGCCGGCCGTTCGTTCCGCAACCGCCGCAACGCGGCGGGCAATACGCCCGCATGCATCGCACTGTCCACGTAGCCGATGCACAGGCCGCCCTCGTCGCCGCGGCCGAGGCGGCGCGCCATCGATTCCAGACGGCTGGCATGGACCAGGAACGCCTTGGCTTCGGCCAGGAAAACGCGGCCGTCTGCGGTAAGCCGAATGCGCTGCTGCGTGCGTTCGAACAGCACCAGCCCCAGCTTTTCCTCCAGTTGGGCGATCTGCCGGCTGAGCGGCGACTGCGAAATGTGCAGCCGTTCCGCTGCGCGGCCCACGTGCTCCTCCTCGGCCACCACGACAAAATAGTTCAGCTGACGCAAGTCCAGCATATGAGACTCCCAGGGTCTTAACTCGTGCAAATTATATCTTGGACAGACTTAACTCGGCTACCTAGACTGGCATCTCTACCACTTTCCAGGAGTCGCACGATGAGCATCAAAGACAAACTGCCGGCCGGCGCCGTGCTGGGTTTCGGCACCGCACCGATGGGCAATATGTTCCGCAACATCCCCGAAGACGAAGCGGCGGCGACGCTGGCCGCCGCCTGGGATGCGGGCACCCGCCTGTTCGACACGGCCCCCTTCTACGGCGCCGGCCTGGCCGAGATCCGGCTGGGGCGCGAGCTGGCCAAACACCAGCGCGACGACTACGTGCTGAGCACCAAGGTGGGCCGCATCGTGCTCGACGAGGTGGAAACGGGTGCGCGCGACTTCGGCGAAAAAGGCGGCCTGTTCCAGTTCGGGCGGCCCAACAAGATCGTCTACGACTACTCGGCCGACGGCACGCTGCGCTCGATCGAGGACAGCCTGAAACGCCTCGGAACGGACCGCCTCGACTTCGTGTGGATCCACGACATCGCCCAGGATTTCTACGGCGACGGCTGGCTGGCCCAGTTCGAAAGCGCCCGCACCGGTGCGATGGTGGCGCTGTCCCGCCTGCGCGACGAAGGCGTCATCAAGGGCTGGGGCCTGGGCGTGAACCGCGTGGAACCCATCGAGCTGACGCTGGCGCTGGCCGACGTGCAGCCGGACGGCATGCTGCTGGCCGGCCGCTACACGCTGCTCGACCACGCCACCGCGCTGCAGCGGCTGATGCCGGCGGCGCAGGCGCAAGGTGTCGACATCATCATCGGCGGCCCGTACAGCTCCGGCATCCTGGCCGGCGGCAGCCATTTCGAATATGCCGCAGCGTCACCGGAAATCGTGGCCCGGGTCGAGCGGATCAAGGCGCTGGCCGCCCGTCATGACGTGCCCATCAAGGCCGCCGCGCTGCAGTTCTCGCTGGCGCACCCGGCCAGCGCGGCCGTGATCCCCGGCGCCAGCAAGCCGGACCGCATCGCCGAGGATCACGCGGCATTGCGGGCGCATATTCCTGCGGCATTCTGGAACGAGCTGCGCGCCGAGGGACTGGTTGCCGCGAACGCGCCGCTGCCGATCGACCGCTGATTCGTTTGCCCTTGCACGGAATGGCTGCTTTCGATAACATGTGAATACCTGTTCACATGTTATCGATGAGTGTCCTCAAGGCGTTGCCATGTCCGTTGAAACGATCCACGAAGAATCCGTCGCCCAGCTGGCGGACCTGTTCCACCTCCTTGGCGACCCCACCCGTCTGCGCATCGTGCTGGCCTGCGTGGCCGCGCCGATCGCCGTCAGCGACATTGCCGCCACATTAGAACTGTCCAGCTCGCTGGTAAGCCACCACCTGCGCCTGCTGCGCGCCGCCCGCATCGTCAAGGCCGAGCGGCAGGGCAAGCAGGTGTTCTATTCCACCGCCGATGCGCACATCAGCGGCGTCCTGCGCGACATGCTCGAACATATCGCCGAACCTGCCACCGGGAGCGATGTATGAGCGGTCACCACCACCACGATCACAGCCACGGGCATCACCACCATCACGGCGATCCCGTCAGCCATGGCCGCGCGTTCGCCATCGCCATCGTCCTGAATGCGGTGTTCGTTGCCGTGGAATTCGGCTACGGCTTCGTCGCCAATTCCACCGCGCTGATGGCCGATGCGGGGCACAATCTGTCGGACGTGCTGGGGCTGATGCTGGCCTGGGGCGCCGCGATCCTGGCGAAACGCGAACCGTCGCGCCGCTACACCTATGGCTTGCGCAGCAGCTCGATGCTGGCCGCGCTGTTCAACGGCATGCTGCTGATGGCGGCCTGCGGCGCAATCGCGTTCGAGGCGGTATTGCAGCTGATTCACCCGGAGCCGGTGCACGGGCCGACGGTGTCGGTGGTGGCGGCGATCGGCATCGCCATCAACGGCTTCTCGGCCTGGCTGTTCATGGCCGGCAGCAAGGACGACATCAATATCCGCGGCGCCTACCTGCACCTGGCGGCCGATGCGGCGATCTCGCTGGGCGTGCTGGTTTCCGGCCTGGCCGTGGCATTCTCGGGCTGGAGCTGGCTGGATCCACTGGTCAGCATGGCCATCGTCGCGCTGATCGTGCTGAGCACGTGGTCGCTGCTGAAGGAATCGCTGCGGATGATGATGGCGGCCGTGCCGGACAAGGTCGATCCGGCCAGGGTGGAACAGTTCCTGCGCGGGCAGCCTGGCGTGACGGGCGTGCACGACCTGCACATCTGGTCGATGAGCACGACGGAAACGGCGCTGACGGCCCACCTGGTGATGCCGGAAGGCTATGTGGGCGATGCGGCGATGGACGATATCGCGCGCCGCCTGCGCGAAGATTTTTCGATCCATCACAGCACGCTGCAGATGGAACAGGGGACGACGGCCCATGCCTGCTGCCTGCAGCCGGCGGGGCATGAGGAGCATGGGCACGAACATCACGACCATGCGCATCACGATCATGGGCATGACCACGGCCACGCACATGGGCACCATCACTGAGATATTCGGCCTGGGCCCGAACCTTCTTCTGCCGCTCAAGAAGCCGACAGCAACCGAGGGGACAGTCCCCATGCGGGGACTGTCCCCGGCGTAATGCTTACTTCACA
>DKJA01000202.1 GCA_002454505.1 Oxalobacteraceae bacterium UBA6704
TGCTAACTAAGTGGCATTAGAGCCTGTCACCGGTTTTCTGGCAACAGTCGCGGCAGTGGTGGCGGTTAGGCCGTGCCGCCCACGGTCACGCCATCGATGCGCAGCGTCGGCTGGCCCACGCCGACGGGGACGCTCTGGCCTTCCTTGCCGCAGACGCCCACGCCCGGGTCGAGCTGCATGTCGTTGCCGATCATCGACACGCGGTTCAGCACTTCCGGGCCGTTGCCGATCAGCGTGGCGCCTTTCACCGGGTAGGTGACCTTGCCGTTTTCGATCATGTACGCTTCGCTGGCGGAGAACACGAACTTGCCGTTGGTGATGTCCACCTGGCCGCCGCCGAAGTTCACCGCGTACAGGCCGTTCTTCACCGAGGCGAGGATCTCCGCCGGGTCCTTGTCGCCGGCCAGCATGTAGGTGTTCGTCATGCGCGGCATCGGCAGGTGCGCGAACGATTCGCGGCGGGCGTTGCCCGTCACCGGCATCTTCATCAGGCGCGCATTCATCGTGTCCTGGATGTAGCCGCGCAGGATGCCGTCCTCGATCAGCGTCGTGCACTGCGTCGGGTTGCCTTCGTCGTCGATGTTCAGCGAGCCGCGGCGGTCCGCCAGCGTGCCGTCGTCGACGACGGTGACGCCCTTGGCCGCCACGCGCTCGCCGATGCGGCCGGCAAACGTGGACGAGCCCTTGCGGTTGAAGTCGCCCTCGAGGCCATGGCCGATCGCTTCGTGCAGCAGGATGCCGGGCCAGCCCGGGCCCAGCACGACGGTCATCGGGCCGGCCGGCGCGGGCCGCGCATCCAGGTTCACCAGCGCGCCGTTGACGGCCTCGTCGGCATAGCGCGTCAGCAGTTCGTCGGTGAAGTAGCCGTAGTCGTAGCGGCCGCCGCCGCCGGACGAGCCCATCTCGCGCCGGCCGTCCTGTTCGACGATCACCGTCACCGACACGCGCACCAGCGGGCGGATGTCCGCCGCCAGCACGCCGTCGCTGCGCACCACCAGCACCACGTCGTATTCGCCGGCCAGGCCGGCCATCACCTGCACCACGCGGGGATCCTTGGCGCGGGCGATCTTTTCCACGCGCTCCAGCAACTTGACTTTGGCTGCCGCATCCAGCGACGTCAACGGATCGTGCGGCAGGTACAGCGAACGGCCGCCCACCTGGCTGAGGCCGCCGGCCACCTTGACCTTGCCGGCACCGGCCCGCGCGATGGTACGCGTGGCGGCCGCCGCATCGAGCAGCGCCGCTTCGGAGATGTCGTCGGAATAGGCAAACGCGGTTTTCTCGCCGGACACGGCGCGCACGCCGACGCCCTGGTCGATCGAGAAACTGCCCGTCTTGACGATGCCCTCTTCCAGGCTCCAGCCTTCGTTCTTGGTGAACTGGAAGTACAGGTCGGCGTAGTCGACCTTGTGCGTGAACATCGTGCCGAGAGTCTTGATCAGCTTGCCTTCGTCCAGCCCGAACGGCGTCAGGAGCACGTCGCGTGCCACGGCCAGGGAGGACAGGTTGGGTTCGAATGGTTTCATGTGGATCTTTCAGCTGATGACGGGTGCCATTGTAGTGGATACGCCCGTGTTACATGGTGCGGTGCTGCAGCGCCGGCAGGCTGGCGCGCACGCCTTCGATGTGTGCCTGGTCGATCGTGCCGTGGATGACGCCCTCGCCTTCCGCCAGCACGGCCTTGACGTCGCCCCACGGGTCGATCAGCATGCTGTGGCCCCACGTCCGGCGACCATTCACGTGTTCGCCGCCCTGCGCCGCCGCCAGCACGTAGCACTGGTTTTCGATGGCGCGGGCGCGCAGCAGGATTTCCCAGTGCGCGCGGCCCGTCGTGTAGGTGAACGCGGCCGGCACGACGATCAGGTTCACCGGCCCCATCGCGCGGAACAGTTCGGGGAAGCGCAGGTCGTAGCAGATCGCCATGCCCACCTTGCCCACCGGCGTGTCGACGGTGCCCACGCTGGCGCCCGGCACGATGGTGCGCGATTCGTTGTACGACTCGGTGCCCTTGGTGAAGCCGAACAGGTGGATCTTGTCGTAGCGGCCGGACTGTCTGCCCTGCGGGTCGTAGACCAGCGTGGTGTTGATGACTTTCGCCGGATCGTCGCTGGCCAGCGGCAGCGTGCCGCCCAGCAGCCAGATGCCGTGTTCGCGGGCCAGGTCGCTCATCGTCTGCTGGATGATGCCGCTGCCCAGCACTTCGGCCTTGCCCACCTTGTCGGTATCGGACAGTCCCATGATCGGCCAGTATTCCGGCAGCAGCACGAGCTGCGCGCCGGTCGCGGCGGCCTCGGCGACGAGGCGGCGCACGGTGGCGATATTTTCTTCCACGTCCGGGGTGGACACCATCTGGACGGCGGCAACGATACTCATGGTCGGCTCCTCATCGGTTCACGCTGGCCCATTACTGGGTGCGCGTCGGCGCCGTGTCGGGCGCGGCGCCGTACTGGTTGTTGTCGAGCTTGGTGATGACGGGCGCCTTCCACGGCCCCGTCACCTGCATCTGGTACGTCAGCGCCTTCATCACCGGCGCGGACAGGAACAGCTGCGCCAGGTAGCTGCCCAGCCCGATCACGGGATTGACGGCCAGCGCATACACCAGCGGCGCAGTGCCCAGGTTCACCTGCGGAATCACGACCACGTGCAGGTTGGTCGATTCGTTGGCGATATCGGCCGTGCCGGCCATCAGCACCGTGGCCTGCACGCCGTGCATCTTCAGGTTATCCGTCTTGACGATGCCGCGGTCGATGACGGCGTTGGCCGTGATGCCGTCGAACGCGAGGCCCTGCGCGAACACGTCGTTGAAGTCCAGCTTCAGCAGCCGGGGCAGCGCCTGCAGGCTCAGCACGCCCAGCAGTTTCGCTGCGCCCGGGTCCTGCTTCAGGAACTGGCCCTTGCCGATATCCAGATTCAGGTTACCGGACAAGGTGGGGATGTCCAGCGCATAAGGCAAGCCGTTCCACGCGATATCGCCGGACAGCTTGCCCTTGCCGCCCTTCACCGTGTCGGCAAAGCCGAAGCGCTCCAGCAGCTTGCCGGAGTCGGCGATGTCCAGGTTGAAGTGCAGCGCCGTGTTGTGCGTGCCGCCGCTGCTGACCCAGCGGCCCGTGCCGTGCAGCGCGCCGTCGGCGTTTTCCAGCGCCAGCCGCGACACGCGCCATTCGCGCGACGCGGTGATCAGCGCATTGTAGGCCTGCAGCTCGACGCGGCCCAGCGGCCGGTTGAACAGCTCGAAACGTTCGACGACGATGTCCAGCGCGGGAATGGCCGGCGACGCGGCCGAGCTTTCCAGCAGGTCCTTCACTTCGCCCGCCGCCGACTCGGGAATGATCAGCGTGGACAGCCGCGCCGTCACCTTGCCCAGCCCGCGGCCCGTCGGCGCCTCGGCCCAGGTGACGTAGCCGTTGGCCTGCGTCGAATCGATGCTGGCCTGCCAGGTGCCGTTGCGGTGCGTGGCGCCGACGACGACGCTGTCGAGCTTGCGGCCGGCCAGCACCAGCGCGTCGGCGCGACCCGCCATCAGTTCCGGCACCACGTATTGCGTCAGGTCGGTGCCGCCGCCGCTCTTCGCGGCACCACCGGCACCCGCGCCGGCATTTGAAATCTCGCTGCCCAGGTTCAGCCAGTCGTCCACGTTCAGCGATTTCATGCTGACGTTCAGCGCCATGCCGCTGTCCGGCTCCGGCGCCGGCACGTTGACGCCGATGCCGCCGCGCACCAGCTGCCACGGGCCCCGCTCCGTGCCGTTCTGCGTGCGCTGGCGCTGGTAGCGCGCGTTGACCAGATTGCCCAGCGTGATGCGGATATCGTCGTGGGCCACGACCGCGTCGGCCGGCGCGCCGCCGTTCATGACGAAACGGACGGGCAGCGGATCGCTGGCGCCTTTCACCAGCGGCGCAGGAAAGTCGAGCGTCGTGCCGGCCAGCGTGGAATCCACCGTCACCTGGTATTGATGGTTCTGCGCCGTGACCAGGCCGCTCCAGCGGGCGCTGCCGTTGATGCGCTGCGCCAGCTTCTGCATGGCCGGCGACGGATAGGTGCGCCGCAGGCCTTCGGCCGTCGCGTTGCCGCCAAAGCGCACGGCGATGCTGCCGTCGCGCTGCGTGCCGCCGGCCACCGTCAGCTGGCCGCCCAGCAGCGTGCCGTTCAGGCCGTTCAGGTTGACGCCCTTCTCGTTGAATTCGATCTTGCCGGTGGCCAGCAGCACGGGCGGCATGTCGTTCCACAGCACCACGTCGTTGCCCTGCAGCTGCAGCGTGCCCTGCACCTTGCTGTCGTGCAGCCGCGCCAGCGGCAGGTTCAGCTTCAGCGCCAGTTTCGCGTTGCCGGTGGCCGTGGTCTGGTCGGTGAAATGGCCGATCCATTCCAGCACGGGGCTGTCGGCCACGTAGCGCAGGTAATCGGTCATCGCGCCGGCCGCGCTGCCGTCGATTTCCAGCACGCTGTCGTGGTGCACCAGGTCGGCGATCACCGCCTTCACATTGGCCAGGTTGACGTTGCCCGTCATCGCCGTGTCGGCGCGGATTTCCATGCGGGCCCGCTCGAACACGAAGCTGCCCCTGATCTTCTCGGCCTGCGGCCACAGGGGCGCCTTGCCGTCTTTCGCGAAATAGCCCGGCTCGTAGTTCAGCTTGCCGTCGAGGATGCGGCCGGCAATGCGGAATTCGCCCTTGCCGCGGTCGGGCGTGCCGTCGGCAAACGGAAAGTGGGCCAGGTCGCCGGCCAGCCGCACCGTCACGTCGCTGGCCGTGCCCCCTTCCAGCGCGCCCGTCAGCCAGGCGGTCAGGTGTTCCGGCGTGGCCATCGGCAGGTAGCGGCCGATGGTGTTGATCGTGAAACCGTCCAGCGTGCCGGTAATGTCGGCCGTGCCGGGGCCCTTGCCGCCGGCCGGGATCACGTGCGTGCCGGACAGCGTGCCCGTCAGCCCCTCCTGGTCGAAGGCGAAATTGCCCAGGTTCAGGCGCAAGCTGCCGTCGGTGCCGCGGTTCCAGTCCGCATCGAGCTTCAGCTCCTTGAACGGCATCGTGCGCTGGGCGAACCAGTGCGGCATGTCCAGCACGAGGCCGGGCGCGTCCAGCACGATGGAGCCGCCGTCGGCGCGCGCATCGATATTGCCGGTCAGGTGCTGGACACCGGGCAACGCCGGGATGGCCGGCAGCGCCGGATACTTGCCGTTGGCCGGCGTGGCGTCGCGGGCGGCCAGCGCGGCAAAGCCCAGCTCGCGCAGGTCGGCCCGCACGCGCCAGGCGGATGGCGCCGTGGCCGAGCCGGTCCACTGCGCCTGCAGGTTTGCCACGCGCCCCTGCGGCGCCAGGTCGGAAACGAGGGCGCGCTGGGCGGCCGGCAGCGGCAGACGGGTGGCCAGCTCGGCCAGCGTCTTCAGGTCCAGCGCACGGGCCGTGATCTCGGTGCGGGCCGGCTGGCTGCCGGCGGCCGGCACATGGTGTTCGGCCACGGTGGTGGCGGGCAGTTCGGTGCCGTCGCGGGTGCGCAGCGTCAGGCCGGCGATGCTGGCGCGGTGGGCGCGCGAGCCGAATGGGGCCTTGCGCTCGGCGCCGCGGGCCGGCGTGTCTTCGGCAAAGGCCACGCGGCCTTGCAGCGCCGCCACGTCCAGCTGCGGCAGGTCGGCGCCCAGCGTGGCGACGACGTCGGCCAGCGCCACGTCGGCCGTCACGCCATGCACGCGGGCGTGGTCGATGTCGATCCACGTGCGCACGCTGCCCCGGCCGGAGGCGATCTCGGCAGCGTAGGGAACATACGGTTTCCAGCGCGCCAGGTCGGCCTGGCGCACGTCGGCATAGACCGTGCCGCGCCACTGCTTCACGTCGGCGGCGCGCTGCGCGAAGGCGGGCTGGCGGAAGTCGGCGCGCAGGTCGAGCACGCCGCCCAGTTCGCGCGGCGGCGTGGCCTTGACGGCGAACTGGTGGCGGTGCCACTGGTTGCGCACCACCACGTCGACGTTCTGCAGCGCCAGCGGCAAGTTGCCCTGCTGCTCATCGGTCCACTCGATGCGGCCTTCGCGCACGACGATCTCGCGCTGCGCCAGCAGCCAGTCGACGCCGCGGCCATCGTCCTTGCTGTCCGGCTGGATGTGGATGCCGGCCACGTACAGCTTGCCGTCCGTCCTCCGCTGCACGGCCAGGTTCGGGCGGATCAGTTCCAGCGATTCGAAGCGCACGTCCAGCGAGGCCAGGCTCCACCACGACAGCGTGGCCGCCACGCTGGGCAGCCGCAGCGCCTGGCGGCCGTCATGGTCGCGCAGCACCACGTCGCCCAGGAACAGGTTGGGCCGCAGGCCAGACCAGGATGCGTAGATGCGTTCGATCGTGACGGGATTGCCGACGGCGTGGCTGGCCAGGCGTTCGATGTCGCCCTTGTAGCGGTCGATATTGGGCAGCACGCCCCAGCGCAGCGCGAGGAACAGCAGCGCCAGTGCGAAATACACGACCAGCACCAGCTTGATCGTGAAGCCCAGCACGTGGTGGGTGGCCAGATTGCACAGACGGTAAGCGGCCTGCAGGCGGTGCCAGCGCGACAGCAATGGTCCCTCGCCCGTTTCGTTCTCTGCCGTTGGTTCCGTCAACACTGATTTCCAGGCCTGGGCCGCTTGCCGCGGCGTAAAATTGGTAACGGCAATAGGTGCCCTCGTGCGTGCTTCTTCCGCGCTTCGCAGCGCGGGCCCCATTCTACCGCAATGGCCGGTTAAACTGACCGCGCCACGCTGTCTATTACATAACGTTACCAAGTACGCATTTGCGTTAATTTATGGTCCCCTCCCCTGCTTCCGACTCCCGTTTCTACCAGCGCTGGCTGGCCGCCGCCCCTGATCGGCAAGACAAGATTGATGTTCTGACGCAACAACCGCTGGATGCCGCCGACCTGTCCGCGCTGCTGGCAGCGGAACGCGCCGGCCCGGACGGCACTGTCCTGCCGCTGGCGCGGGGCATGCGGCGGCTGCGCAACCTGCTCGTTGCCGGCCTCGTCCGGCGCGACCTGGAAGGCAGGGCAGACCTGAACGAAGTCGTCACGGCGATCACCCGGCTGGCCGATTTCGCCATCGTCACCCACCTGGCCGAGCTGGATGCGGAAATGCGCGCCGCACACGGCATCCCGACGGGCGGCGAGTCGAAAGCCGAGCAGCAGCTGATCGTGCTGGCGATGGGCAAGCAGGGCGGCTTCGAACTGAACGTGTCGTCCGACATCGACCTGATCTTTGTCTATCCGGAAGACGGCGACACGGTGCCCACGCAGCCGGGGCAGCGCGTGCTGTCGAATCACGAGTATTTCGTCCGGCTGGGCAAAAAGCTGATCGCGGCGATCGCCGAGATCACCGAAGACGGTTTCACCTTCCGCGTGGACATGGCGCTGCGCCCGAACGGCGGCTCCGGCCCGCTGGCGGCCAGCTTCGGCATGGTCGAGCAGTACCTGATCGTCCAGGGCCGCGAATGGGAGCGCTATGCATGGCTGAAGGCCCGCGCCGTCACCGGCACGCCGGAAGACATCGCCGCGCTGGGCGCGATCGTGCGGCCGTTCTGCTTTCGCCGCTACCTGGACTTCGGCGTCATCGACGCGATCCGCAACATGCACGCGCAGATCCGCGCCGAAGTGAACCGGCAGGAGCGGCTGCACCCGGACCGCAGCAACAACGTCAAGCTGGGCCGCGGCGGCATCCGCGAAATCGAATTCCTGACGCAGGTATTCCAGCTGATCCGCGGCGGGCGCGACCCCAGCCTGCGCCACCGCTCCACCCGCGCCACGCTGCGCCAGCTGCCGGACAAGGGCCTGCTGGCGGCCGATGTCGTCGAACGGCTGCTGGCCTCGTACACCTTCCTGCGCAACCTGGAACACCGGCTGCAATACCTGGAAGATGCACAGACGCACACGCTGCCGCCGAACGACGCGGACCGCGAGCTCATCGCGCGGATGATGAACCTGCCGAATGCCGCCACGCTGCTGGCCGAGCGGGAGACGCACCGCCGCTTCGTGGCCGACCAGTTCGACGCGATGTTTGCCGACAAGGCCGGCAGCGACGACATCGATCCCGGCACCAGCAACGAATGCGCCGATCCGGACAACCACGAGGCGATCGAAGCCCGTTTCGCCAGCCTCGGTTATGCCGATCCCGCCGCGGCCAGCCGCCGCCTGATCGCCACGTGGCAGGCGCCGAAACTGAACTCGATGCCGGAAGGGAGCCGGCAGCGCCTCGTCGCGCTGATCAATGCGGCGCTGCCGCTGATCGCCCGCGCCGCCGAAAACAATCCCGCCGGCAGCCAGCTGGGCACGCTGGGCCGGCTGCTCGACTTCCTCGAGGCGGTGGCGCGGCGCTCCGCCTACCTGTCGCTGCTGACGGAATACCCGCACACGCTGGAACGGGTGATCGGCATGATGCATGGCAGCGCGTGGGCGGCCACCTTCCTGACGCAGCACCCGATCCTGCTCGACGAGCTGCTGGACGACCGCATCCGCAACGCCGTGTTCGACCCGGCCGCGCTGGACCGCGACCTGGCCGCCCAGCTGGCCGTGGCCGATGGCGACACGGAACGCCAGCTCGACATCCTGCGCGAAGTGCACCATGCCCAGCTGTTCCACCTGCTGGCGCAGGACCTGGCCGGCGACCTGACGGTGGAAACGCTGGCCGACCACCTGTCTGCGCTGGCCGACGTCATCGTCGCCGCCGTGATCCGCGCGGCGTGGCGGACGGTGGCCAAGCGGCACCGCGACGTGCCCCGCTTCGCCGTCATCGCCTACGGCAAGCTGGGCGGCAAGGAACTGGGCTATGTGTCCGACCTGGACGTGATCTTCCTGTTCGACGACGACGACCAGGAGGCGCCCGGCCTGTACGCCCGGCTGGCGCAGCGCTTCATCACGTGGATGACGTCGCACACGTCGGCCGGCATCCTGTTCGACATCGACACGGCGCTGCGGCCGGACGGCGCCAGCGGCATGCTGGTGTCGTCCGTGCAGGCGTTCGAACGCTACCAGAAGGATGCCGCGTGGGTGTGGGAACACCAGGCGCTGACACGGGCGCGCTTCTGCGCCGGCGACGCCGCCATCGGCCAGCGCTTCGAGGAAATCCGCTGCCAGGTGCTGCGCCAGCCGCGCACCACCGGCGACGAGCTCAAGCGTGAAGTGGCGGCCATGCGCCGCAAGATGCACGATGCCTACCCCAGCCGGCCCGGCAGCTTCGAGCTGAAGCAGGATGCGGGCGGCATGATCGACATCGAGTTCATCGTCCAGTACCTGGTGCTGCAGCACGCCGCGCAGTACCGCGAGCTGACGGCCAACCGGGGCAATATCGCGCTGCTGAAACTGTGCGGCGAGCTGGGCCTGATCGATGCCGGGCTGGCCGCGCTGGCCGCCGATGCCTACCGCGCGATGCGCAAGCTGCAGCACCAGCTGCGGCTGCAGGGCGAGGCCTCCGTGGTCGATCCGGCGCGGGTCGCCCGGCATGCGGAAAACGTCATCCGCCTTTGGGTAGAGCTGTTCGGCGAGGCCTGATGCGGCGCGTTGGTCGGGGCGCCTGCGCCGTCATTCGGAAGCGTTGCGCTTTCAATACATGAAACGTAAAAAGCCAACGAAATAAATTGTAGTTTCTTTACTCTTGCTCAAAAATTCATCACCGGCGCCATCGGCCGAAACCGCTTTATTCACGAGGGAGCAGAGAGTATGAGAGAGAAATTCCTTTCGCATTCCGTACGCCTGGTGTGCCTGGGCGGTGTTTTGGCCGGACCGCTGGCGCACGCGCAGGAGGCGCCGGCCGAAGGTCCCATCCAGACGGTGCAGGTGACGGGGTCGCGGATCCCGTCCGCCGGCGCCGAATCGCCGTCACCGCTGCAGGTGCTCACGTCGGCCGACATCGCCGCCTCCGGCGCCACCAACCTGCAGGAACTGCTGCTGAAGAATCCCACGCTGGGCACGCCCGCGATCAGCCGCACGAACTCGAACTTTTCCACGTCCAGCGCGGGCGTCGCCACGGTGGACCTGCGCAACCTGGGCATTGCCCGCACGCTGGTGCTGGTCAACGGGCGCCGCTTCGTGTCCGGCATTCCGGGCGAGTCGGCGGTCGACCTGAACGTCATCCCCACCGACTTCATCGAACGGGTGGAACTGCTGACGGGCGGCTCGTCGGCCACCTACGGTTCGGATGCCGTGGCCGGCGTCGTCAACATCATCACCAAGCGCAACTTCAATGGCTTCACCCTCGACGTGCAGGGCGGCCAGAGCAGCAAGCACGACGACACGAAAAAGAAATTCTCCGCCACGTGGGGCGTCAGCAGCGCCGACGGCAACAGCAATATCATGACCCACTTCGGCTATTCGAAACAGGGCGCGGTGTATTCGAAGGACCGCGCCGTGTCGGCCGTCGACCAGAACTCGGAAGGCGATCCGGACGACCTGTTCAAGGTGATCCGGCCGTTCTATTCCAGCTACGCGCCGCAGGGCCGCTTCTACCACGACACGGGCAACTTCACGTTCGACCGCAACGGCAACGTCATCCCGTGGAACACCAACGGCAGCGCCACCCAGGCTGCCACCGGCTTCAACCGCTCCGAGTTCCGCTCGATCGCCGTGCCGACCGACCGCTACCTGCTGGCCACGACGGGCACCTGGGCCATCAACGAAAACCATTCGGTCTTCTTCGAAGGCAATTACGCGTCGACCCGCGTGACGACGATGCTGGAACCGTTCGCGCTGGGCGCGGAAGACATCTACCCGGCCTCCGGCGGCCAGGTGCCGGCGGAATTCCTCGTCAACGGCACGCTGCGCCGCAACCCGCTGGTGCCGCAATACCTGTACGACCGCATCAGCGACAACGACGGCGACGGGCTGGCCGACTACTACTTCACGCGCCGCCTGGCCGAAGTGGGCAACCGCGGCAGCAAGGCCAACCGCGACACGTTCCGGCTCGCCACCGGCGCCAAGGGCAACTTCAACCTCGTCAAGGAATGGAACTACGAGGCCTATGTCGCCTACGGCCAGACGAAGGAATCGCAGAGTTCCAACGGCCAGGTCAATGTGCTGAACTTCCGCAACGCGCTGGAAGCCTACCAGGACATCGACGACGAGAACGATAACGGCAACACCGCGGAAGTCATCTGCCGCGACCCGAACGCGCGGCTGCAGGGTTGCGTGCCGATCAATGTGTTCGGCTACAACTCGATCTCGCCGGAGGCGCTGAAATACGTGACGGCGCCGGGCAGCCTGGAAACCCGCGTGACGCAGAAACTGGCCGGCGGCTCGCTGAGCGGCGAGGTGTACGACCTGCCGGCCGGCCCGCTGGGCGTGGCGGTGGGCTTCGAGTGGCGCGGCGAGGAATCGTCCAGCGAGGCCGACGCGCTGACGCAGGCCGGCCTGAATGCCGGCAATGCGCTGCCGCCCACCTTCGGCAAGTTCAATGTGAAGGAAGCGTTTGCCGAGGTGCGCGTGCCGATCGTCAAGGACCTGCCGTTCGCCAAGCGGCTGGACTTTTCCGGCGCGGCCCGCCGCGGCAACTACTCCACGGTGGGCTACACGACGAGCTGGAACGCCGGCTTCGAGTGGGCGCCGATCGCCGACGTGAAAATACGCGCCACGCGGGCGCTGTCCACCCGGGCGCCGAACATCAACGAGCTGTACCAGCCGGCCCAGCAGACCTTCCCGGCCGACATCGTCGACCCCTGCGTGGGCGTGACGGCCACGTCCACCGGCGTGCGCGACGCGGCGTGCCGGGCCGCACCGGGCGTGCTGGCCAACATCAACGCGAACGGATCGTTCACGCTGAACCAGGCCGACATCCAGGGCATCAGCGGCTACGACCGCGGCAACCCCAACCTGCAGGAGGAAAAAGGCTGGTCCACCACCATCGGTGTCGTGTGGACGCCCCGCTCGATTCCCGTGATCCGTAACTTCACGTTCACGGTGGACTACTTCGACATCAAGATCGCCGACGCGCTCGTGTTCATGCCGCGCCAGTACGCGCTGGAGAACTGCTACAGCGGCGACGGCTCGCTGTGCGGCGTCATCACGCGGCGGCCGGCACAGGTGGGCAGCAACAGCGCCGGCTCGCTGGAGTACATCGACTCGCTCGTCAACAACAGCGGCGGCAAGGCCACCGAGGGCGTCGACGTGACGGCATCGTGGGCCGACCGCGTCGGCCCCGGCCGGCTGAGCGGCAAGCTGGCCTGGACCTGGCTGCGCGAAGGCTACGACGTGCCGACGCCGGGCGCCAGCCGCGACTACTGGGCCGGCGAGCTGGGCGCGGCCAAGCAGCGCGCATCGCTGAACCTGGCGTACAAATGGGGCCCATGGAGCGTCAGCGGCGCCACGACGTTCATCGGCAAGTCGGCGCTGGACGACCAGTTCCTGGCGCAGCTCGACATTCCCCGCAACGGCGTGCGGGTGGGTTCGAAAACCTACCAGGACTTCCAGCTGTCGTATGAGTTCCGCAAGAAATGGGAACTGTACCTGGGCCTGGACAATGCGTTCGACACGAAGGCGCCGCCGATCGTCAGCGGCCTGCCGGGCGACGTGACGGGCACCGAAACGGATGCGGGCACCTACGATCCGATCGGCCGGCGCTACTACGCGGGGCTGCGCGTCACGCTGTAGTTGCCGAACAATAAACGCAAAAATCAGTAAAACGCGCAATTTCCATGCGGCCCCTGCCTTCTGGCAGGGGCTTTTTTTGCCTTTGGAAACAATTTATTACAAAATATTACAGGAATGTTGTATGTAACACGAATGAAACAATCCAAATAAAGTTATTCATTGACCGAGTATAAAGATCCGTTGTTTGATGGACGGTCGCTCTATGGATGAGGCCCATCGCCGCACACAGAGCGCCATCGACAAATGGAGCTAACTCATGATTAAAGAAACATCCCTGGCACGCTCGGTACGTCTGATCTGCGCGGCCGGCATGGCCACGCTGATCGCCGCACCCGCATTTGCACAGGAGGCCGATGCCCCGATCCAGCGCGTCCAGATCACCGGTTCGGCGATCAAGCGCATCGACGCCGAAACGTCCGTGCCGGTCACCATCGTCAAGGTCGAAGACCTGAAGAAACAAGGCATCACGACGATCGAACAGGTCATGTCGTCGATCTCCGCCGTGCAATCGTCCACCGGCACGTCGCAGTCGGTCGGTTCCAGCACGGGTGGCGCATCGTTCGCCGACCTGCGCGGCATCGGCGCCAACAAGACGCTGATCCTGCTGAACGGCCGCCGCCTGGCCAACAATGCGCTGGACAGCTCGGCACCCGACCTGAACATGATTCCATTCGCCGCGCTCGAGCGCGTCGAAGTGCTGCGCGATGGCGCCTCGTCGCTGTACGGCTCCGACGCCGTCGGCGGCGTGATCAACTTCATCACCCGCAAGGACTTCACCGGCGGTACCGTGACGGTCGGCTACGATTCGCCGCAGCATGACGGCGGCCAGTCGAAGAACATCAATATCGGCGGCGGTTACGGCGATCTGGACAAGGACGGCTTCAACGTCTTCGCCGTGCTGGATCACCAGCGCCAGCGCGCCATCCAGGGCACCGAGCGCAACTTCAACACGCGCTACGCCGGCGGCCTGTCCTCCAGCACGAGCCCGGCCAACTACTACCAGGGCGACAACAGCGTCAACCCGAGCGCCGGCTGCGCCGACCAGTACCTGATCTCCGACGGCAACGGCGGCTGCTACATGACGACGTCGAGCTTCGTCGACTACGTGCCGAAGAACGAACGCACGTCGGGCCTGGTGAAAGCCACGCTGAAACTGTCCGAGAACCACCAGCTGAACCTGGAATACCTGGGCAGCCGCTCGAAGATCTCCACCGCCATCGCACCGGAACCGTACGGCGGCCTGTACCAGAACCGCCTGCGCCCGGACGGCACGCTGAACCCGTACTACCCGGGTAACGGCGGCACGGCCGACGGCCTGGGCCTGGATCCGAACTACACGGAAGCGAACACGCCTGACGGTGTCAACCCTGGCTTCGCGCACGTCAAGTGGCGCGCCCTGCCGAACGGCGCCCGCGCCGACGAAAACGTCAACCGCCAGAACCGCTTCGTGGCTTCGCTGTCCGGCGTGGTCAAGGGCTGGGATTACCAGGTCGGCCTCGCCTACAACGAAAACAAGGTGACGCAGAACATCCACGGCTACGCCAACGGCGACATCATCACCGACGGCGTGCTGAACGGCATCATCAACCCGTACGGCGACCAGGACGCGGCCGGCACGGCGCTGCTGGAAGGCTCGCGCCTGAGCGGCACGCTGCAGACCGCCCGCGGCACGACGAAGACCATCGACTTCCAGGCCAGCCGCGAATTCGGCGACTGGTTCAACGCGGGCAACAATGCCGGCTTCGCCTTCGGTGGCCAGGCCAGCCGCGAGAACTTCCACTCCGCCGCGAACACCGAGTTCGCCGAGAAGGTCGTTGCGTCGACGGGTATCGACCCGAACCTGCGCGCCGACGGTTCCCGTACCGTGTACGCGCTGTACGGCGAGCTGAACGTGCCGGTGCTGAAGACGCTGGACGTCACCGCCGCCGTGCGTTACGACAAATACAGCGACTTCGGCAACACGACCAACCCGAAACTGGGCTTCCGCTGGCAGCCGCGTGCTGACCTGATGGTGCGCGGTTCGGCATCGTCGGGCTTCCGCGCACCGTCGCTGTACGATCTGTACCAGGGCGTCGCCTACACCAACTCGGCCGGCACGTGGGACGATCCGGTCAACTGCCCGGGCGGCACGCCGCTGCCAGGCAAGTCGTCGGCCGCCAACTGCTCGCAGCAGTTCCAGGTCATGAACGGCGGCAACCGCAACCTGCAGCCCGAGAAATCGCGCAACTTCAACGTCGGCGTCGTGTGGGAACCGGTCAAGGACCTGACGCTGGGTGCCGACCTGTGGGCCATCAAGCTGCGCAGCCAGATCAACAGCCTGGCTGAATCGGATGCGTTCGGCAACGAGCAGTTCGTCGACAAGTTCCACCGCAGCCCGTCCGGCGACCTGTCGGTCGACGGTTCGCAGTGCCCTAACCCGCTGACCTGCGGCTACATCGACCTGCGCACGGAAAACCTGGGCGACCTGAAAACCAACGGTATCGACGTCAACGCGACGTACCGCTACCGCGCTGGCGCCTACGGCAACTTCACGCTGTCGACCAATGGCACCTGGGTGCATGAGTACAAGTACCAGAACTTCCCTGGCGACGAGTACCACCAGAACGTCGGCGCCTTCGTCGGTACCGGTGCCGTGTTCCGCTGGCAGGACACCACCAGCCTGGTCTGGAACCTGCGCGACTACACCGCCGGTGTGACCGCGCACTACAAGACCGGTTACCAGGATGCCGCCAACGACTACGTGCCGGACAACAAGGTGTCGTCGTACACCACGTTCGACAGCTACGTTTCGTGGAAAGCCTACGCGGGCCTGACGCTGACCGCCGGCGCACGCAATATGTTCGACCGCGAGCCGCCGATCTCGTACCAGGAACAGACGTTCCAGGCCGGCTACGACCCACGTTACGCCGACGCCATCGGCCGCACGTACTACGTCCGCGCAACGTACAACTTCTAAGTTGACGCTTGCCTGACCGAACCCCGCCCGCGCAAGCCGGCGGGGTTTTTTATTGGCCAGTTGCTGGGGACTGTCCCTGCAAGGGCCTGTCCCCGGGGTTGCCTTTCTGCTTGCGCCGTCAGAAAACTGTTGGCACCAACCGAAAACCACAAGCAGCCCCCGACACATTGCCTGTACTTGTTGCCTGTAAAACAGGGTCTGACCCTGTTTTACAGGCAACAAGTACCGGCAATAAAAAAGACGCCGAAGCGTCTTTTTTTTCGTGCCGAAGCAGGATTATTTGGCGTTCATCAGCGCCACGGTGGTGTCCAGCATGCGGTTGCTGAAGCCCCACTCGTTGTCGTACCACGACGAGACTTTCACCAGGCGGCCGGCCACTTTCGTCAGCGTCGAATCGAAGTTCGACGAAGCCGGGTTGTGGTTGAAGTCCACGGAGACCAGCGGCTCCGTCTGGTACGTCAGGATGCCTTTCAGCGCGCCTTCGGAAGCCTGCTTCATGATGCTGTTGATTTCATCGACGGTGGTGTCGCGCTTGGCGATGAACGACAGGTCGACGATCGACACATTGATGGTCGGCACGCGGATCGCGTAGCCGTCCAGCTTGCCGTTCAGTTCCGGCAGCACGAGGCCGACGGCAGCCGCAGCGCCCGTCTTGGTCGGGATCATCGACTGCGTGGCGGAACGGGCGCGGCGCAGGTCTTCGTGCATCACGTCGGTCAGCACCTGGTCGTTGGTGTACGCATGGACGGTCGTCATCAGGCCGGTTTCCAGGCCGATCGTGTCATTCAGCGGCTTGACCAGCGGGGCCAGGCAGTTGGTCGTGCACGATGCGTTGGAGATGACGGTGTCGGTTGCTTTCAGCACGTCCTGGTTGACGCCGAAGACGATCGTCGCATCGACGTCCTTGCCGCCCGGTGCGGAGATGATGACTTTCTTGGCGCCGCCCTTCAGGTGGGCCGATGCCTTTTCCTTCGTCGTGAAGAAGCCGGTGCATTCCAGCACGACGTCCACACCCAGCTCGCCCCATGGGATCTCGGCAGGATTACGCTGCGCGAACACGCGGATCTTGTCGCCGTTGACGATCATGTTGTCGCCATCGACTTCGACGGTGCCCGGGAACTTGCCGTGGGCCGTGTCGTAACGGGTCAGGTGCGCGTTCGACTGCGCATTGCCCAGGTCGTTGATCGCGACGATCTGGATGTCCTGTTTCTTGCCGCCTTCGTAGAAAGCGCGCAGTACATTGCGGCCGATGCGGCCATAACCGTTGATTGCTACCTTGATCGTCATACATGTACTCCTGTAAAGAAAATTCTTCTTGTGATCGCCGCCGGCGCAGTGCTGCGCTGGCGGCCCCCTCGTTCCTTATGCAGCAATGACAGCCTTGGCCTTCGCGACGACGTTCTCCACCGTGAAGCCGAAATGCTTGAACAGCACGCTGGCCGGGGCGGACTCGCCGAACGTGTCGATACCGACGACGGCGCCTTCCAGGCCGACGTACTTGTACCAGAAATCGGTAACGCCCGCCTCGATGGCAACGCGCGGAATACCCTTGCCCAGCACGCTTGCCTTGTAGGCGGCGTCCTGGCGGTCGAACACGTCGGTCGATGGCATCGACACCACGCGGGCCGCGATGCCTTCGCTCTTCAGCGCGGACGCGGCACCCACCGCCAGCTCGATTTCCGAACCGGTGGCGATCAGCACGACCTGCGGATCGACGGCGTCGGCCAGGATGTAGCCGCCCTTGGCGATGTCGGCGAGGGCCTGTTCCGAACGCTCCTGGAACGGCAGGTTCTGGCGCGAGAAGATCAGCGTCGACGGACCGTTCTTGCGCTTCACCGCTTCACCCCAGGCGACCAGCGATTCGACCGTGTCGGCCGGACGCCAGTTGTCCAGGTTCGGGATCAGGCGCAGCGACGACACGTGCTCGATCGACTGGTGCGTCGGGCCGTCTTCGCCCAGGCCGATCGAATCGTGGGTGAACACGAAGATCGAACGCTGCTTCATCAGCGCGGCCATGCGCAGCGCGTTGCGGCTGTAGTCGGAGAACGTCAGGAACGTGGCGCCGAAAGGAATGTAGCCGCCGTGCAGCGCGACACCGTTCATGATCGCC
Source organism: Oxalobacteraceae bacterium UBA6704 (assembly GCA_002454505.1). Classification (GTDB taxonomy): domain Bacteria; phylum Pseudomonadota; class Gammaproteobacteria; order Burkholderiales; family Burkholderiaceae_D; genus Rugamonas. Next base: position 17,655 of record DKJA01000202.1, read on the forward strand.
GACATGCCGAACTCGCGCACGCCGTAGTTGATGTGGTTGCCTGGCTTGCCGGAACGCAGCGCGATCGACTCTTTCCAGTTGGTCAGGTTCGAGCCCGTCAGGTCGGCCGAGCCGCCGAGGAATTCCGGCAGGATCGGCGCCAGTGCCTGGATCGCGTTCTGCGAAGCTTTACGCGTGGCGATGGTTTCCTTTTTCTCGACGACGGCGGCAATCGCGGCCTGCAGCGTGGCATCGAAGTTGGCCGGCAGGTCGCCGTTCATGCGGCGCTTCAGTTCGGCAGCTTCAGCCGGGAAGGCCTGTGCATACGCGTCGAACTTCGTGTTCCATTCCGTTTCAAAGGCAGCGCCCTTGTCCTTGAAGTTCCACGACGTATTGACTTCTTCCGGGATGACGAACGGCTCGTGGCCCCAGCTGATGTACTCGCGCACAGCGGCGATTTCCTTGTCGCCCAGTGCCGCGCCGTGCACCTTGTCGCCGCCCTGCAGGTTCGGCGAGCCCTTGCCGATGACGGTCTTGCAGCAGATCAGCGTCGGCTTGTCGGCCTGCTTGGCGGCGGCGATGGCGGCATCGACGGCAGCCACGTCGTGGCCGTCGACGTTGCGGATCACGTTCCAGCCGTAGGATTCGAAACGCTGCGGCGTGTCGTCGGTGAACCAGCCTTCGACTTTACCGTCGATGGAGATGCCGTTGTCGTCGTACAGCGCGATCAGTTTTTTCAGGCCCAGCGTGCCGGCCAGCGAGCACACTTCGTGCGAGATGCCTTC
>DKJA01000201.1:0-7829 GCA_002454505.1 Oxalobacteraceae bacterium UBA6704
CGACGTGCTGGCCGCGCAGGCGGGCATCGTGCTTGTCGATGGCGAGTTCGACGGCGAGGCGTTTCCCGTGCCGGTCATGGCCAGTTCGGAGATCGTGGTGCAGGTGTCGAACAGCGCCACGTCGATCAAGAATGCCTACATGATGATCAAGCGGCTGAATCACGAGCTGGGCCGGCGGCCGTTCGGCATCGTCGTCACCGGTGCCTCCGAGAGGGAAGCACGGGTGGTTTACGATAATATGGCACAGGCGGCAAGCCGTTACCTGGCCGTAAACCTCGTATCGATGGGTTCCGTGCCGGCCGACGAATATTTGCACCGCGCCGCGCGCCTCGGCCGCGCCGTGGTGGACGCGTTCCCGCTGGCCGGTGCCTCGGTGGCGTTTCGTCAACTGGCGGGGCGGTTTGCGCTGACCGGCTCGCCTTCCAGCCTGGCGGGGAGCGGCCTTCACTCCGGTGCCTGAAACAGCGGATAACAACAACAGAGCTATATGTACACGGTCAAAGGGAAGGTAAACAAGGATTCGCTGCTGACGGAGCATATGCCCCTCGTGAAGCGCCTTGCTCACCACATGAAGGCGAAATTACCGCCCAGTGTGGAAGTGGACGACCTGGTACAGGCAGGCATGATCGGCCTGCTCGATGCAATCAACCGCTATGAAGAAACGCATGGCGCCCAGTTCGAAACCTATGCGGTGATGCGCATCCGCGGCGCCATGCTCGACGAGCTGCGCAGCAGCGACTGGATGCCCCGCACGATGCGCCAGGACATGCGCAAGATCGAGAACGCGATGGCCGTGCTGCAGCAGAAGCTGGGCCGGCCGCCGTCCGAATCGGAAGTGGCCAAGTCCCTCAAGCTGTCGCTGGGCGACTACCAGGAAATGCTGGGCGAGGGCGGCGGCCACCAGCTGCTGTACTACGAAGACTTCGCAGGCGAGGACGGCAACGACAGCTTCCTCGACCGCTATGCCCACGACGAGGAAGCGGATCCATTGCGCGCCTTGATGGATACCGATTTCCGGCAGGCCGTCATCGATGCGATCGACGCCCTGCCGCCGCGCGAGAAACTGCTGATGGGCCTGTATTACGAGGAAGAGCTGAACCTGAAGGAGATCGGCGCCGTGATGGGCGTCTCCGAATCGCGCGTGTCGCAGCTGCACACGCAGGCCGTCGCGCGGCTGCGCGCCACCTTACGGGAGCAGGCATGGACTGGTCCAGCGTAGCGGGCATCCTGCTGGCGCTGGCCGGCCTGATCGTCGGGCAGGCACTCGAGGGCGGCAATCCGTCGTCGCTGATCCAGCCGGCCGCGTTTGCGATCGTCGTGGTCGGCACCGTCGGCGCCGTGCTGCTGCAGACGCGGCCGCTCACGCTGCGGCGCGGCATCCTGATGTCCGCATGGATTTTCCGCCCGCCCGAGGACGAGCGCGCCGCACTGGCCCGCGACATCCAGGCATGGAACCAGACGGTGCGCCGCGAAGGCCCGCTGGCGCTGGAACGCCACATGAACAGCGCCCGCGATGCTTTCCTGGCCAAGGGCCTGCGGATGATCGTGGACGGCATCCAGGCGGATAAACTGCGCCAGCTGCTCGACACGGAAATCACCGCATTCGAGACGGCCCAGCGGCAGGCGGTGCGCGTGTGGGAATCGGCGGCCGGCTACTCGCCGACGATCGGCATTCTCGGCGCCGTGCTGGGCCTCATTCACGTGATGGAAAACCTGACCGATCCGGCCAAGATCGGCCCGGGCATCGCGGTGGCGTTCGTCTCCACGATCTACGGTGTCGGCCTGGCCAATCTGTTCTTCTACCCGATCGCCAACAAGCTGAAAAACATCGTCACGCTGCAGGTGCACCAGCAGGAGATCGCCGCCGCCGTCTTCCACGACATCGCCACGGGCGACTTCTCCCGCATCATGGACGAGCGCATCGCCACGCTGATGAAGGAGCACTGACATGTCGTTCCAGTACCGCCGCGCGCGCCGGCCGTTCGACGACGAACCGGAAAACCACGAGCGGTGGCTGATCTCGTATGCCGACTTCATCACGCTGCTGTTCGCGTTCTTCGTCGTGATGTATGCGATCTCGTCGGTGAACATCGGCAAGTACCGGATCTTTTCCGACGCGCTGGGCGAGGCGCTGGGCGGGCAGGGCGCCAACGTCAAACCGAACACCGAAGTGCTGAACCAGCCGCTGCCGAATCCGAACCTGAAGAAGCGTACCGAGATGATCAGGCAGGAAAAGGCGTCGATGACGAAGCTGGCGCAGGACCTGCTGTCGACGATGGCCCCGCTGGTGAAGGAAGGCAAGGTGCGCGTGACGCAGAACAGCCGCGGCGTCTCCGTCGAGATCAATGCCAGCGTGCTGTTCGACCCGAGCGAAGCGCGGCTGACGCCGGAATCGGCCGAAGCGCTGCGCGCCGTCGCGGACGTGCTGAAAGCCGATCCGCATGCGATCCAGGTCGAAGGCCACACGGACGACCAGCCGATCCGCAACATCTACCCGTCGAACTGGGAACTCTCCGCGATGCGCGCCGCCACCGTGGTGCGGCTGTTCATCGAGGCGGGCGTCGCCCCCGCACGGCTGACAGCCGTCGGCCACGCGTCGAACCACCCGGTGGCCCCGAACGACGACCCCATTGGCCGCGCCCGCAACCGGCGCGTGGCGGTGACGATCCTGTCCGCCGTGCCCGATCCGGAAACGGAAATCCCCACGGCCGGCGAACCCGCCGCCGTCACACCGCCGCCGCCTCCCGCTGCGCAATAACCAAAAGCAAAAATAGGGACAGACCCTGTTTTACAGGAAATTACCGTAAGACAGGTGGCGCACTGCCGCGGCGTATCCGATTTGAAATATTGCCGAGAAAATGGGGACAGACCCCATTTTCCAGGAAATGTTTCTCGAAAAATGGGGTCTGTCCCCATTTTTCGGGAAACGTTGCAAATCAAATGGAGCCTGTCACCGGTTTTCGGGCAACAAAAAACCGGGCGACGGCCCGGTTTGGCGTGGAGCGAGCGAAAGCTCAGCCGGCGAGGAAGCCGCGGGAGGTGGTGTTCGTGCTCGTGCGGCCGGAAGGGCCGTAGACGGCGCCGGCCTGGCTCGGCGGGCGCAACGCCTGCAGTGCGCCTTGCGTGTTGGATAGCTGCTTGTTGATCAGCATGCCGTTCAGGCGGTTCAGTTCCTTGGCGTCGCGGGTCTGGTCCAGTACTTCGTTCCACAGCGCCGTGTCGTCCGACGTGCCTTTCGCGGCCAGCCACACTTCCATACCCGCCTCGCGTGCTTCGAAGCCGGCGCTGCCCAGTGCGCGGTGGCGCTCGGTGGCCAGCGCGCCCATCTGGCTGATCAGGTCGGACTTGCGCGGCGTCAGCTGCGCCAGGTTGTCGATATCGGCGGCCACCAGATACTGCTGCTCTTCCTTCAGCACGTCGAGCAGGGCGACGATCAGCCGCTGTTCTTCGCGCAAGTTCTGGATGGGGGCGCCGTTATGCATGGTATGACCTTATCGTTTGCGGGAATGCAGCAGGTCCTTGACTGTGTCGAGCAGTCCGTCCGCCACCTTCTCCGAGTTGACCTGGAACTCGCCATCGGCGATGGCCAGCTTGATGCGTTCCACTTTCTTCGTATCGAACACGGCGCTGCTGCTGCTGGCAGCCATTGCCTGGCCCTGGGAGGACAGGCGCACGCTGTCGGAATTCGTCTGCGTCGTCGTGGTCGCTGCCGCCTTGTCGGCGGTACGGGCATTGTTCGCCGTCGACGTGGACGTCGCTGGCAGGCCCGCGTTCTTCACTGAATCGTTATTGATTTTCACAGCATCTTCCTCGTTGGTGGGAGCTTTTTTACTCCGGTGTACGAGTTCTTAACGGCGCGGCTGCCGCGAACTTTAGCGCCGCCGGCCGATATTTTCAGAATGCCACCTCGACCAATCCGCCCGCCCGGGCCACGCCGCTGACGGCCTGTCCGCCGGCCGTGCGCACCTGCACCGTCTGGCCTTCCGCCGCATTGGCGGCCGCCTTGCCTTCGGCCGACACGCGGAAACCGGCGCCGCTCGATACGAGACGCACCAGCTGCCCCGTCTGCACGACGGGCTTGCTGCGCAGGCTGTCCAGCCGCACCGGCGTGCCTGCCGAAACGGAAACATTGCTGATCCGGCCAAGCACCTGCGCCTTGTCCGTGGCGATGCTGGCAGGCAGCGTCGTCAGGTCGCCCTGCTGCGTCACCAGCTGGCTCTCGACGATCGCCTGTCCCTGCGCCAGCGGCGCGGCGGCGGCGATGTAGTTGCCCAGCACCGACACCGTCGCCTGAATATACACGGTCCATGGCGACGGGGCCGCACAGCGCACGCCCACCGTCGTCTTGCCCCATGGCTTACTCCCCGGCATCATGAACGCTTCCGGCGCCGGGCACGCGGCCAGCTTCATCCGCGTGTCGATATTACCGACGGTGACGGTCACCTTGCCCGGCAGCCCGGCGCTCTGGACCTGCAGGAACTGGTCGACCGTCTGGCGCAGCTGCGCCGGATCCATCGCATCGGCGTAAGCCGTACTCGTCAATACCAGTAACAGGGCGGGAAGCAAGGGTTTCATGGCGGCTTGTTGCATCAGTGAATGTCAGCCATCTTACGCGGGCGCGGCGCCCCGAAAGCGCCGAACAGGGGTGGAAAGCCCATGCTTATCGCACGATCATTTGCCATGCGGCATCCGTATCATCGACTCTGTCACCGATGGAAGGATCGCCATGCTAGGCAAACTCGACAACCACCTGCGCTTCAATGAAACCGTGCTGAGCCTGCGCTCGGAACGCCAGAGCGTGCTGGCGTCCAATATCGCCAACGCGGATACGCCGAACTACAAGGCGCGCGACATCGACTTCACGACGGCCTTGAAGAGCGCAATGAACACGACCGCGCAGACCGGCACGCTGGCGACGACGAAGTCGACGCATTTCCCGTCCCCTCCGCAAGACGGCAGCACGCTGGCCGATGGCACGCCGCTGCTGTACCGCGGCATCGTGCAGGGCGCGGTGGACGGCAACACGGTCGACATGGACGTCGAACGCAACCAGTTCGCCGACAACGCGCTGCGCTACGAGGCGGGCGTCACGTTCATCAACAGCCAGATCAAGGGCCTGATGACCGCCATCCAGGGTCAATAAAGGAGCAACGTCATGTCGCTATTTTCCATCTTCAATGTTTCCGGTTCGGCCATGAGCGCCCAGGCGCAGCGCCTGAACGTGGTGGCCAGCAACCTCGCCAACGCGGACAGCGCCACCAGTGCCAACGGCGAGGCCTACCGCGCCAAGCAGGTCGTGTTCGAAGCGACGCCGACGGTCAACGAGGCGGCCACCGGCGTGCGCGTGCAGCAGGTGATCGAAGACCCGTCGCCGATGAAGCAGATGTACGACCCGAAAAGCCCGCTGGCCGACGAAAACGGCTACGTGACGATGCCGAACGTGAACGTGGTGGACGAGATGGTCAACATGCTGTCGGCCTCGCGCTCGTACCAGAACAACGTTGAAACGATGAATGCCGCCAAAAGCATGCTCCTGAAAACCCTGACCATCGGTCAATAACCGCAGACAACAACATGGCCGTTTCCACCACCACCTCGACCCCGTCGGCAGCACTGCTGAACTCGGTCAACACCCGCGCCACCACCACGTCCACCACCGACGCGGACCAGGACAAGTTCATGACGCTGCTGATCACGCAGCTGCAGAACCAGGATCCGCTGAACCCGCTGGACAACGCGGAAGTCACCAGCCAGCTGGCGCAACTGAACACCGTCACGGGCATCAACAAGCTGAACGAGACGATGAACACCTACGTCGGTTACTACGTGCAGAACTCGCAGGCCGTCGGCATGATCGACAAGGGCGTGCTGGTGGCCGGCAGCGAACTCGAACTGGGCGAGTCGGGCGGTGCCAAGCTCGGCGTCGAACTGGGCAACAGTGCCGAGACCGTCACGGTCGATATCAAGAATTCCGCCGGCGAGGTGGTCAAGAGTTTCTCGATGGGCGCCACCGAGGCGAGCATCGTGCCGCTGGAATGGGACGGCAAGCTGGAGGACGGCACGCAGGCGCCGGCCGGCAGCTACAAGGTGGCCGTGTCGGCCACGTCCGCCGGCTCGGCGATGGAAGTCATCCAGCCGCTGCAGTACGGCAAGGTGTCCAGCGTCTCGACGGGCGCCTACGGCACGCGGCTCGATGTGCCGCCCTTCGGCGCCATCGCGCTGGGCGACATCAAGCAAGTCTTCTAACTACTTACACACGCTTACTTTCCGACAGGGGAAATCATGTTCCAGCAAGGTCTCAGCGGGCTCAACGCCGCATCCAAATCGCTCGATGTCATCGGCAACAACGTCGCCAATGCCAGCACCGTGGGCTTCAAGAGTTCGGAAGCGCAGTTCGCCGACCTGTACGCGAACTCGCTGATGAACGGCGTGGCCGGCAACAATGCCGGCATCGGCGTGTCGGTGGCGCGGATTGCCCAGCAGTTCACGCAGGGTAATATCGAAACAACCAACAACCCGCTGGACATCTCCATCAACGGCAGCGGCTTCTTCCGCATGAGCGTCAATGGCGCGATCCAGTACACCCGCAACGGCCAGTTCCTGCTCGATAAGACCGGCACGATCGTCAACGCCCAGGGCGCCGCGCTGACCGGCTACATCGCCGACGCGAACGGCGTCATCGCGCAAGGCGCGCCGGTGCCGATCGTCATCGATTCGTCCGACCTGAAGCCGATCGAGACGACCAAGGCCAACTTCCAGATCAACCTGAGCTCGAATTCGAAGACGCCGGAAAAAAGCCCGTTCGACGCCTCCGATCCGGCCACCTACACGAAACAGACCACGATGCCGGTCTACGACTCGCTGGGTAACCAGCACATCATGGGCGTCTATTACGTGAGCCTGGGCAGCGGCAACTGGGACGTGTATGCGGCGAACGATGGCGTGGAGGTGGATTCGCAGGCCGTGATGTCCGGCGTGGCGGCCGATCCGACCGTGATGGAAGCCCGCGCCCAATACCAGGCCGCCATTTCCGCCGGCGCCGACCAGACCGCCGCGCGCACCGCCTACGTCACGGCGGTGGGCAATGCGGTGACGACGGCGCTCGGCGGCATCGCCAACGTGCCGCAGTCCGTGCTGGACGCCGTCACCGCGCTGGCCGACCCGGCCGGCAGCCTGGCAGGCAGTGCCAGTTCCACGCCGGCCTCGATCGATGCCGCCTTTTCCGCCGCCGTCAACGTGCCGGCACAAAAGATCGGCACGCTGGCCTTCACCACTAGCGGCGTGCTGGACACGACCGCCACCCAACCCACTTTGCCGTTCACGATCAATCTGCCGATCTTCCCGGACAACGGTGCCGAACTGACGATGAACATCGTCACTTCGTTCGACGGCATCACGCAGTACGGCTCCGCCACCAGCGAGAAGAACTCCACCCAGGACGGCCGCGCCGCGCAGAGCCTGGTGCGCTTCTCCACCGATGCGAATGGCGTCATCATCGGCCAGTACAGCGAAGGCGCCACGCGCCAGCTGGGCCAGGTGGTGCTGGCCGACTTCGCCAGCGTCGACAACCTGATCCCGCTGGGTAACAACGCCTGGGCCGAAAGCGGTGCTTCCGGCGTGGCGCAGATCGGCACGCCGAGCGATGGCGGCATGGGCCAATTGCGCTCGGCCTCCGTCGAATCGTCCAACGTCGACCTGACCGAGCAGCTGGTCGACATGATCACCGCGCAGCGCGTCTACCAGGCCAATGCGCAGACCATCAAGACCGAGGATTCGGTGCTGCAGACGCTGGTCAACCTGAGGTAACTGTAGGCGGGGGACTGTCCCCG
>DKJA01000201.1:7950-15713 GCA_002454505.1 Oxalobacteraceae bacterium UBA6704
CCCCGGGGACAGGCCCCGTTGGGGACAGTCCCCAGCCATCGAATGGAGTCCCCATGGACCGACTGATCTACACCGCAATGACCGGCGCCAGGCACATCCTGGAACAGCAGGCCACCACGTCGAACAACCTGGCCAACGTGACGACGACGGGCTTTCGCGCCCAGCTCGATTCGTTCCGTGCCGTGCCCGTCGTGTCCGAGGGCTTGCCGACCCGTACCTTCGTCGTCGATTCGACGGTGGGCGCCGATTTCCGCGCCGGCCCGATCGAAACGACGGGCCGTGCCACGGACGTGGCGGTGCGCGACCAGGGCTGGATCGCCGTGCAGTCCGCCGACGGTTCCGAGGCGTACACCCGCAACGGCAGCCTGAAGGTCAGCGAGAACGGCCTGCTGCAGACGCAGAGCGGGCTGACGCTGATCGGCGACACGGGCCCGATCGCGATCCCACCCAACACGGAAGTGGCGATCGGCGCCGACGGCACCGTCAGCGGCATCGACACGAACCAGCTGCAGCCGGGGCCAACCAATGTGCTGGGCCGCATCAAGCTGGTCAATCCGCCCACGTCCGGCCTGGTGCGGGGTGACGACGGCCTGTTCCGCCAGCAGTCCGGCCAGCCCGCCGCGGCCGATGCCACGGTGCGCCTGGCCGACGGTTGCCTGGAAGGCAGCAACGTCGATCCCGTCGATGCGATGGTCGACATGATCGCGCTGGCCCGCTCGTTCGACACGCAAATGAGCCTGCTGAAGAATGCCGAGAATAACGCCGCTAAAGCTACCCAGATCCTCGCTTTGAATTGATCCTGTCCGCCGCATAATGCTTTCATGGAACGAGGCCCCCCGGCCTTGTAGGGAGAAAGCAGATGATACGTTCGCTCTGGATTGCCAAGACCGGCATGGAAGCGCAGCAGACACAGATGGATACCGTGTCGAACAACCTCGCCAACGTCAGCACGAACGGCTTCAAGAAGTCGCGCGCCGTCTTCGAAGACCTGCTGTACCAGAACGTGCGCCAGCCCGGCGCCAGCTCCTCGCAGCAGACGCAGCTGCCGTCCGGCATGCTGCAGGGCACCGGCGTGCGCCCCGTCACGATCGAGCGCATCCACACCCAGGGCAATCCGCAGGCGTCCGGCAACGACAAGGACCTGATGGTCAACGGCAAGGGCTTCTTCAATGTGCTGATGCCGGACGGGACCACCGGCTACACCCGCGACGGCTCGTTCCAGCGCGATAACAATGGCCAGATGGTCACGTCCAGCGGCTACGTGCTGCAGCCGCCGGTCACCATTCCCATCGAGGCGGACAACATCACCGTCGCCAAGGACGGCACGGTATCGGTGCAGCTGCCGGGCCAGGCCGCCGCGCAGCAGATCGGCAACCTGCAGCTGACCACGTTCATCAATCCCACCGGCCTGCAGTCGATCGGCGAGAACCTGTACCTGGAAACGGGCGCGTCCGGCGCGCCGCAGGCCAATGTGCCGGGCACCAACGGCGCCGGCGTCATCCTGCAGGGCTATGTCGAGACGTCCAACGTCAACGTCGTCGAAGAGATGGTCAACATGATCCAGACGCAGCGCGCCTACGAGATCAACAGCAAGGCCATCACCACGTCGGACCAGATGCTGCAGCGCCTGACGCAGCTTTGATCGGCAGCCCGTCATGAAAGCCATCGCTTACCTCTGTGCCGCTGCCGCCTCGCTGCTGCTGTCCGGCTGCATCAGCACGCCGCCGACGATCGTTGCCGGCCCCACCACGGCGCGGCCGATTCCCGTGCCGCAAAGCGTGCAGGTCGCCAACGGTTCGATCTACCAGGCGCAGTCGTTCCGGCCCGTGTTCGAGGACCGCCGCGGCCGCATGGTGGGCGACATCATCAACGTCATCATCACCGAACGCACGGTGGCCAACAAGAACGGCACCAGCTCCACCAGCAAGAGTGGCAGCACCAGCTTCGGCGTGCCGGGCCCGCTGCAGGGCCGCTTCGGCGCCACCATCGGCACCGCGGCCGACAACAAGTCCGCCGACGCCGCCGCCCAGTCCGCCAGCAACACGTTCACCGGCACGCTGGGCGTGACCGTCGTCGAAGTGCTGCCGAACGGGAACCTGATCGTGGCCGGCGAAAAGCAGGTGGCGATGGACAAGGGCACCGAGTTCATCCGCATCTCCGGCACCGTCAATCCGGACACGATCGGCGCCGGCAACTCGGTGCCGTCGACGGCGATCGCCGATGCGCGCGTCGAGTACCGCACCAATTCGCACCTGGACCGCGCCGAGCTGTCGTCGATGGCATCGCGGTTCTTCCTGAGCCTGCTGCCTTTCTGATATGAAGCGCTATTTCCAACCACTCGCCGCGCTGCTCGTTTCGTTGAGCCTGCTGGCACCGGCCGCCCACGCGGAGCGGCTGAAGGACCTCGTGTCGATCGCCGGCGTGCGCGAAAACCAGTTGCTGGGCTATGGCCTCGTCGTCGGCCTGGACGGCAGCGGCGACCAGACGACGCAGACGCCGTTCACCGTGCAGAGCGTCGCGTCGATGCTGCAGCAGCTGGGCGTCACGCTGCCCTCCGGCACCAACCTGCAACTGAAGAACGTGGCCGCCGTGATGGTGACCACGTCGCTGCCCGCGTTCTCCCAGCCGGGCCAGCAGCTCGATGTGACCGTCTCGTCGATGGGCAATGCGCGCAGCCTGCGCGGCGGCACGCTGCTGATGACGCCGCTGAAAGGCGCCGACGGCCAGGTGTACGGCATGGCGCAGGGCAACCTGGTGGTCGGCGGCGTCGGCGCGCAGGCGCCGGGCGGCGGTGCGGCCACCGTCGTCAATCACCTGTCGGTGGGCCGCATCAGCAATGGCGCCACCGTCGAACGGGCCGTGCCGACCGCGCTGGGCGAGGGCGGCCAGATCCGGCTGGAACTGAAAAGCGCCGACTTCGCCACCGCCAGCCGCGTGGTCAGCAAGATCAACGACCGCTACGGTGCCGGCATCGCCTACGCGCTGGACGGCCGCGTGATCCGCGTGCAGGCGCCGTCCGCCAGCGACCAGCGCGTGTCGTTCATCGGCCAGCTGCAGGAACTGGATGTCAGCCCCGCCGCGCTGGCCGCGAAAGTGATCATGAATGCGCGCACCGGTTCCGTCGTGATGAACCAGGCCGTCACGCTGCAGCAGTGCGCCGTGTCGCACGGTAACCTGACGGTGTCCGTGTCGGCCGACGCGCAGGTGAGCCAGCCCAACCCGCTGTCCGGCGGCCAGACCACCGTTACGCAGGCCGGCAACGTCGATATCGAAAAAGCACCCGGCAAGGTGCTGATGCTGCAGGGCGGCGCGCAACTGTCCGACGTGGTCAAGGCGCTCAACGCGATCGGCGCGTCGCCGCAGGACCTGCTGGCGATCCTGCAGGCCATGAAGGCTTCCGGCGCGCTGCGCGCCGAGCTGGAAATCATCTGAGGCTGCCACCATGATCCGCCAGACCAGCACGCCGACCGACCTGTCCTCCAAGCTCGCGCTCGACACGAACGGCCTGTCCGACCTGCGCCAGGGCGCGCGGGCCGGGTCGGCCGCGGCCACGCGGGCCGCCGCCACGCAGTTCGAAGCCATGTTCGTCAACATGATGATGAAGAGCATGCGCGATGCGACGCCGCAGGACGGCCTGATGAACAACGAGCAGACCAAGATGTTCACGACGATGCTGGACCAGCAGACCAGCCAGAACATCGCCAAGAAGGGCATCGGCCTGGCGGACGTGCTGGTGCGGCAGCTGTCGAAAACGGCCGGCATCGAGGCGGAAGACGCCACCGTGCCGGAAGGCGGCTTCACCAAAACCATGCTGGATGCGGCGAAACTGCAGCGCTCGATCGACGCGGCCGGCGGCACGGAAAGTTCCGCCGCGACGATTGCGCCGAGCACCTCGCGCCATGCGCACGTGCGTGAGTTTTCCGACAAGCTGGCCAACCATGCCGAAGCGGCCAGCAAGGCCACCGGCATCCCGGCCAAGTTCATGCTGGGCCAGGCCGCGCTGGAGAGCGGCTGGGGCAAGCGGGAGATCAAGGGCTCGGATGGCACGAACAGCAACAACCTGTTCGGCATCAAGGCCGGCGCCGACTGGAAGGGCAAGACGGTGGACGTGGCCACCACCGAGTACGTCAACGGCAAGCCGCAGCGCAAGGTCGAGAAGTTCCGCGCCTACGAGAGCTATGCGGACAGCTTCAAGGATTACGCCAAGCTCATCACGAACAATCCCCGCTACGAAAAAGTGCTGGCCAGCGGCGGCGATGCGGCATCGTTCGCGCAGGGACTGCAGAAGGCGGGCTACGCGACCGACCCGAACTACGCGACCAAGCTGGCGTCGATTATCAAGAAAACACTGGCATAAAACATAATAAAAATACTGTAGCCGGCAGGCATTTCAAGTTCCGTCCGCTTCTGCCGTAAACTACGTCATACAAGGAAAGATCGAACGCATGAGCAACCTCCTCAGCATCGGCCGGACGGGCCTGGTGGCGGCCCAGACGGCGCTGTCCACCACCGGACACAACATCACCAATGCCAGTGTGGCGGGCTACACCCGCCAGGGGATCGTGCAGTCCACGCTGCCGCCGCTGAACCAGGGTGTCGGCTATGTGGGGCAGGGGACCCAGGTTGCCCAGATCAAGCGTTATTACGACGACTTCCTGAACAAGCAGCTGATGACGGCCCAGTCCACGCAGGGCTCGACGGAAGCCTACCTGAGCCAGATCACGCAGATCGACAACATGCTGTCCGACTCGACGATCGGCCTGTCGCCGGCGCTGCAGGACTTCTTCAAGGGCGTGCAGACGGCCAACTCGACGCCGTCGCTGCAGGCGGCCCGCGAGTCGATGCTGTCGTCGGGCGAAACGCTGGCGGCGCGCTTCAAGGAAATCTCCGGCCGGCTGCAGGAACTGCAGGAAGGCGTCAACTCGTCCGTGTCGAACACGGTCAACAGCATCAATTCCTATGTGTCGACGATTGCCGACCTGAACAAGAAGATCGCCGCCGCCACGACCGATCCGGCCAATCCGCCGAACGACCTGCTGGACCAGCGCGACCAGCTGATCCGCGAGCTGAACATCCAGGTGAAGGTCAACGTCACGCAGGGCGACAACAATATGCTCAACGTGTCGTTCGGCTCCGGCCAGCCGCTGGTGGTGGGCGGCACGTATCTGGAGATGGCGGCCGTGCAGTCGCCCACCGATCCGGGCCGCACCGTGGTGGCCTACCCGGCCACGGGCCGCAGCACGATCATCGCCGACGAGTCGTTTGCCGGCGGCGCGCTGGGCGGCTTCATGGACTTCCGCCGCGAAACGCTGGACAAGGTGCAGAACCAGATCGGCCTCGTCGCGGCCGGCATGACCACGTCGTTCAACGCCCAGCACCGGCTGGGCCAGGACCTGAACGGCGACCTGGGCGGCGACTTCTTCACGCCGACCAAGGCCTACGTGGGCTACGACACGCGCAACTCGCCGAACAGCACGGCCACCATCGACGGCACGGTCACCAATGCCGGCGCGCTGACCGGCATGGATTACGACTTCACCTACGATGCGGCGACCGACCGCTATTCGGTGAAACGGTCGGACGGCAAGGTGTTCGAAGTCGACCCGAACGAGCCGAGCACGGAGATCGACGGCGTCACGTACAGCTTTGCCGGCGACCGCGTCGACGGCGACCACATGCAGGTACGCCCCACCTACACGGCGGCGGCAACCTTCGACGTGGCCATCACGGATTACCGCGAGATCGCGCTGGCGGCGCCCATTTCCACCGCGGCGGCGAACGGCAACACGGGCACCGGCACGATCAGCCTGGGCACCGTCAACGGTGACTATCCGGCCAATCCGCTGACGGAAGCGCTGACGCTGACGTTCAACCAGACCGATCCCGCCGATCCGGCGACGCAGACGCTGAGCGGCTTCCCGCCCGACCAGACCGTCACCGTGACCGGTGCCGACGGCAAGGTCATCGCCACCTACGATCCGCCGGCCACGGAAATTCCGTACACGAAAGGCGCCACGCTGACCTTCGGCGGCATCTCGGTGACGATGGGCGGCCAGCCGGCCGCCGGCGACACCTTCACCATCGGGCCGAACACGAGCGGCGTGGGCGACGGCCGCAACGGCGTGCTGCTGGCGGGCCTGCAGACGGCCAATGTGCTGAACGGCGGCACCGCCACGTTCCAGGGCTCGTATGCGGCCACCGTGAACTACGTCGGCAACAAGACGCGCGAGAAGCAGGTCAGCAGCGCCGCCTCGGAAACCACCGTCGACCAGGCGCTGGCGGCGCAGCAGAGCGTGTCCGGCGTCAACCTGGACGAAGAGGCGGCCGACCTGCTGCGCTACCAGCAGGCCTACCAGGCGGCCGGCAAGGTGATGCAGGTGGCGGGACAGTTGTTCGACACGCTGCTGTCGATCTCACAGTAATCGGAGAATAAACCATGGCAATGCGTATCAGCACCAGCATGATGTACGACCGCGGCGTGACCCAGCTGTCGTCGCTGCAGTCGAGCCTGCTGAAAACCCAGAACCAGCTGTCCACCGGCCTGCGCGTGCTGACGCCGGCCGACGATCCCGTGGCGTCGGCGCGGGCGCTGGAAGTGACCCAGTCGCAGCAGCTGAACGAGCAGTACGGTTTCAACCGCTCGAACGCCCGCTCGTCGCTGGACCAGGTCGATACCGTGCTGCAAACCGTCAACGAGATCTACACGGAGATGCAGACGACGATCCTGGCCGCCGGCAATGCCGGGCTGGGCCAGTCGGACCGCGACGCGTTGGCCGCCAACCTGGAATCGATGCTGTCCAACCTGGTGGCCCAGGCCAATACGGCGGACGGCAACGGCGGCTACCTGTTCTCCGGCTACAAGACCAACACGCAGCCGTTCACGCTGACGGAAACGGGCGCCCAGTACTTCGGCGACCAGGGCCAGCGCGAACTGCAGGTGGGCTCCGGCCGGCAACTGCCGATCAGCGCGTCCGGCAGCAAGATCTTCGAACAGGTGATGACCGGCAACGGCACCTTCCAGACGCAGGCCGATCCGGGCAATGTGGGACGGGGCGGCACGGGCGTCATTTCGCCGGGCTCGGTGGTCGACGCCAGCAAGCTGACCGGCGACACCTATTCCGTCGCGTTCGCGCCCGATGCCGATGGCGTGATGCAGTACACCGTCACCAACAGCGCCGGCGAAGAGGTGGTGCCGGCCACGCCGTACAAGGATGGCGACCCGATCACGTTCGACGGCATCACGTTCGACATCAAGGGCACGCCGGTGGATGGCGACTCGTTCTCGGTGGAGCCCAGCACCAAGCAGTCCGTGTTCGAGACGGTGCGCAACGTCATCGAAGCGCTGCGCCACCCGCCCACCGCGGCCGGCACCGGCGCCGGTGCGGCGCTGACCAATGCGCTCAGCATCGCCACGCAGAACATGCAGAACGCGCAGGACACGTCGCTGTCCGTGCTTGCCTCGGTAGGCTCATGGGGCCGCGAGCTGGACTACATGGACTCGTCCGGCTCGGCGGTGGACATCCAGTACCAGGCCCAGATCTCCGACCTGATCGAAGTGGACTACATCGCCGCCGCCTCCCGCTTCACCCAGCTGCAAACCAACCTGACCGCCGCCCAGCAAACCTTCAAGGCCGCCACCAGCCTGTCGCTGTTCAACTACATCTGACGTCGGGGACTGTCCCCACAGGGGACTGTCCCCGGGGTTGCCTTTCGCAGAAATCAGGGACAGACCCTGTTTTACAAGAAACTTTCCTGTAAAACAG
>DKJA01000215.1 GCA_002454505.1 Oxalobacteraceae bacterium UBA6704
TCGACCGTTTAATGCTCTATTTTGAGCATCAGGACAGAAGTCCCGGGCACATTTCACATACAACGCCCACCCTTATCCATTGTCCCTTCTTACAGAATTCCGCCCTTTCAGGCCTTGCCGCGTTATTGACAAATCGTTGTGTTTGTCAGCAGCAGAGAAGCGAGATTATCTGGTGTTTCGTGATTCTCGTCAACCCCTCTTTATTACTTCGTGAAGCTCATTACTGCCGGGCTTCACACCTCTCCGCGTTCTGCATTTCTGCGTTGTTCGCTGCGAGGGACCGAATTATAGCCACGTCGATCGCGCTGCGCAAGTGCTTTTAAATGTTGCCGCTTGTGCATGGATGGACGATGTCCAGCCGGGGGTTATAGACGGCGGTATTAATGTCCAGCATGCCAAGCACCGTATGGAAGATGTTGTCATGCGAGAACTCCTGCGTGCTGCGGGCCGCCATGCACCGGTCGTCGATCTTGAACCGCTGGCTGAAGCTGTCCGACAGCCACATCATCATCGGCACGGTGCGCTGTTCCGCCGGCGACAGGATATAAGGCGCGCCGTGCAGATACATATTCTTTTCGCCCAGCGATTCGCCGTGATCGGAGAAGTACAGCATCGCCGTATCCACGCCATCGTCCGCCGCGGCGGCACGCAGCAGGTCGATGGTCTTGCTGAGGAAGTAGTCGGTATACAGGATCGAGTTGTCGTAGGCTGCCACGATCGATTCTCGCGAACACTGTTCCAGCTCGTTCGTGCGGCACACCGGCCCGAACTTGCCGAAGCCGGCCGGATAGCGCTTCCAGTATGCCGGGCCGTGGCTGCCCTTCTGGTGCAGCACGATCACCAGATCGTTCTTTGCATCGTGGATCCGCTGCGGCAGGTCGCGCAGCAGCCGCTCGTCGTAGCATTCCTCGCCATTACATAAAGGATCGCCGGGCACCGGCCGCGACAGGTCTTCATATTGCACGCGGTCGCAAGCGCCCTTGCAGCCGGAGTTATTGTCGCGCCAGACGACATCGAGGCCCGCCCGCTTCAGCACATCGAGCAGCCCTTCCTGGCTGGCCGCCTTGTCCGCCGTGTAGTCGTCGCGGCCGAACGCGGAGAACAGGCATGGCACCGAGACGGCCGTCGCCGTGCCGCACGAGCTCACGTTGCGGAAGTTGATCAGATCCTTTTGCTGCGCCAGCAGCGGATTGGTCGGACGGGCATATCCATTCAGCGAAAAATTCATCGCGCGCGCCGTTTCGCCCACGACGACGATGGTTACCGTGCGCCGGCCAGACGCCGCGGCGGCACCCCACCTGGCACCCCGCCGCGCATCCGTGCCCAGCGGCGCGACGACGACCGGCACCGCCCACTGCTCCTTCAGGTAGCCATGCGCGGCCTGGAACATATTGGTCGGCGTGAGCAGCAGACGCAGTTCGCGGTGCTCGCGCACGGCCGGCGCCAGCGTCTTGAACAACAGCAGCAGCAGGCCGGTGACGGCCAGCAGCGACACGATCACCGTGCCGGCCTTCACCAGCAGATCGCGGCGCACCGGCGGAAAACGCAGCGGCAGGCGCCAGACGATCAGCGACGGCACGATACCCAGCAGCGTGATCGTCTGCAGCAGCTTCCAGCTGAGGAGTTCGTGCGCTTCCTTCGGATCCGTCTCCACCACGTTCTGCACCATCGTCGCATCGATCACCACGCCGTACTCGTTCATGAAGTACGACGCCGCGGCGGCCGCGATGAACAGCACGGTCAGTACGGGCTTGATGACGAAGCGGAAATTGAGCAGCGTGAGGATGGCATTGAACAGCAGCACGAGCGCCACGAAAGCGCCGGCATACACCGGCGCGTTCCCCAGCTGCGCGCCGCCGGTGGCGGAAACAAAGGTCTTCCAGAAGCTGTGGTTGTAGGCGGCGACGACAAAGGCGGAAGCGCCCAGCGTCAGCAGGGGTGCCTTGATATGCGGCAGGGGGGCGATTTTCACGACGGGGCTTTCGGATGCGAAGCCTCGACAATACGGGCGGCGCGGTGAAGCCCGCGTCAATCCGCCGTTAAGACGGGGTTAAATGCGTTAAGGCGGACTTAAAGGGCCTGCCGCCTCGGCCGGGAAATGAATCTCGATGCGGCTGCCGACCGGCTGCGGATGCAGCACCAGCTCCGCGCCGAGATGCGCGCACACGCGCTGCACGATGCCCAGCCCCAGGCCGGTGCCGGACGAGCCGCGCGCACCGGCTGGCATCGGTTCGTCGCGCAGCCGCGCCTGGGCAGCCGGCGGCAGGCCCGGGCCGGTATCCTCGACGATCACGGCGCGCCCTGCCAGCCGCACTTCGACGCTGCCCTCTTCCGTGTACTGGCAGGCATTGCGCAGCAGGTTGCCGATGGCCGCCAGCGCCAGCTCGCGCACCACGTGGATGTCGAAATCGGCGCCGCCGGCATAGCGCAGCTGCACCGGCCGGTTCGCCACCAGCCCCTGGTAACGCGCCACCTCGGCGCGCGCCAGCGTCTCGGCCGACATCGTCGACCACTCCAGCCGGTCCGGCGAACGGGCCAGCCGCAGCAGGATCGACGTCACGTCGCTGGCTTCGCGTGCTGCGCGGTAGATCCGGTCGGCTGGCGCGCGCAGTGCCGGTTCGTGCGCTGTCTGCTCCAGCAGTACTTCAGCCGCGCCGGTGATCACCGTCAGCGGCGTGCGCAGTTCGTGGCTCACGTCGCCGGTGAAGAAGCGCTCGCGGTCGAGGAACTGGCGCAATTCCGCCGTGTGGCCGGCGAACTTGCGGGCCAGCAGACCCAGTTCGTCGTTCCGGTCCTGCAGCGGCAGTTGCGGCGCACGGGCATCGACCGCTTCGGCCAGTTCGACGATCGGCGTGACGATGCGGTTGCCCAGGAAGCGCCCCAGCGCCAGCGAACAGGCGAGAAAACCGAGGAAGCCGAGGCCGAACATCGAATACACCACCAGCTCGATCTGTTCGTAATCGCTGTCGTGATCGACGACGACGAACATGCCGTTCATGTCGTAGCCCTTCAGCACATGCAGGTCGACGCCGTCCACCGTGGCCTCCTGCACGCCCTCCGACAGTTCGCGCAGCGGCAGCGGGATGCTGTCGCCGCTGATGTAGCTGAGGCCCGCCGGCATCTCGACCGGCAGCCGGCCCGCATAACGGGGCCCGGCCCACGCGGCCACTTCCTCCAGCCGCTCGTCGACCAGGCGCACTTCGATGCCCTCCACCGCCAGCGCGGCGATCACGGCAAAGAATACCGACGATACGGCGGCAAACGTCAGGTAGGCAACGATGATGCGCCGCCGCAGCGACTGGGCCCGGTCACTCATCGGCCGCCGCCAGGCGGTAGCCGATGCCGGCGATCGTGCGCAGCATCGGGCTGCCGAACGGCTTGTCGAGCGCCTGCCGCAAGGCGTGGATGTGCACGCGCAGCGCATCGCTGTCGGGCGGATTGTCGCCCCAGATCGCGCGCTCGACGTGCTCGCGCGTGACCACTTTCGGCGACTCCTTCATCAGCAGCCGCAGGATGGTGTAACCCGTTTTCGTCAATGCCAGCGGGCGGCCTTCGCGCTTCACCTCGAACGTCTCGGTATCGAACACCAGGTCGCCCACGCTCAGCGCCGCGCTGCCGTGCGCACCCTGCGCGCGCCGCATCAGCGCCTTCAGGCGCACTTCCAGCTCCACCAGCGAGAACGGCTTGACCAGGTAGTCGTCCGCCCCGCTGTCGAAGCCGGCCACCTTGTCTTCCAGCGTATCGCGCGCCGTCAGCATCAGCACCGGCACATCCTTGCGCAGCTCGCCGCGCAGCTTCTGGCACAGCTCCAGCCCGTTCAGGCCGGGCAGCATCACGTCGAGCACCACCGCGTCGTATTCGTTCTGGGCTGCCAGCGCCAGCCCGCCATAGCCGTTGCCGGCGGAATCGAGCACGTAGCCCTTCGGTTCCAGGAAACCGTACAGGTTCGCGACGATATCGGGATTGTCTTCAATGATGAGGATGCGCATGACGACATTATAATTCCGCCTTTCCCTCTCCGCCTTCCGCCATGAACATTCCCGCCATCGCCCCCACCCACGACGCCGACCTGGCCGCGCAGCTGGCGCACGCCATCGACAACAAGACCAAGCCGCTGGGCAGCCTGGGCACGCTGGAAACGCTGGCCCGGCAGGCGGGCCTGATCCAGCGGACGACGCGCCCGACCGTGCACGCGCCGGCGATCCTCGTGTTCGCCGGAGATCACGGCGTGGTGGCCGAAGGGATTTCTGCCTTCCCACAGGACGTGACGTGGCAGATGGTCGAGAACTTCCTGTCCGGCGGCGCCGCCATCAATGTGTTCGCCGAGCAGAACGGGTGCACGCTGCAGGTGATCGATGCGGGCGTGGCGCATGAATTCGGCCCCCGCGCCGGCCTCGTCGACCGCAAGGTGGCGCACGGCACGCGCAACTTTGCCGTCGAACCGGCGATGACGCGCGAGGAATGCGATACGGCGCTGTTGCGCGGCATGGCCCTCGTCGATGAACTGCCGGGCAATGTGATCGGCTTCGGCGAGATGGGCATCGGGAACACGACGGCCGCCGCGGCCCTGATGCACAAGCTGACGGGCATGCCGGCCGCAGCCTGCGTCGGCGCCGGCACGGGCCTGAAGCCGGAAGGCGTGCTGCACAAGCAGAGCGTCATCGAAGACGCCGCCGTGCGCCATGCCGGCGTCAATGCGCCGCTCGACGTGCTGGCCACCTTCGGCGGTTACGAAATCGCGATGATGGCGGGCGCAATGCTGAAGGCGGCCGAGCGCCGCATGGTGCTGATGATCGACGGTTTCATCGTCACCAGCGCGCTGCTGGTGGCGGCGCGCCTGCAGCCGGCCATCCTCGACTACTGCGTGTTCGCGCACTGCTCGAACGAGAACGGCCACCGGCAGATGCTGGAAGAGCTGGGCGGCAAGCCGCTGCTGCAATTGGGCCTGCGGCTGGGCGAAGGGACCGGCAGCGCGCTGGCCATGCCGCTGCTGCAGGCGGCCGTCAACTTCCTCGACCGGATGGCCACGTTCGCGTCGGCCCAGGTCAGCGAGAAGAGCTGACATGCAGCAGCTGCGGCTGTTCTTCATCGCGCTGCAGTTCTTCACGCGGCTGCCGATTCCCCGCTGGGTGGGCTTCCAGCCGGACTGGCTGCACCACGCATCGCGCTATTTCCCGCTGGTCGGTCTCGTCGTCGGCGCCATCGCGGCGGCGGTGTACTGGGCCTGCGCATTGGTGCTGCCGCCCGCCGTGGCGGTGCTGTTGTCCACGGCCGCCACCATCTACGCCACCGGCGCCTTTCACGAAGACGGCTTTGCCGATGCCTGCGATGGTCTGGGTGGCGGCATGACGCGCGAGCGGGCGCTGGAGATCATGAAGGACTCGCGCATCGGCGCCTACGGTGCGATCGGCACCATCGTGCTGCTGGCCTTGAAGTGCGCGGCGCTCGCGCATTTATCGCCGCTGGCCTGCGTGGCGGCGCTGTGCGTCGGCCATCCGCTGTCCCGGCTGATGGCGGCCAGCCTGATCTGGCGCATGGACTACGCCCGTGCGGAAGGCAAGGCCAAGCCGATGGCGCAGCAGATGACGGGCGGCGAGTTCGCCATCGCCGTCGCCTGCTGCCTGCCGCCGTTGCTGGCGGCAGGCCTGCTGGGCTGGTCGAGCTGGACGGCGCTCGGTGCCGGCATCGCCGCGATGGCGGCCATCACGCTGTGGTTCGCCCGCAAGCTGCGGCAGCGGCTGGGCGGCTACACGGGCGACTGCCTGGGCGCCGTGCAGCAACTGGCCGAAGCCGCGTTCTATCTTTGCGCGCTGGCCCGGTGGAGCTGATCCTCGTCCGCCATCCCCGCCCGCTGGCGGCGGACGGCATCTGCTACGGCCGCAGCGACCTGGCGGTAGCGCCGGACGAACTGGCGCGCGTGCATGCGGCCTTGCTGGAAGCACAACTGCCCGCGAACGTTCCCGTGTTTGCCAGCCCGCTGCAGCGCTGCGCCGGACTGGCTGCGCTGCTGTCGCCGCAGGTGCGCTTCGATGCCAACCTGATGGAGATGGATTTCGGTGCGTGGGAACGACGCAGCTGGAACGACATCCCGCGCGCGGAGGTGGATGCCTGGGCGGCCGACCTGCTGCATTACCGGCCGGGCGGCGGCGAGACCGTGCTCGAAGTGGCGCAGCGGGTAAGCGCTGCCATGGATGTGATCCTGCGCAGCGGGCATCCACAGGCCATCGTCATCTGCCACGCCGGCACGATCCGGCTGCTTGCCACGCTCGCGCAGGGTTTGCTCCTGCACGAAGCCGCACTTGCGGCAGCCGCTGCGCCACACCGCATCGGCTATGGCGAAGTGTTGAGGCTCGATACTGCGTCCGGATGCCAGGACGCCCCAATACCTCTATAATGGCGCAGTTTTGGTGCCCGCGTTCGAGTCCTCGAGCGCAGTTAAACGGGAAATACGGAGCCGCTCCAGGCCAACGTATGCTGCCCCCGCAACGGTAAGCAGGTCGCCGCGCCGCTCTTCGAGCGCGGCAGCTGTCCGCAACAACCACTGTGCATCGCATGGGAAGGTCGGACCGTCACACCTGTCAGCCCGGATACCGGCCAAACCAGGTGGAAGCGCGCGTGCCCGCACGGCGCACTTCCTTTCAATCCGGCCTGCGGGGACGTTGGCCGGTTGCTTACTTTACGAAGATTTGCCATGACCTCTCCTGTAGCATCCCAGGCGGCCCAGACGGCCCTTGCCTCGCTGGCGCTCGCCTTTGCCGCGCCGGCCGCATACGCCCAGGCCACTGCCATCGATACCGTCATCGTCACGGCCACCCGCACGCCCACGCTGGCCAGCGAAGTGATCAGCGATACCGTCACGATCAGCGCCGAAGAAATCGCCAATTCCGGCGCCGGCTCCGTCACCGAACTGCTGCAGCGCCAGCGCGGCATCGAGGTGTCCCGCAACGGCGGCCCCGGCACCACGTCCAACGTGTTCATCCGCGGTGCCAACGGCAACCAGAGCGTCGTGCTGGTGGACGGCGTGCGCATCGCCTCCGCCTCCACCGGTTCGGCCAGCTGGAACGGCATTCCGCTGTCGTCCATCGACCGCATCGAGATCGTCTACGGTCCGCTGTCCACGCTGTACGGCGCCGACGCGATCGGCGGCGTGATCCAGCTGTTCACCAAGAAGGGCAGCGGCGCACCGGCGATCAGCGCCAGCGTGGGCGGCGGCAGCGACCGCACCTACCAGGCCGATGCCGCCGTTGCCGGCAGCGCGGACCGCTTTAATTACTCGTTCTCCGTGGCCAAGGAACGCTCGGACGGCTTCTCGGCCACCCGCAAGGGCTCGTCCAGCTTCGATCCGGACGACGACGGCTACTCGCGCAAGAGCGCGGCCGGCCAGGTTTCCTACCAGCTGGCGCCTGGCCACGAACTGGGCGCGATGTTCCTGTACGCCGACACGGATGCGGACTACGACAGCGCCAGCTTCGCTTCGTACAGCACGCAGGTGCTGAGCAATGTGGGCATCTACAGCCGCAACCAGATCCTGCCGTACTGGACGTCGCTGGTGCAGGCCTCGCAGGCGCGCGACAAATCCGGCTCGTTCTACGGCGTCGGCGAATACGGTTTCAGCCAGATCGACACGAAGACCACCACGTTCACGTGGCAGAACGACATCCGCATCGGCACCGACAACCTGCAGCTGCTGGGCGAGTACCGCAAGGAAGAAGTGGAAGGCTCGACCTCCGCGCTGAACCGCGACCGCAACACCAAGTCGGTGGCCGCCACGTACAGCGCCAAGCGCGGTGCGCATCTGTTCAACGTGGGCGCCCGTCATGACGACAACTCGGCCTACGGCAACAAGAACACGGGTTCGGTCGGCTACGGCTACCGCTTCACCAGCGCGCTGCGCGCCGAAGCGAGCTACGGCACCAGCTTCCGCGCACCGTCGTTCAACGAGCTGTACTACCCTGGTTACGGCAGCCCGACGAACAAGCCTGAAAAAGGCCGCAATGCGGAAGCCGGCGTGCATTACGACGACGGCACGACGCAACTGGGCGCCGTGTACTATCACAACAAGCTGGAGAACCTGCTGCTGAACACGAGCCCGTGCCCGCTGCCAAGCACGCCGGAAAACGACTACCAGTACGGCTGCGCATACAACGTCAACAAGGCGCTGCTGGAAGGCCTGTCGCTGTCGGCGGAACACCAGCTGGGCAGCCTGCTGCTGAAGGCGAACGCCGACTTCCAGGATCCGAAGGACGAGACCACCGGCAAGCGCCTGCAGCGCCGCGCCAAGCGTCACGCCAACTTCGCCGCGGAATACGACCTGGGTCCGGTGCACACGGGCGCCGAGCTGCAGCTGTCGTCGACGCGCTTCGACGATGCGGCCAACCGCAACACGCTGCCGGGTTACGGCGTCGTCAACCTGTATGCGACGTATCACTTCACGCCGGAGTGGTCGGCGCTGGTCCGCTGGAACAACATCGCCGACAAGCAGTACGAGCTGGCGCGTTATTATCAGACGGCCGGATCGAACGTGTTTGCGGCGATCCGCTACGGCTTCAAGTAAGTGGCTCCAGGCGCCGGACGCATCAGCGTCCGGCGTTTTTCAACAAGGCAGAGCATGCATCCAACTTCCGCGCACCTGCGCCGCCGCGCCGCCGTCGTCAGCGGCGCCCTGCTGCTGGTGTCGATCGCCAGCCTGCTGATCGCCGGCGCCACAGGTTCCGTCAATATTCCGCTCGCCGACCTGCCCGGCGCGCTGCACGAATTGTTCAATGGCCGCGCCGATACGCTCGCGGCCACCCTCCTCGACCTGCGCGCCAGCCGCGCGCTCACTGCCTTCACCACCGGCGCCACGCTGTCGCTGGCCGGCGTGATGATGCAGGCGCTGCTGAGGAATCCCCTTGCCGACCCTTATGTGCTGGGCATTTCGTCCGGCTCCGCCGTCGGCGCGCTGGCCGCGCTGATGTTCGCGTCGGCCGCATGGATCGTCGATGCGTCCGCATTCGCCGGCGCCGTCGTCATCTCGATGATGCTGTATCTGCTGGCCCGGCGCGACATGCGCAGCGGCGGCGCTGCCGAAGGCGGCACCGCGCTGCTGCTGCTCACCGGCGTGATCCTGACCGCTGCCTGCTCCGCGCTGATCACGCTGATGCTGTCGATCGCGCCGGAAAGCCGGCTGCGCACGATGGTGTTCTGGATGATCGGCGACCTGTCCGGCTCCGGCCTGCGCTGGCTGCCGTGGATCGTGCTGGCCGGCGGCATGGTCTTCGCGCTGCGCTCGGCGCGCGCGATGAACGTCATGGCGCTGCATGCCGAAGCGGCCGTCACGCTGGGCATCCGCGTGGGCGCGCTGCGCAAGGCGCTGTTCTTCTGTTCCGGCCTGCTGACGGCCAGCGCCGTGACGAGCGCCGGCAGCATCGGCTTCGTCGGCCTGATCGTGCCGCACGCGTGCCGCTTTGCCTTCGGGCCGGACCACCGCGTACTGGTGCCGGCGGCCACGCTGGCCGGCGGCGCCTACCTGGTGCTGGCCGATACGCTGGCCCGCACGGTGATCGCGCCGCAGCAGCTGCCTGTCGGCGTCGTCACCGCGCTGATCGGCGCGCCCGTCTTCCTGTATCAACTGCACCGGCTGCGCAAATGATCACGACAGAAAAGCTACAACTGGCGATGGGCCCGCGCACGCTGGCGCGCGACCTGGACTGGACCGTCGCCGACGGCGAATGCTGGAGCATCATCGGCCGGAACGGCGCCGGCAAGAGCACGCTGCTGCGCACCATCGCCGGCCTGCGCCAGCCGGACGGCGGCCGCGTGCTGCTGCACGACCGTCCCCTGCGCGACTGGCCGCTGGAAGCATTGGCGCGCGAGCGGGCCTTCCTTGCGCAGTCGCGCAGCGACGCGTTCGCATATACCGTCATCGAGACGGTGCTGTCCGCCCGCCACCCGTATCACGACAAGCGTTATTGGGAAAACAGCGACGACCACCAGATCGCGCTGCGTTCGCTGGCCGCCATGGAAGTGGCCGAACTGGCGGCGCGCGACGTGCGCACGCTGTCCGGCGGCGAGCGCCAGCGCGTGGCGATTGCCGCGCTGCTGGCCCAGGACACGCCGCTGCTGCTCCTCGACGAGCCGGCCAACGCGCTGGACCTGGCCCACCAGGTCGGCGTGATGGGCCTGCTGGCCAAACTGTGCCGCGAACAGGGCAAGACGGTGGTGATGATCGGCCACGACCTGAACCTGGCGCACAGCATCTCCACCCACGCGCTGCTGCTGATGGGCGACGGCCGTTGGCTGGCCGGCCCGCGCGACGACGTGATGCAGGCAGCCATCCTGACCGACTACCTGCACCATCCCATCGAAACCGTGCGGCACGGCAGCCGCACCATCTTTATCCCCAGCGAGGCAACCGCATGACCACTCCGGAAGACACCAACGCGCTGAACGAGCGCCACCGCGTACGCATGGAGCGCAAGAAGGCGATCATCGATGCGAAGATCGCCGCCGCCGACAAGCAGATCGGCATCATCATCGTCAACACGGGCAACGGCAAGGGCAAGAGCTCCAGCGGCTTCGGCATGGCCATCCGCGCGCTGGGCCACGGCATGAAGGTCGGCATCGTCCAGTTCATCAAGGGCGCGATGGCCACCGGCGAGGAACAGTTCCTGCGCCGCTTTCCCGACGAAGTGAGCTTTCACGCAATGGGCGAAGGTTATACATGGGAAACGCAGAACCGCGAACGCGATATCGAAAAGGCACTGGCCGCGTGGGAACAGGCCAAGCGCTTTCTCGCCGATCCCGCCATCGGCATGGTGGTGCTGGATGAGCTGAACATCGCGCTGAAATACCGCTACCTGGACGTGGAGACGGTGATCGCCGACCTGCTGGAGCGGCCGGACATGCAGCACGTCGTCATCACCGGTCGCGGCGCGCCGCCGGAATTGATCGAGATCGCCGACACCGTCACCGAGATGAACGTGGTGAAGCACGCCTTCAAGGCCGGCATCGGCGCGCAGGCCGGCACGGAATGGTGATGGACACAGGGGTGATGAAAAAAACCAGCGCGCGCGCGGTACTGATCGCCGCCGTGGCGTCCGGCCAGGGCAAGACCACCGTCACGGCCGCGCTGGCGCGCAAGCTGGTGCAGGCCGGCCGGCGCGTACGCGTCTTCAAATGCGGGCCGGACTTCATCGACCCGACCATCCTGGCCCGCGCCAGCGGTGCACCGGTGGAATCGCTGGACCTGTGGATGGTCGGCCGCGAGCGCTGCGCCCAGCTGCTGGCGCAAGCCGCGACGGAAGCAGACGACATCCTGATCGAAGGCGTGATGGGCCTGTATGACGGCACGCCGTCGGCCGCCGACCTGGCGCGCGAGTTCGGCGTGCCCGTGCTGGCCGTGATCGATGCCGGCGCGATGGCGCAGACGGCCGGTGCGCTCGTGCACGGGCTGCGCGACTACGGCCCCATCGAGATGGCGGGCGTGATCGCCAACCGCGTCGGCAGCACCAATCATGCGGCGATGGTGAAAACCTCGCTGCGCGACATTCCGCTGTTCGGCACCTTGCCGAAGCAGAGCCGTTCGCTGCCCGAGCGGCATCTCGGGCTGGTACTGCCCGGCGAAGTCGACGATCTCGATGCGCTGCTCGACGAACTGGCCAGCCAGCTGGTGTTCGACGAGGCCGCGTGGGAAGCGCTGCCGCCGGTGACATTCGCAGCGCCGGCACAGCAGGAGCCGATTGCCGCAGCGCTGGCCGGCAAGACAGTCGCCGTGGCGCGCGATGCGGCGTTCGCGTTCATCTATCCGGCCAACCTGGACACGCTGCGGCGCCTCGGCGCGCGGCTGGCCTTCTTCTCGCCGCTGGCGGACGACCCGGTGCCGGCCGAAGCGGATGCGATCTACCTGCCCGGCGGCTATCCGGAACTTCATGCACAGCAGCTGGCAGGCGCGCAGCTGTGGCGCGCATCGATCCGCTCCGCGCATGCGGACGGCATCCCGATCCTGGCCGAATGCGGCGGCATGATGGCACTGGCCGACACGCTCGATGATGGCGCCGGCGACTGCCCGATGGCGGGCCTGCTGCCGGGCCGCGTGACGATGCAGAAGCGCCTCGCCGGCCTCGGGCCGCAGGCGCTGCCGACGCAGCAGGGCCCGGTGCGCGGCCACACCTTCCATTATTCGAAGCTGGAGACGACAGCACCGGCCGCCGCCTATACCAGCAAGAATCCGTCCGGCATGCAGGGCGAGGCCGTGTATTGCATCGGTTCGCTGACGGCATCGTACTTCCACGGCTATTTCCCGTCCAATCCGGCGGCCGTGGCGGCGCTGTTCACGCGGGGTGCGCGATGACGTGCACGCTGGTTCTCGGCGGCGCCCGGTCGGGCAAGAGCGCTCACGCGGAGCAGCTGGCTGCCGGCACGGGCAAGGAAGTGATCTACATCGCGACGGGCAGTGCCGGCGATGCCGAAATGGCGCGCCGCATCGCCCACCACCGGGCCAGCCGGCCCGCGCACTGGACCACGGTCGAGGAGCCGCTTGCGCTTGCAACTGCACTGGCCGACTGGCGCGCGCCGCACCGCGTGATCCTCGTCGACTGCCTGACGCTGTGGCTCAGCAACCTGCTGTTCGCCGACGGCACCGAGTATCCCGACGTCGGCGACATCGCCTTGCCCACCCGCTTCCATGCGGAGCGTGCGGCGCTGCTGGCCGAACTGTCCCGCGCTGGTAGCGACGTGATCCTCGTCTCCAATGAAGTGGGCATGGGCATCGTGCCGTACGGTGCCGTCACCCGCGCCTTCGCCGACGAAGCGGGCCGGCTGAACCAGGCGGTGGCCGCCGTGTGCGACCGCGCCGTGTTCGTCGCCGCCGGCCTGCCGCTGGTGCTGAAAGGCGGCCCGTGCTGAGCGGATTGTCGTGGCCGATGCTTGCGCTGCTGCTGGCGGCCGGCGTGCTGCTCGACCTGCTGCTGGGCGAAGCAAGGCGCTTTCACCCGCTGGTCGGCTTCGGCAATCTCGCCATGGCGATCGAGCGCCGGCTGAACCGGGGCGGCCTGCGCATTCCACGCGGTGCGCTGGCGTGGCTGCTGGCTGTGCTGCCATTGACGGCACTTGCCTCCTGGCTGTGCGGCATTGCCGGCGCGGCGGCGCACGCGGTGCTGCTGTATTTCTGCATCGGCTTGCGCAGCCTACGCGACCACAATGTGCCGATCGCCGCCGCACTGCGCGCGCACGACCTGCCGCTGGCACGCGAACTGACGGGCCGCATCGTCAGCCGCGATACGATTGACGCAAACGAAGCGGATCTGGCCAAGGCCAGCGCCGAATCGCTGCTGGAGAACGGCAACGACGCCGTGTTCGGCACGCTGTTCTGGTTTGCCGTCGCGGGCGGGCCGGGCGCCGTGCTGTTCCGGCTGGCGAACACGCTGGATGCGATGTGGGGCTACCGCAATGCGCGCTTCCTGTACTTCGGCCGCGTGGCCGCGCGCGTCGACGATGCATTGAACTATCTGCCGGCACGGCTCACCGCCCTGTCGTACGTGCTGCTGGCACCGGGCCGGGCCGGCAAGGCGCTGGCGTGGCGCTGCTGGCGCGAACAGGCGCCGGCATGGAGCAGCCCGAACGCCGGGCCCGTGATGGCCAGCGGTGCCGGTGCATTGGGTCTGGCGCTGGGCGGCGCCGCGCGCTATGACGGCGTGATCGAACAGCGTCCACCGCTCGGCCAGGGCACACCGGCGACGG
Organism: Oxalobacteraceae bacterium UBA6704; assembly: GCA_002454505.1. Taxonomy (GTDB): domain Bacteria; phylum Pseudomonadota; class Gammaproteobacteria; order Burkholderiales; family Burkholderiaceae_D; genus Rugamonas. The sequence continues at coordinate 13,720 of DKJA01000215.1, forward strand.
CGGCGGATATCGACCGCGCCTGGCAGCTGGTAGCGCGCACCACGACGCTGTGGCTGGCCGTTGCCGCCGTCGCGGCCTTGGTCATGCTGGGAGTACGACATGCCTGAACACGGCGGCAACCTGCGCGATGCGGCGCGGCTGTATGGCCGCGATGACTGGATCGATCTGTCGGCCGGGCTGAATCCGGCGTGGTACCCCGCGCCGGCGTTGGCCGGCAATGCGTGGCACCGGCTGCCCGAGCCGGATCCGGAACTCGCCGCCGCCGCATGCGCCTACTACGGCGCGCCGCACATGCTGGCCGTCGCCGGTACGCAGGCGGCGATCCAGGCGCTGCCGCGACTGCGGCCGCCGTCGCGCATCGCCATCTCGGCGCCGTCGTATGCGGAGCACGCGCATCATTGGGCGCTGCATGGGCACAGTGCGCGGCAGGTGCCATATGACGAACTGGCCGGCGCGGTGGCGGACAGCGATGTCATCGTCGTCTGCAATCCGAACAATCCCACCGGCGCCGTCGTGTCGCGCGCGCAGCTGCTGGCATGGGCCGACGCACTGAGTGCGCGTGGCGGCTGGCTCGTCGTCGACGAAGCGTTCGCGGACATGGACAATACGCACAGTGTCGCCGACCAGACTGGCCGTGCCGGCCTGGTCGTACTGCGCTCGGTCGGCAAATTTTTCGGCCTGGCCGGCTTGCGGCTGGGCTTCGTGGCCGCGGCGCCGGACTTGTTGAAGCGGCTCGACGCGGAGCTTGGCCCCTGGCAGGTCAGCGGCCCGGCGCAGCAGGTCGGCAAGGCGGCATTGCAGGACACGGCATGGCAGTTGAACACGCGGGCGGCATTACGGAATGACGGCGCAAGGCTGCATGCGCTGCTGGCGCGGCATGGCATTGCGTCATCCGGCACAAGCCTGTTCCGCTGGTGGCCGGAACCGGCGCCGGAAGCTTTTCACGACCATATGGCCAGGCGCGGCATCTGGGTGCGGCTGTTCCGCGACGGGCCCCGCGGCATCCGCCTCGGCCTGCCGCCGGACGACACGGCATGGACGCGCCTGGCCGGCGCATTGAACGATTGGACCAAGGACAAACAATGAAAAAAATCTGCATGCTGGCGGCGCTGTTCGCCGTAACGAGTGCACAAGCCGCCGTGACGGTACGCGACAGCGACGGCCAGGTGGTGACGCTGCCGAAGCCGGCCGAACGGGTGATCTCGATGGCGCCCCATGTGACGGAGCTGCTGTTTGCCGCCGGCGCGGGCCGCAAGATCGTCGGCGCGGTGGACTACAGCGACTATCCTGAAGCGGCGAAAGCCATTCCCCGCGTGGGCAGCAACCGCGAGGTGGACCTGGAGCGCGTGCTGGCCCTGAAGCCGGACCTGATCGTCGTCTGGCGCCACGGCAGTTCGGAACGCCAGATCGAGATGCTGCGCAAGCTCGGCATCCCGCTGTATCACAGCGAACCGGCCAAGCTGGACGAGATCCCGGACGCCGTCAGCACGATGGGCAAATTGATGGGCACCGAGACCGCAGCGGAACCGGCAGCGGCCGACCTGCGCAGGAAGCTGGCCGCGCTGCGGGCCCGCTACGCCGGGCGCCCGGTCGTGCGCACCTTCTATCAGGTATGGGACAAGCCGCTGTACACGCTGAACGGCGCGCACATCATCACCGACGCGCTGAAGGTCTGCGGCGGCGAGAACATCTTCGCATCGCAGAAGGTCACCGCGCCCGTGGTCAGCTTCGAGGCCGTGCTGCAGGAAGATCCGGAAGCGATCTTCGGCACGGCGGAAAAAGACCAGGGCGGCTCGAACCTGTGGCGCAAGTATCCGAACCTGAAGGCGACAAAGCAGAACAACCTGTTCACGATCGAGAGCAGCCTGGTGAACCGTGCCGGCCCGCGGCTGATCGAGGGCACCGAGACGATCTGCGAAGACCTCGAAGCGGCCCGCCAGCGCCGGAAAAAGTAAGCATGCACTTTCCCTACCCAACGCTGATGGTGCAGGGCACGACGTCGGATGCCGGCAAGAGCACTGTCGTCGCAGCGCTGTGCCGGCTGCTGAAGCGGCGCGGTATTGCCGTGGCGCCGTTCAAGCCGCAGAACATGGCGCTGAACAGTGCCGTCACGGCGGACGGCGGCGAGATCGGCCGCGCCCAGGCGCTGCAGGCGCAGGCGGCCGGCATTGCGCCGCACACGGACATGAATCCCGTGCTGCTGAAGCCTTCCAGCGATACCGGCGCGCAGGTGATCATCCACGGCAGGGTGCGCGCCGAAATGAATGCGCGCGACTACCACCAGTACAAGACGGTGGCCATGGCCGCCGTGCTGGAATCGCATGCGCGGCTGATCGCGCAATACGACGCGGTGATCGTCGAAGGTGCCGGCAGCCCGGCCGAAATCAACCTGCGCGACCGCGACATCGCCAATATGGGCTTTGCCGAAGCGGTCGATTGCCCGGTGGTGCTGGTGGCGGACATCGACCGGGGCGGCGTGTTCGCACACATCGTCGGCACGCTCGACTGCCTGTCGGACAGCGAACGGGCGCGTATCGCCGGCTTCGTCATCAACCGCTTCCGCGGCGACATCAAGCTGCTCGAACCGGGGCTGGACTGGCTGGAAGCGCGCACCGGCAAGCCGGTACTGGCCGTGCTGCCCTATCTGCATGGCATGCACCTCGATGCCGAGGATGCCGTGCAGCCGGCGCAGCAAAGCCGCGGCAGGTTCCGCGTGGTCGTCCCCAGCCTGCCGCGGATGAGCAACCATACCGACTTCGATGCGCTGCGCGCGCATCCGGACGTGGACCTGCAGTTCGTCCGCGCCGGCTTGCCGATTCCACCGGCGGACCTGATCGTCCTCCCCGGCAGCAAGAACACGCGCGGCGACCTGGCCTGGCTGCGTGCGCAGGGCTGGCCGGAGAAGATCGCCCGTCACCTGCGCTACGGCGGCAAGGTGATCGGCATCTGCGGCGGCTTCCAGATGCTGGGCCGCACGGTGCAGGATCCGCACGGCGTGGAAGGCGCGCCGGGCGAGTCCGCCGGACTTGGCCTGCTCGACATGGTGACCGTGATGACGCAGGATAAACGCCTCGAACAGGTGAGTGGCGCCTGCGAGTTCGCCGAGGCAGCGGTGGCCGGTTACGAAATCCATATGGGGATCTCCACGGGCGCGGCACTGGAACGCCCCGCCTTCCGCATCGGCGGCCGCGCAGAAGGTGCGCGCTCGCCGGACGACCAGGTGCTGGGCACATATCTGCACGGCGTGTTCGATACGCCGCAGGCCAGTCTGGCGCTGCTGCGCTGGGCCGGCCTCGATACGGAGCACGGCGTGGACCTGGACGCGCTGCGCGAAGAGAGCCTGGAGCGGCTGGCCGGTGCAGCCGAGCCGTTGCTGGACGCTCTGCTGGAGGCGGCGCTCCCCCAGAAGTAGCGCCGGCAGGCAAAGCGACTTCGTGTTTTACGGGTTTGTGCAACAATCGGGCTATCCCCTTCGCTGCACAGCCCATGTCCACTACCGACGTCACGAAACGCTATCTGCCCTGGGTCGTTGCCACGGCCCTCTTCATGGAGCAGCTCGACTCCACCATCGTCAATACTGCGATTCCCAGCATGGCCGTCAGCCTGATGGTCACGCCACTGAGCCTGAAGGCCGTGGTCACCAGCTACATCCTGAGCCTGGCGGTGGCGATTCCCGTCAGCGGCTGGATGGCCGACCGTTACGGCACGCGCCGCGTGTTCATGACGGCGATCGGCATCTTCACGGTCGCTTCGGTACTGTGCGGGCTGGCGGTGAATTCGCCGATGCTGGTCGCTTCCCGGCTGCTGCAGGGCTTCGGCGCGGCGATGATGAT
>DKJA01000191.1:0-34525 GCA_002454505.1 Oxalobacteraceae bacterium UBA6704
CGGTGACAGGCACCATTTTCCGGGCAATATTGCCCGGAAAATGGTGCCTGTCACCGGTTTATCTGCTGTTTCTCGAAAAATGGGGACAGACCCCATTTTCCCGGCAACTTATTCCTGCGGCGTCGTTTCCTTGAACTTGCCGTAGCTCATCAGCTTCTGATGGCGCTGTTCCAGCAGGTCCTTGGTTTTCACGCCCTGGAACTGGCGCAGCGTGTCGGCCAGCGCGCGCTTGAGCAGGCGGGCCATTTCTTTCGGGTCGCGGTGGGCGCCGCCCAGCGGTTCGCTGATGATCTTGTCGATCAGGCCCATCGCTTTCAGGCGGTGTGCCGTCAGGCCCAGGGCTTCGGCGGCGTCGGAGGCACGCTCGGCCGTTTTCCACAGGATCGACGCGCAGCCTTCCGGCGAGATCACCGAGTAGGTGGCGTATTGGAGCATCAGCACCGCGTCGCCCACGGCGATCGCCAGCGCGCCGCCGGAGCCGCCTTCGCCGATGATCGTGGCGATCAGCGGCACTTTCAGTTCGGCCATCACGTACAGGTTGTGGCCGATCGCTTCCGACTGGCCGCGCTCTTCGGCATCGATGCCGGGGAAGGCGCCGGGCGTGTCGACGAACGTGAAGATCGGCAGGTTGAACTTCTCGGCAACCTTCATCAGGCGCATCGCCTTGCGGTAGCCTTCCGGCTTCGGCATGCCGAAGTTGCGCATCGCGCGCTCTTTCGTGTCGCGGCCTTTCTGGTGGCCGATCACCATGCACGGCTGGCCGTTGAAGCGGGCCAGGCCGCCCATGATCGACTGGTCGTCGGCATAGGTGCGGTCGCCGTGCAGTTCGTGGAAGTCGGTGAAGATTTCGTTCACGTAGTCCATCGTGTACGGGCGCTGCGGGTGGCGCGCGATCTGCGCGACCTGCCACGGCGTCAGCTTGGCGTAGATGTCCTTCGTCAGCTGCTGGCTTTTCTTGGCCAGGCGGTCGATCTCTTCCGAGATGTCGACGGCCGAATCGTCCTGTACGAAACGCAGCTCTTCAATCTTGGAATCCAGCTCGGCAATCGGCTGTTCAAAATTGAGGAAAGTAGTTTTGGTCATTGATCCTCCGAGAGTAGAAAGCCGCGTCCGCCGTAGCTCGTGGCTCGGCAGCGGGGCCTCGAATTTTTCGCTATTCTACAGGAACAGGCGCCGAAACCGGGTCCAAACTGCGCCATAAATACCAGGTCGCAACCGTCCGGAACGGCTCCCAGTTGGCCGCTACCTCGCGCGCGTCGCTGCGCGATACCGGTTCCCCTGAGAAATAATTGTGGCTGATGCCAGCGATCAGGCGCTGGTCGTCCAGCGGCAGCACGTTCGGCCGCAGCAGGTTAAAGATGAGGAACATCTCGGCCGTCCACCGCGTGATGCCGCGGATCTGGACGAGCTCGGCAATCACGGCCTCGTCGTCCATCTCGTGCCACTGCGCGGCATGGACCTTCTTCGCCTTGAAATTGTCGGCCAGGTCGAGGATGTATTCCGTCTTGCGCTTCGACAGGCCGCAGGCGCCCAGCTCGGCCGGGCCCGCCTTGAAGACGAGCGCCGGCGTGAATTTCGGACACACTTCCAGCAGCTTGCCCCACGCCGCGTTGGCGGCCTTCGGCGTCACCTGCTGGTTGACGATGGAACGGGCCAGGGTCGTGAACGGGTCGTCGTGGCCGACCAGGTGCAGGTCGCCGAACTGGGGGATGAGCTTGTTCATGATGCGGTCGCGCCGCATCAGCTCGGCTTTCGCCTCTTCCCAATACGGCGGCACCGCCACCAGGCGGCCCGCGCCGTCCTTGTCCCTGGACTGGAGAACCATTATGCGCGGCGCCAGTTCGTCGTGCCGTCAGGCTTGTCTTCGAGGACGATGCCCTGCTCCAGCAGTTCGGCGCGGATCTGGTCCGACCTGGCGAAATCGCGCGCCTTCTTGGCGGCGCTGCGCGCGGCGATCGCCTCGACGATGATGTGCTCGCCGACCGCGTCCGTCACGCCGGCCTGCAGGAATGCCTGCGGGCTGCGTTCCAGCAGGCCGATCACGGCAGCCAGGCCTTGCAGCTGGCGTACGGCAACGGGCGACTTCGACTTGTTCACTTCGGTGGCCAGGTCGAACAGCACCGACACGGCGATCGGCGTGTTGAAGTCGTCGTTCATCGCTTCGGCGAAGCGCACGGCGTGCTCTTCGTTCCAGTCCAGTTCGAGGCCATCGCCTGCCACGCCGTCGAGCGCGGTGTACAGGCGCGTCAATGCGCCGCGCGCGTCGTCCAGATGCGCGTCCGAATAATTCAGCGGGCTGCGGTAGTGCGCGCGCAGGATGAAGAAGCGAATCACTTCCGCATCGAACTTCTGCAGCACTTCGCGGATCGTGAAGAAATTGCCCAGCGATTTGGACATCTTCTCGTTGTCGACGCGAATGAAGCCGTTGTGCAGCCAGTAGTTCGCCAGCGGCTTGCCGAACGCGCCTTCCGACTGCGCGATCTCGTTTTCATGGTGCGGGAACTGCAGGTCCGCGCCGCCGCCGTGGATGTCGAACTGTTCGCCCAGCAGCGCGCACGCCATCGCCGAGCACTCGATGTGCCAGCCCGGCCGGCCGCTGCCCCACTTGGAATCCCACTTCACTTCGGCCGGTTCGGTTTCCTTGGAAGCCTTCCACAGCACGAAGTCGAGGGGATCGCGCTTGCCCGTGTTGACGTCCACGCGTTCGCCGGCGCGCAGGTCGTCCAGCGACTTGCCGGACAGCTTGCCGTAGCCTTCGAAGCCGCGCACGACGTAATTGACGTCGCCGTCTTCGCCCTTGTACGCAAGGCCCTTGGCTTCCAGTTTTTCGATGATCGACAGCATCTGCGGCACGTACTCGGTGGCATGCGGCACGTCGGTCGGCGGCAGGATGCCCAGCGCGGCCGTGTCCTCGTCCATGTAGCGCTCGAAGCGGGACGTCAGCTGGCCGATGGTTTCATTGTTCTCGACGGCGCGGCGGATGATCTTGTCATCGATGTCGGTGACATTGCGCACGTATTGAACGTCGTAGCCCGATGCCTTCAGCCAGCGGTAGATGACGTCGAATGCCATCATCATGCGGGCGTGGCCCACGTGGCAGTAATCGTAGACGGTCATGCCGCAGACGTACATGCGGACCTTGCCCGCTTCCATCGGTTCGAACGTCTGCTTGTCGCGCGCCAGCGTGTTGAAAATCTTTAAATTGCTCATCGGACTCTTGTTGTGCTGCGGCGCCCCCGCCAACGGTAACAATACGACATCCCGGCGCCGGCGTTGCTGCCGCACCTGGGATTCTCGTTTGCCGTGGGGACGGGCAGACCCTGTATAGTAGTTCTTCTCTCCACCCGGGATTGTCCGGGATGGATGCCATCGCCAAGTATAGCATTGTTAAAATATGGCGGGCTCAATATCAAACTCCAATATATCGACGACAAGGAAGAGATGACCATGCACCTGAAAACCCTCATCGCGGGCCTGCTGCTGTCCGGTTCGGTGTTCGCCGCGAACCCGCAAGTGTCGCTGAAAACCAGCGAAGGCGAGATCGTGCTGGAACTGAACCAGGACAAGGCACCGAAGTCGGTGGCCAATTTCCTGGCGTATGTAAAGAGCGGTTTTTACAAGGACACCATCTTCCACCGCGTGATCGACGGCTTCATGGTGCAGGGCGGCGGTTACACGAAGGACCTGAAGGGCAAGCCGACCCGCCCCGCCATTCCGAGCGAATCGAAGAACGGCCTGCGCAACGCGCCGTATTCGGTGGCGATGGCGCGCATGGACAACCCGAACTCGGCCACGTCGCAGTTCTTCATCAACGTGGCATGGAACGAGGCGCTGGACTACCCGAACTTCGACGGCGTCGGCTACACCGTGTTCGGCCGCGTGATTTCCGGTTACGAAGTGGTCGACAAGATCAAGGGCGTGCTGGTGGACGACAAGACGCCGATCTTCCAGAACGTGCCCGTCATTCCGATCACCATCAAGTCGGCGACGATCCTGAAGACGCCGATCGCGCCGAAGCCGACGCCCGGGCAGGAAGCACAACCGGAAGTTCCGCAGACGGAAGCGGTGACGACGGAACCGGCGCCCGCACAGTAAAATAGCCCGCAGTAAAATAGCCTTTTGCCATCGGCTGCGGTAAGATCGCGGCCGTTCATTTTCACCCAACAGGATACAGACATGACCACCATTACCATCACCACGAACAAGGGCACCATCGTTGCCGAACTGGACGCGGAAAAAGCACCGAAGTCCGTCGAGAACTTCCTGAACTACGTGAAGGCCGGCCACTACGACAACACGATCTTCCACCGCGTGATCGACGGCTTCATGATCCAGGGCGGCGGTTTCGAGCCGGGCATGAAGCAGAAGCCGGCCGACCAGACGGTCGAGAACGAAGCGAAGAACGGCCTGAAGAACGAACCGTACACGCTGGCCATGGCCCGCACGTCGGCTCCGCATTCCGCATCGGCGCAGTTCTTCATCAACATCAAGAACAATTCCTTCCTGGACTACCCGGGCCAGGACGGCTGGGGCTATGCCGTGTTCGGTAAAGTCACCGAAGGCACGGAAGTCGTGGACGAGATCCGCAAAGTGAAGACCACCCGCAGCGGCATGTTCGCCGACGTGCCGGTGGAAGACGTGATCATCGAAAAGATCACCGCCGCTTAAGTTTTTCAAGCCTTGATACTGTTCATCTCCGACCTGCACCTGCAGGCCGACCGGCCCGCGCTGACCGAAGCCTTCCTGCGCTTCGTCGACGAGCGGGCCCGCACCGCCCGCCAGTTGTACCTGCTGGGCGACCTGTTCGAATACTGGGCGGGCGACGACGATGCGAACGATGCGTTCAACGCCCGCATCGTGGCCGCGTTGCGCAGGCTGTCGGATGCGGGGGTGGACGTATTCTGGATCGCGGGCAACCGCGATTTCCTCGTCGGCGACCAGTTCGCCGCGGCCGCAGGCCTGACGCTGCTGCCGGAAACGTGGGTCATCGAGGACCACGGCCGCCGCATCGTGCTCGTGCACGGCGACGCGCAATGCACGGACGACGTCAAGTACATGGCGTTCCGCGCGCAAGTCCGCCAGCCCGACTGGCAACAACAATTCCTTGCGATGCCGCTGGCGCAGCGCAAGCAGATCATCGCCGGCCTGCGCGACAACAGCCGCAAGGACCAGGGCGACAAATCCTACGAGATCATGGACGTGACGCCGCAGGCGATCGCCGACGTGTTCGCGCAGACGGATGCATCCATCATGATCCACGGCCATACGCACCGCCCTGCCCTGCATGCGGTGGACGGCCGGCTGCGCTACGTGCTGCCCGATTGGGAGCCCGAATCGACGCCGCAGCGCGGCGGCTGGATTGCCATCGGCGACGATGGGGCCATCACGCGGCATGCGCTGGACGGTTCGCCGATGTGAGCCTGCGCATCCGCAGGTGTTTAAAAAAATGGCAAGGTGGGCTATGCTGAACGGGTTCCCGTCCCCGTCAAGGAGCTGCCATGCAAGACGATACGTCCCTGCAGTTGACCGAACGCCAGCGCAACGAGCTGGACTACCACCGGGAACATGCGCGCGAGCATGAGGACATGGTCGACAAGCCATTCTCCTGGGACATCCTGCATCGCCCGTCACGGCGCTGGTGGAACGCTTACTGGCAGATGTTCGCCTACCTGCTGACGCTCGACCTGCAGGGCAAGCGCGTGCTCGTCGTCGGCTGCGGGTTCGGCGAAGATGCGCTGCGGCTCGCCAAGCTGGGTGCCGACGTGTATGCGTTCGACCTGTCGCCCGATTCGCTGGGCATCGCGCGCCGCCTGGCGCAGCGCGAGCAGCTGGCCATCGACTTCCGGCAGGCGCCGGCCGAGGCGCTGCCCTATGCCGACGACTTCTTCGACTGCGTGGTGTCGCGCGACATCCTGCACCACGTGGACATCCCCGCCGCGATGCGCGAGATCCGCCGCGTGGCGAAACCGGGGGCGATGTTCGTCGTCAACGAAATCTATTCGCACTCGATCACGGACGTGGTGCGGCGCTCGCGTTTCGTCGATGGCTTCCTGTATCCGCGCATGCAGCGCCTGGTGTACGGGCCCGGCAAGCCGTACATCACGGCGGACGAGCGCAAGATGACGGAGCACGATATCGGGCTCGTCCGCGAAATCCTGCCGGAACTCACGATGAGCAAGTATTTCAATTTCGTCGTCACGCGCATCCTGCCGGAGCGGTGGCAGCCGGTGCTGCAGGCGGACCGGCTGCTGCTGAAGCTGCTGCATCCGCTGGGCCGGTTCATCGCGGGGCGGACGTTGTTTGCCGGTCACGTCGTCAAATAAGGCGCCTTGCAAAGCCGCGTTGCCGGCCTATCCTGTCGAATGGACAAGGAGGTGGACATGGTTACCGGTGACGATTTACGCAAGGCATTTCCCGCATGCGCCGACCCCGACGGCTGGGCGGAGGCCCTCAATCCCGCGCTCGTGCGCTTCGGCATCACCACGCCGGCCCGGCAATGCGCCTTTCTCGCGCAGACGGGCCACGAATCCGGCCAGTTCAACCGGCTCGAGGAATCGCTGATCTACAGCAGCGCCGGGCGGCTGATGGCCGTCTTTCCGCGGCGCTTTCCCACCGAAGCGTCCGCGCTGCCCTTCGTGAAGAACCCCAGTGCGCTGGCCAATTTCGTCTATGCCCGCCGCATGGGCAACGGCGACGAAACCAGTGGCGACGGTTTTCGCTACCGGGGCCGCGGCCTGATCCAGCTGACGGGGCGCAGCAACTACCAGCAGGCGGCCGATGCGCTGAAGCTGGCACTGGTGGAGGCGCCGGACCAGGTCACGTCGCGCGAGGTGGCGGCGCTGACGGCCGCCTGGTACTGGGACAGCCGCGGCCTGAACGCGCTGGCCGACGACAACACGACGGACGATGACCTGGAAGACTTCCGCGAGATCACGCGCCGCATCAATGGCGGCACTGTCGGGCTGAAGGAAAGGCTGGAGATGTTTTCGCGGCTGCAGCAGCTGCTGCATTGACGTCAGGCGCCATTGCTGTCACTGCTGCTGCGGCACTTTGGCGAACGCCGCCTCCAGCCGGCGGATCAGCGGCAGGTTCATCGCGTGCGTGTGGCGGTTCCAGTGGTCCATCGTCGACTGCAGGTCGTTCTGCAGCCGGTGCGCCAGCTGGAACTCGCGCGCGCCGGCCGCCCAGATGGCGAATTCCGCTTTCGCCTCGAAGCTGCCGTGGCGGCTCACCACCGATTCGAACTCGGCGCGCGCCTCGTCGTTGCGGGCCGCGGCGGCCAGCGCCTGTGCACGCAGCAAGCCCGTCAGTTCGGGGCGGAAGGTCGGCGCCTTGGCACGCAGCTGATCCAGGTGTGCCAGCGCTTCCGCGGGACGGCCGCTGGCCAGGTTGGCGCGCGCGGCACCGAGACGGATATCCGAGTCGTGCGCGAACGCGCCTTGCAGACAGGCCTCGTATATCGTTGCCGCCTCGGCCGCCTCGCCGGCGTCCAGCAGCGCGGCCGCCATCCGCATCTGGTTCTGCGCCGTCGGCGTGAAATCGAAGGCGGCGCGCGCTTCGCGCAATTCGCGGCCCGGGTCCAGCACTTTCACGGCGCCCGTGACGGCCTTGCGGGCGCCATGCTGCAGCCGCGAATTCGGCAGATAAATGCCGAAGAAATACACGACGCTGCCCAGCAGCGGGAACACGAACAGGATCATCAGCCAGTACATCTGCTGGCGGGTACGGACCGCGTGTACGGCAAAGAAAATCGCGACCAGGATGTGCAGGCCGATACCGAGGATGTGCATGACGCGCTCCGGAACTGGGGAATGGCCATATTGTAGGGAATCCGATTCTTCTCTACAACTTAAGACCTGCAAGCCGGCTGACTGTTCAGCTCGTGTCCAACCATGGGGTCAACCCTGTTTTTGGACACGAGCCCAGCCGTGTGACGGCTGAGCTTGTGTCCAATTTCGGGGTTGACCCCATGGTTGGACACAAGCTCGGCCGTAGCCGAAGCGCTACTTCGCCGGTTCGAAGCGCACGCGCAGCCCGGTCGGCGTAGTGTGGATCGTGGTGGGGATGTATTGCACGCCCAGGTAGCGCAGTTCGTCGGGGCGGAAGGTGTAGACGGGCACGTCGCGCACCAGCCGCTCCACCACCACGTTGCCGGCGGCCGCCAGCTGGCCCTGCGTGCGCTCGTCCGAGCCGCCTATCGCGAAGCGGTCGATGTGGGCGTCGGCCAGCACCACGGCATTGCGGACGTTGTCCACCAGCAGCCGGCCGGACAGCCCCACGCTGCCCAGCAGCGGCTGGCGCATCAGCGGCGACGTGACGGACACGTCGGCCTCCAGCGCCAGCCGGTCGTTATCGCGCAGTACCGTCACCTGCGGCCGGCTCAGCTGCAGCTCGAACACGCCCAGCGCACGCTGCTGCAGCGGGAAGCGCTGGTCGAGGCCGCGCTGCAGGCGCTCCAGGGGCACGTCCACCTCGCGCGGCCCCGTCAGGCTGGCGCAGCCGGCCAGCAGTGCGGCGGCGGCGAGCGGTAACACGAGCAGGGTGCGGCGGGCGAGGATGGGCGTCGTCATGAAGCGGTTCCGTTTGTTCAGTGAAGAGAGCGCATGATAGCCGAAAGCGCATCGTGCGCGAGCGTACGGTCGCCGGGCGGGCGGTGCGCTAACGTGCCGCCATGCCTACATCGAATCTTTACATCGGCTGTGCCGGCTGGAGCGTGCCGCGCGACGATGCCCCCCGCTTCCCCGTCGACGGCAGCCACCTGGAACGCTATGCCGCCGTGTTCAACGGCGTGGAAATCAACTCCTCGTTCTACCGCCCGCACCAGCCGAAGACGTATGCGCGCTGGGCCGCCTGCACGCCGCCCGGGTTCCGCTTTGCCGTGAAGCTGCCGCGCACGATCACGCACGAGGCGCGGCTGCGGGACGTCGATCCGCTGGTGGCGCAGTTTTCCGCCGAGGCTGGTGCACTGGGCGGCAAGCTGGGTGTCGTGCTCGTCCAGCTGCCGCCCAGCCTGGCATTGGATGCCGGCGCGGCCGGTGCGCTGTTCGACCTGCTGAAGGCATCGTTCGCCTGCGCGATCGCCTGCGAGGCGCGGCACGCCACGTGGTTTACCGAGGCCGCCACGCAGCTGCTGGCCGATGCGGGCGTGACGCGCGTGCTGGCCGATCCCGTCGTCGGCTATCACGGCGAATTCGTGCCGACGGCGCCGCTGGCTTACGTGCGGCTGCATGGCAGTCCGCGCATCTACTACTCGCGCTACACGCCCCAGCAGATCGAAGACGTGCATGCGTGGCTGGCGCAGCACCGGGAAGCGTGGTGCATCCTCGATAATACGGCGGCCGGCGCCGCCGTGCCGAATGCGCTGGAGCTGCTGGAATTACATGGGCGCGGCGTGGCACAATCGCGGGATGATCAATCTCCGTAACATCGACCTGAACCTGCTGAAAGCGCTCGATGTGCTGCTCGACGAGCGCAACGTCACGCGCGCCGCGGCACGCCTGTCGCTGACGCAGCCGGCGATGAGCGGCATGCTGACGCGGCTGCGCGACAGCTTCGGCGATCCCCTGTTCGTGCGGGCCCAGCGCGGCATCGTGCCGACGCAGCGGGCGCTGGACCTGGCCGGCCCCGTCAAGCAGGTGCTGGGCGACATCGAGGCGCTGCTGCAGCCGCCCGCCTTCGATCCGGCCAGCGCCACCACCACCGTGCGCATCGCCGCCACCGATTACGCCCTGCGCGCAGTCGCCGTGCCCTTCATCGCCGCATTGAAACGCAGTGCGCCGCTGGTGCGCGTCGCGCTGCTGCCGGTCGAGGGAGAACAGGTGCAGGTGCAGCTGGAACGGGGCGAGATCGACATCGCGCTGATCACGCCCGAAACCACGCCGCCGGACCTGCACGCGCGCCGCCTGTTCGATGAAACGTATGTGTGCGCCATGCGCGCGGGGCATCCCGCCGCCAGCGATGCCGAACTGTCGCTGGACACCTTCTGCGCGCTGGATCATGCGCTCGTGTCGTACGCGGGCGGCGGCTTCGATGGCGTCACCGACACCGCTCTTGCCGCCCTCGGCCGGCAGCGGCTGGTGACGCTGTCCGTCAAATCGTTCCTGGTGGTGCCGGAAATTTTGCGCGACAGCGATTTGGTGGCCGTCGTGCCGCGCCGCCTGGTCGCCGGCGTGGACGGCCTGGCGCTGTTCGATCCACCGGTAGCAGTGCCGGGCTTCACGAAGGTGGCCGCATGGCACGAGCGCACCCACCGCGATGCCGGCCAGCGGTGGCTGCGCGAGCTGCTGTTCGACAGCGTTCAGGCAGCCTCCACCTGACGAGGAAATATTGCCCGGAAAATGGGGCGGTCCGGCGCTCCGGCGGACCCCATTTTCCAGGTAATACTTCCCTCAAAACAGGGGGGACCGGCGATCGGGCTGTCCTTATTTTTGCCTATGTTTCCTGTAAAACAGGGTCTGTCCCTATTTTTGCTGGCGGGCAGCGGCGGCCAGGCCGTCGATCCATTCCTGGTGGGCATTGAGCATCGGGTTCGGCCGGGTTTGCGCCAGCTCCCGGGCGGGGGCGCCGTTCTGCGTTTCCTGCGTCAGGATGCGCACGCGGTGGCCGGGCAGGTCTTCGAACAGCCAGGCGTGGTGGACGTCCAGCCGGTGCGCCGCATCGCCCTCCACCCAGCCGTGCCACGCGACGCGGGCGGGCTGGCCGGCGGCGGGCGGCACGTATTCCGTCACTTCCGCTTCGACGGGGAAGCCGAAGGTGGTGAAGCGGAAGCGCGCGCCGGCCGACAGGCGCGGGCCGCTCCCATCGTGGAAGCGGATGTCGGTGGCGTTGCTGTAATACGCCGGCCACGCCGTCGTGTCGTCCAGCAGTTCCCAGACCTCGGCGGCGGTCAGGCCGGCGACGGTGATTTCGTTCGAGACGTAGTTGTCGGTGGTGCCGGGCAGGTAAGCCGCCGGCCAGATGATGTCGCACATGGTTGTCCTCGGTTGATGAAGACAGCATGATGCGGCCTCGCCACATATCGATCCAATCGTAAATACGCATTCAATCCATCAGCGAATCTGATATCAGAAGACGCTTGCGCAATCGAAAAACGGTGTTATAGTTCACTACAACACCAGTTCAATAATTCACCACTGGAGGACCCATGTATGTGGAATGACAATACGCCGATCTACCGGCAGCTGAAGGAGCGGGTGGTCGGCATGATGCTCGATGGCCTGCTGCGGCCGGGCGATGCCCTGCCCTCCGTCCGGCAGGTGGCAGCTGATTACCAGCTCAATCCGATTACCGTGTCGCGTGCTTACCAGGAGCTCGTCGACGAAACCTTGGTGGAAAAACGAAGGGGATTAGGTATGTATGTAACCGAAGGCGCTATCGAAAAACTGCTCGGCACGGAGCGCGAGCGTTTCATCCGCGAGGAATGGCCGGCCATGGTGGAACGCATCCGCCGCCTGGGCCTGGACGTCGAACAACTGCTGCGGGCGGCGCAGCCGGGGAGCGCGTCATGAACGCCGTCGTCACCGCCCGCAATCTCACCAAGCGCTTCGGCAAGGCCACCGCGCTGGACCACGCCACCTTCGACGTGCAGCCGGGCCGCATCGTCGGCCTGATCGGCCCGAACGGTTCCGGCAAGACCACCACGCTGAAGGCAATGCTGGGCCTGTGCCAGTTCGAAGGCGAACTGTCCGTGCTGGGCCTCGATCCGCGCAAGCAGCGCGACGAGCTGATGAACGACGTGTGCTTCATCGCCGACGTGGCGATCCTGCCCCGCTGGCTGCGGGTGCGCGAGGCGATCGATTTCGTCGAGGGCATCCATCCCCGCTTCGACCGCGCCAAGGCGGAACGCTACATCGCCAGCACCAAGCTGTCGCCGTCGATGCGGGTCAAGGCGATGTCGAAAGGGATGATCGTGCAGTTGCACCTGGCGCTCGTGATGGCGATCGACGCCAAGCTGCTGGTGCTGGACGAGCCCACGCTGGGCCTGGACATCCTGTACCGCAAGCAGTTCTACCAGAACCTGCTGGAAGATTATTTCGACGAGCACAAGACCATCGTCATCACCACCCACCAGATCGAGGAAGTGGAGCACATCCTGACCGACCTGCTGTTCATCCGCGACGGCAAGATCACGCTGGCCGCGTCGATGGAGGAGATCGGCGAGCGCTACACGGAAGTGATGGTGCACCCGCACCAGACGGCCGCCGCGGCGGCACTGGCGCCGCTGACGCAACGCACCGTGTTCGGCAAGAGCGTGATGCTGTTCGACGGCGTGTCGCGCCAGCAGCTTGAAAACCTCGGCGAACTGCGCACGCCCAGCGTGGCGGACCTGTTCGTCGCCAGCATGAAAGGGAGCTACGAATGAACACCTACAAATGGCTGATCCGCCGCGAATACTGGGAAAACCGGGGCATGCTGCTGCTGGTGCCGGGTGCGCTCAGCGGCCTGCTGATCCTGTTCATGCTGGCCGCCGTGTTCAAGGGCCAGAACATGGGCCTCCACTTCGACGATGGCGACATGTCGGGCATGTCGGTCGGCCCCGGCACGACCGTCCAGCTGGGCGGGCGCTACCTGCAGATGGTGGTCGACGGGCTGTCCACCATCTTCCCGCTGATGGCCGCGCCGCTGTACCTGTCGCTGGCCTTCGTCGTGTTCTTCTATGCGCTGGGCGCGCTGTACGACGAGCGCCGCGACCGCAGCATCCTGTTCTGGAAATCGCTGCCCGTGTCGGATGCCGCCACGGTGCTGTCGAAAGCACTGCTGGCATTGATCCTGATCCCGTTCGGCATGGTCGTCATCGCGCTGGCCACCGCGTTCGTGATGCTGCTGATCGCCGGCGTCGGCCTGGCACTGCGCGGCTCGAACATCCTGCCGCTGCTGTTGACGTCGCCCCGCCTGTGGCTGGGACCATTGAAAGTGCTGTCGCTGGTGCCGGTCTATGCGCTGTGGGCGCTGCCGACGGTCGGCTGGCTGCTGATGGTGTCGAGCTGGGCGCGTTCGAAAGTGTTCCTGTGGGCCGTCGGCACGCCGGTGCTGGCCGGTGCGGTGCTGGGCTGGGCGCAGGGCGGCCTGGGCCTGGCGATCAACGCCGAGTGGATTGCCGGGAACGTCATCGCCAGGCTGCTGACCAGCGTCGTGCCGGGCACGTGGCTGATGAGCGATTCGGTGCGGCCGCTGCTGCCGCGCGGTGTCGGCGCGGAGAATCCCGGCAGCGTGGCGGACTCGCTGTACCAGCTGTCGTGGTCGTCGTTGGGCACGCCCCACCTGTGGATCGGCGCGTTTGCCGGTGCCGCGATGATCGGCGTCGCGATCTGGCTGCGCCGCCGCCGCGAGGAAGGTTGATGGCGAACGCGCTCGCCTGCTCAGCCGTGTAAGGCCAGTCTTACACGACAGTACGCCCCCGGCCGATGCCGCCGGGGGCGGCCAGTTGAGATAATGCCATCCATCAGCCAGCGCCAGACCCAGGGTCTCGCGTTGGCGAGCTTTTTAAGGATGGTATCAAATGAAGATCGTCGACCAGCGCTACCTGGACAGCGCCAACCGCTACTGCACCGAACCCTGCCTGCTCAGCATCCTGGATTTCGGCCACCCTGCCCCGTTCACCGCCGCCGACATGCGGCAATTGCGCGAACGCCTGTCGCGCGCACTGCCCGGCATGCGCCGCGGCCGCAGCCTGATCGGCATCGTCGGCGACGACGTCGACGAGCCATGCCAGGGCCTGCTGATGGCGCGCCTGATCCAGGGCGTGGCGATCGAACTGCACCGCCTGACGGGCGACGACGTGATGGTGGGCTTTGTCGGCCGCGTGCCAAAGATGGCCGGCCGTTACCGCATGATCCTGCCGATGCGCGATGGCGGCCTGGCCAACGCCGCGCTGCAGCTGGCCACGCAGCTCGTGGCGGCACTGCTGGCCGGCCAGGCATTCGACCTCGAAGCACCGCTGGCGGAACTGCGCGCGATGGCACTGGCTGCCACCGCGACGACCGAACCGACGACCGATCGGCCGGCTATTCGAATTGCCGCCTGAATTCGGCGAACTGCGCGGCAAGTGCCGCGTAATCCTCGCGCAGCTGCTGCACTTCCACTTCCAGCTGCGCCACGCGGTCGCCCCGCGATGCGCCCCCTGCTGAACTCGCAGCTGCCGCGGCAGCATAACCAGCTTCTTCCCTTGCCAGCTCCGCCTCACCACCCAGCAACTGGCCGTAGCGCGGCTCTTTCGTGCCTGGCGCCAGCGCCAGCTTGGCCACGATCGGCGGATATTTATCGATCAGGAACTGCAGCGCCGTTTCCACGTCCGGCACCGACTTGAAGTCGTGCATGCGGCCCGTGCGGGTGCGGATCTCGCCGGCCGTCTGGTGGCCGCGCAGCATCAGCACCGTCAGCACGGCCAGCTTGTCCTGTTCCAGCGACCACTTGATGCGCATGCGGTGCTCGTATTTCGTCACGCGCGCGCCGGCTGCCGTCACGGCATTCACCAGCCTGCGTTCGGTCAGCCGGGCCAGCACGTCGGCCACGGTGTCCTCGGAAATCTGCATCACCGGATCGCGGCTGGACAGCTGGTTGCAGCCGTTGGTCAGCGCGTTCAGCGACATCGGGTAGTTATCCGGCGTCAGCGCTTCCTTTTCGGCCAGCACCGCGAGCACGCGGAGTTCAAACGGGTCGAGGGTGTCTTCTTGGGTCATCGATTCTCCTTGCAGCGGGGACTGTCCCCGTCTTTTTGGGGCCTGTCCCCGGGGTTGGGGTTGACTTTGATCGGGCAAAAAATCAACCCCGGGGACAGGCCCTTTCAGGGACAGTCCCCAACCTCAACCTTCCTTGGCGATGCGCTGGCGGCGCGCCTCATACAGGCACACGCCCGAAGCGACCGACACGTTCAGGCTCTCGACGGAACCGAACATCGGGATGCTGACCAGCATGTCGCACGTCTCGCGCGTCAGGCGGCGCATGCCTTCGCCTTCGGAACCCATCACCAGCGCCGTCGGGCCGGTGAAGTCGGCGTCGTACAGGCCCTTCTCGCCGTCGTCGGACGTGCCGATCAGCCAGATGTCGCGTTCCTTCAGTTCGCGCAGCGTGCGCGCCAGGTTGGTCACCGTGATGTACGGGACGGTTTCGGCGGCGCCGCTGGCCACTTTCGCGGCGGTGGCGTTCAGGCCCACCGCGCGGTCCTTCGGCACGATCACCGCGTGTGCGCCGACACCGTCGGCCACGCGCAGGCAGGCGCCCAGATTGTGCGGGTCGGTGATGCCGTCGAGGACCAGCAGCAGCGGCGGGCCTTCGATCGCGTCGAGCAGTTCGTCGAGGTTGCGGGCCAGCGCCAGCTGCGATGCAAAGGCGATCACGCCCTGGTGGCGGCGGGTGCCGACGATCTTGTCGAGGCGGGCCGAATCGACGGGCATCACGCGCACGCCGGCCGCTTTCGCGTTGGCGATCAGGTCCTTCATGCGGCGGTCGTCGCGCGTGGCATCGACGAAGATCTCCTCCACCGACGAAGCTTCGTGGCGCAGGCGCGAGGTGACGGCGTGGAAGCCGAAAATCATTTTGTTCTTGGACATGGTACTGGGCTGGTTCTGTGACAGGTTCTTCTGGCGCGGACGTCGGTCCGCAAAATGAGCGCCGCGGCTCGAGGCCGCGGCTGGTGCATCAATGCTTTTTCTTGGCCTTGGCTGCCGTTGCCTTGGCGGGCGGCTTGGCCGCGGTTTTCTTCCTGGTCGGCGATGCCGACTTGGTCAGCTTCGGCTTCGGCGCGTCGAACTCGCTGGCCGGCAGCAGCGCGATCGACGGTCCGGCCTTATTGGGAGCCGGCGGCGGCGCCGCGCCGTTGCGCGAGGCCTTGCGGCCGGCGTCGCCGTTATAGGCGCCGCCGCTGCCCTTGTCGCCACCGCGGCCGCCCTTGCCGCCGCGGCCGGACCGGCGCGGCGCGCCCTTCACGTCGCTGCCTGCTTCCTCGTCTTCGTAAGGCGCATGCGCCTTCTTGCCGCGCGGCGGCGCCGGCGGCATGCCGGCCAGTTCGCTTTCGGCCAGGCGCAGGTCGATCTTGCGGGACTCCAGGTCCACCCGCACCACCTGCACATTGACGCGGTCGGTCAGCTGGTAGCGCTTGCCGGTGCGGTCGCCGCGCAGCTCATGGCGCGCATCGTCGTACTGGAAGTAATCGGCGCCCAGGTCCGTCACGTGCACCAGGCCTTCGACGAACAGCTGGTCCAGCTGCACGAAGATGCCGAAGGTGGTGACGCCGGTGATGATGCCGCTGAACTCTTCGCCCAGCTTGTCCTGCATGAAGTAGCACTTCAGCCACGCTTCCACGTCGCGCGACGCTTCGTCGGCACGGCGTTCGTTGGCCGAGCAGTGCACGCCCAGCGCATCCCACACGGTGACGTCGCGGGGCGACTTCGGTTCCTTGCCTTCGGCCTTGTCGCGCAGCTTCTGCTTGCGCGCCGCGTTCGACACCGTGGTGTTCAGCACGCTCTTGTCTTCGATCTTCGGCTCGTATTTCTTCCCTTGCAGGATGGCCTTGATGGCGCGGTGCGTCAGCAGGTCGGGATAGCGGCGGATCGGGCTCGTGAAGTGGGCATAGGCTTCGTACGCGAGGCCGAAGTGGCCGATATTGTCCGGGCTGTAGACGGCCTGCTGCATCGAGCGCAGCAGCATCGTCTGCAGCAGGCCCGCATCGGGACGCTCCTTGATCTTGCGCATCAGCTCGGCGTAGTCGTTGGCCACCGGCGTATCGCCGCCGCCCAGCGACAGGCCCACCTGTTTCAGGAACTCGCGCACCTGGGTGAGCTTTTCCTTGGTCGGCGACGCGTGGATGCGATAGGTGCCAGGGTGCTTGTGGCGCAGCAGCAGGTCCGCCGCGCACACGTTCGCCGCCAGCATGCACTCTTCGATCAGCTTGTGCGCATCGTTGCGGGTGCGCGGGATGATCTTCTCGATCTTGCCGGCCGGATTGCAGACGATGTACGTCTCGGTCGTCTCGAAATCGATCGCGCCGCGCACCTGGCGGGCTTTCTGCAGCGCGTGGTAAGCGGCGTACAGGTTCTGCAGGTGCGGCACGAGGTGGGCGCGCTTGGCGGCCTCCGGGCCCTTCGTGTTCGACAGGATGGCGGCCACTTCGTTGTACGTGAAGCGGGCCGCCGAGTGCATCACGGCCGGGTAGAACTGGTAGGCCTTGATTTCGCCGTCGGCGGTGATCACCGCATCGCAGACGAGCGTCAGGCGGTCCACGTCCGGATTCAGCGAGCACAGGCCGTTCGACAGCTTTTCCGGCAGCATCGGGATGACCCGGCGCGGGAAGTACACCGACGTGCTGCGTTCCAGCGCATCGGTATCGAGCGCGTCGTTCGGCTTCACGTAGTGGCTCACGTCGGCGATGCCGACGATCAGCCGGAATGCGTTGGCGCGGCCCAGTTTCACCGGTTCGCAGTAGACCGCATCGTCGAAGTCGCGCGCGTCTTCGCCGTCGATCGTCACCAGCGGCACGTCGCGCAGGTCGACGCGGTCGCCCCAGTCCTTCTGGTGCACCACGTCCGGCAGCTTGTTGGCCTGCTTCAGCGCGGCCGCCGAGAACACGTGCGGCACGCCGAACTTGCGCACCGCGATCTCGATTTCCATGCCCGGGTCGTCGATATCGCCCAGCACCTCGACGATGCGGCCCACCGGCTGCTTGAAGCGGCCCGGCTGCTCGGTCAGTTCGACGCTGACGATCTGGCCGCTCTTGGCCTTGCCCGGCGAACCTTCCAGGATGATGTCCTGGCCGATGCGCTTGTCTTCCGGCGCCACGATCCACACGCCGTTATCCTTCAGCAAGCGGCCGATGATGTGCGTGTTGCCCCGTTCCACCACCTCGACGATCGAGCCTTCCGGCCGCCCGCGGCGGTCGAAGCCGACCACCTTGGCCAGCACCTTGTCGCCGTGCAGGACCTTCTGCATCTCGCGTTCGGTGAGGAACAGGTCGTCGCCCGGTTCGTCCGGGATCACGAAGCCGAAGCCGTCGCGATGCGCGCTGACGCGGCCGGACACGAAGGCCGAATGGTCCGCCAGTACATAGAAGCCGGCCGGATCGGAGCGGATCTGGCCGTCGCGCTCCATCGCGTTCAGGCGGCGCGTCAGCACCTCCTGCGATTCCGGCTTCACTTGCAGGGTCATCGCGAGCGTACGCAGGTCGAGCGGCGCATTGGCGCTGCGGAAGATGCCGAGGATTTCCTCGCGGCTGGGAATGATATGGGTAGTCTGGTTCAAAACTGTTCTTTGATCTTATTGGGAAAGACGTTCGACTGTGGCAGCGTAGTGTACCGGAGGTCCGTCGGTTTGCCTAACATGGGCAATCGGGCGGCTGTCGGACGGCGGGATTGGGAGGACGGATTGCGCCATCTCTTTACGAAAGAATGGCGCCGAAAAACGGCGTTCGAAATATTCTTCGCGAGGGGCTTTGACATTCGAAAAGATTGCTCTATAATCTCGGCTCTCGCAGCGATGCGGGGTTGCAGTAAAGAGTGGATGTACAGTGTGGAATGAAAGTTCATCTGGTGCAAAACTCTCCAAAGCAATATAATAGCAGAAGCAGCAAACTAGAAGTAATAGCAGCATCAGTGCCCACGTGGCGGAATTGGTAGACGCGCATGGTTCAGGTCCATGTGCCGCAAGGTGTGGGGGTTCGAGTCCCTCCGTGGGCACCACTCTACCGGATACGCAGTCAAGGAAAGCGCCGCAGATCGCAAGGTCTGCGGCGCTTTTTCTTTGCCGCGCGGCTTGGTCATGGACGCCGGCAAGGCGTCGCCGTCCTTGACAGTCGCGTCCGCTTTTCACGTGGACCGCCTGGTCCCGCCTGCCCGCTCCCCGCGCCATACAGCCGCGCACGCTTTTTGCGTACTCCCCCGCTGGCTCAACCTTACGGGAGTACGTCATGAAGACCTTGCTGTCCGCTATCACCCTGGCCACCGCGGCGGCCGCCACCGGCAGCGCCACGGCCGCGCCCACCTTCAATTTCAGCTTCATCGCCGGCACGTCGATGCAGGCCCAGCAGGGCTTCATCGCCGCGGCGGCGCTGTGGTCCAGCCATCTGACCGACGATGTGACGATCAACCTGACGGTCGGCTTCAATCCGCTGGCGCCCGGCATCCTAGGCCAGGCGCAATCAGCGCAGCAGCTGTACAGCTACACGGACTTCCGTACCGGCCTGGCGGCGGATGCCTCCACCATGGCCGACGCGACGGCCGTTGGCCATCTGCCTGGCGGCAACAGCTTCGGCATGCTGCTGAATCGCACCGCCAACAGCCCGAACGGCGCCGGCAGTGCCCTGCCCTACCTGGACAACGACGGCGACGCCAACAACCGCGGCGTGCGCATCACCACGGCCGAAGCCAAGGCGATCGGGCTGGGCGTGATGCCGCAGACGCTGTCGAACTGCATCGGCACCTGCGACGGCTTCATCCAGTTCAGCAGCAACTTCACGTTCGACTTCAACCCGAACGACGGCATCGCGTTGAACGCGTTCGACTTCGTCGGCGTGGCCGCGCACGAGATCGGTCATACGCTGGGCTTCATCAGCGGCGTCGATATCCTGGACATCAATTCGTCAGGCACGTTCTTCAACGACAACCAGTTCACCTACGTGTCCGGTCTCGACCTGTTCCGCTATTCGGCCGACAGCGCCGCGCAGGGCGTGATCGACTGGACGGCCGACACGCGCAACAAGTATTTCTCGATCGACGGCGGCGCCACGCCGGGCCCGCAGTTCTCCACCGGCACCGTGCATGGCGACGGCCGCCAGGCCAGCCACTGGAAGGACAACCTGTTCATCGGCCTGATGGATCCCACCGCCGGCATGGGCGAACGGCTGTCCATTTCCGGGAACGACCTGCTGGCGATGGATGTCATCGGCTGGGACGTGCCGGCGATTCCGGAGCCGTCCACCTACGCGATGCTGGGCGCCGGCCTGCTGCTGCTGGGCGGCCGCGCGTCCCGCGAAACGAAAATATTTCGGAAAGGAACAAAATGACCATTGACCGATCCGGAATCGTCCTTTAAGATGCGTGCCTTCTGTTGCTGAACAACGCAACGAAGTAAGAAGCAAAGCAGCAAACAAGGCCCACGTGGCGGAATTGGTAGACGCGCATGGTTCAGGTCCATGTGCCGCAAGGTGTGGGGGTTCGAGTCCCTCCGTGGGCACCAAGTCTTGTTTGTTGTGAGTTTCGATACGCATTGAGAAGCACCAGTGCCCACGTGGCGGAATTGGTAGACGCGCATGGTTCAGGTCCATGTGCCGCAAGGTGTGGGGGTTCGAGTCCCTCCGTGGGCACCATCTACCGGATACGCAGTCAAGGAAACGCCGCAGATCGCAAGGTCTGCGGCGTTTTTCTTTGTTCCTGCGCGACGTGCCTCACCCGGCAGCATGGTCTACACTTGCCCCAAGGAGACCCGAGGGACGACCAGCGCCATGACGCCACAGAACCTGCCCCCCAATCACTCAGATGTGCAGCACCGGATCCTGCTTGCCAGCGCGGTCGAATTCGCCGCGCTGGAAGCGGCGCTGGAAGCGGCCGGTTTCCGGGTCGCCGTCGTCAACCGGGGCGACGCGGCACTGGCCGCACTCACTGCCCCGCCCACCCCGGAAGACACCATTGCGCTCGTGCTGCTCGATGCGGCCCTCGCCGGCAGCGCGCAGATGGAACTGTGCGAGCGCCTCGTGCATGCGCTGCCCGGCGGCGAACTGCCGGTGCTGGTGATGTCGTCCGCGCCGTCGGACGAACAGCAGGAGCATGCACTGCAGGCCGGCGCGGCCGGCTACCTGCGCCTGCCCTGCGCGCCGGCCGACATCGTCGAGAAGGTGCTGGTCGAACTGACCGCGCGCCATGCGTGGCCGGCGCCGGATCTGGGCAGCCCGCTCGACACGCTGACGCTGGAAGTGAACTACCACGCGCTGCTGGCCGGCTCGCCCGATGCGATCATCCTGTTCGACGGCACGCTCGGCACGCCGCTGGACGTCAACCGCAATGCCGAGCGCCTGTTCGGCCGGCCCCATGCGGAACTGATGCGGCTGCGGCTGCGCGACCTGTGCCCGCCCGTGCAACCGGATGGCGTGCCGTCCACGCAGGCCGTCGATGCGCTGGTGCAGCGCGCGCTGGCCGGCGACATCCGCATCTTCCCATTGACATTCCAGCACAGCAGCGGGCGCCACATCGACGGCGAGATCCGCCTGGTGGTGCTGGAGAAGAACGGCATGCAGCTGCTGCACGTGCGCGTGGCCGACGTGACGGGCCTGCGCATCGCCGAAGCGCTGCGCACGGGCCAGAACCGCCTGCTGGAAATGATCGCGCGGGGCGCGCCGCTGCCCGACATCCTCGACAACCTGCTGCGCCTGATCGAAGCGCAGGCGCCCGGCCTCGTCTGCACCGTGCTGCTGCTGGACGACGACGGCGTCAGCGTGCGCGGCGGTGCGGCGCCGGGCATGCCGCCCGACTTCCTGCGTGCGCTGGAAGGCATGCCGATCGGGCCGCAGGCCGGCTCGTGCGGCACGGCGATGTTCCGCCGCGAACCCGTGGTGGTGGGCGACATCCGCAACGATCCGCTGTGGGCCGATTACCAGCCGCTGGCCGAGCGCTTCGGCCTGCGCGCCTGCTGGGCGATGCCGATCATGGCGGACCGCCACACGGTGCTGGGTTCGTTCGCGATGTACTACCGCGACGTGCGCCTGCCCCGCGTGGACGACGAGCGGCTGATCGGCGTGGCCACGCACCTGGCCGGCATCGCCATCGAGCGCACGCGCCACGAGGGGGAACTGGCACGCCACCGCGACCATCTCGAGGAACTGGTCGCGGCGCGCACGGCCGAACTGCGCCGCGCCAAGGACCGCGCCGAGGCGGTCAGCACGGAACTGGCCGCCGCGCTGGACAACCTGCGCGTGACGCAGGCTGAACTGGTGCGGCGCGACAAGCTGGCCGCGCTGGGCGCACTGGTGGCCGGCGTGGCGCACGAGCTGAACACGCCGATCGGCAACGGCCTGCTGGCCGCCAGCACGCTGGGCGACCGGCTGACGGCGCTGCGTGGGCAACTCGAGGCGGGCCTGCGCCGCGCCGACCTGGAGCAGTACCTGCAGCAGGCGGACGAAGCGGATGCCGTCCTCGTCCGCAACCTGCGCCGCGCGGCACGGCTGATCGCCAGCTTCCGGCAGGTGGCCGTCGATACGGCCAGCTCGCAGCGGCGCAAGTTCCGGCTCGACGAATTCATCGCCGAACTGGTGCTGCCGCTGTCCGCCGCCATTCCCCCGCCGCGTCCGGTGGTGCGGCAGGAGATCCCGCCCGGCCTCGAGATGGACAGCTATCCCGGCCCGCTGGGCCAGGCGCTGTCGGCCCTGTTCGAGAACGCCGTGGTGCACGGCTTCGACGGCCGCGCCGACGGCCTGATCACGCTGGCGGCCCGGCAGGCGGGCGACGGCCGCATCGCGCTGTCCGTCACCGACGATGGCGCCGGCATCGCGGCGGCGCACCTGGAGCGGGTGTATGATCCGTTCTTTACGACCCATGCCGGCAGTCCCGGCCTCGGCCTGCACGTGACGCACAATATCGTCACCGGCGTGCTGGGCGGCCGGATCGCCGCCGCCAGCGAGCCGGGTCGCGGTACCACCTTCACGCTGACGCTGCCCGCCGTCGCTCCCGCCACCGCCATTGCCACCGCCGCTGCCCCGCCATGAAAAAATATCCCGCTGTCTTCCTCCTCCTGCTTGCCGCCGGCGCCGGTGCCGGCCCCGCGCCATGGTGGCTGTGGGAGAACGTCGACGGCACCCACAAGGTCTGCTCGCAGACGCCGCTCGGCCGCGGCTGGCACAAACTGCTCGGCCCCTACAAGGATTCCCATTGCGAGAAGTTGATTCGTGCTCAATAATGGGCCGACAACAGCTTTTTCACACCGACGGAGGAGACATGTTCCAGAATCCCGAGCAGTTTGCACAAGCGACGAAGGCGTTGTTCGAGTTCCAGCTCGAAACGTTCAACACGCTGACCAGCAAGGCCGTGCAGGGCATCGAACAGGTGGTGCAACTGAATATCGACACGGCAAAGAGCGGTATTGAAAAAAGCCTCGATGCGGGACGCCAGATCAGCCAGGCGCCCGATCCGAAAGCGGCCATGGCGGCCGCCCACGCCCGCATGCAGAACCTGACCAATGCGGCCGGCTATCACCAGCAGCTGGGCCAGATCCTGGCCGACATCCACAACGAATTCACCCGCGCCGCCGAAGCCCACCTGGCCGAAGCGAAAACCAATCTGTCCGTGCTGATCTACGACGTGACGAAGAACGTCCGGCCCGGTTCCGAAAACGCCGTGGCGATCGTCAAGACGGCGATCGACAATGCGTTCCAGGGCTATGAACAGGTGACCAAGGCCACCCGCCAGGCCGTCGCCGCGTTCGAGGACCAGCTGGCCAAGGCCGCCACGCTGGCCGACCAGAAGGCGGCTGCGGAGGCCGCCGAAACCAAGCATTGATGGTGGGGGACTGTCCCCGCACGGGGACTGTCCCCGGGGTTGCAGTTTGCCGGCATATAAGCAAAGTCAAAAACAGCCCCGGGGACAGTCCCCATAAAAACACTGGGCAAGCGCCGCCGAAAGCGATAGACTGTATATAAACACAGTCCCTCGCAGTTCGTCGTCGCCCCATGCAACCCATCCTCGAAAACCCGTTTTATTACCTGGACAACTTCCACCAGGTGCTGCAGTGGATCGCCGAACGCTACGCCGATCTGCTGGACGACGAGGAGCGGGCCTTCATCGAACGCTTTCCCGCCCTGCCCCAATCGTCCCGCGCGCTGTTCGTGCGGATGGTGATGCGCAAGGGCCGGCTGTTCCGCGCCAGCAAACTGGTGTATCCGGAAATCGGCTGTCCGCGCGCCGCCGCGCGGCCGCTGGCCGAGCAGGGCTGGGTCGTCACCGACCCGCCGGTAACGCTGGACGAACTGTTCGCGCTGCTGCAGAAGCCCGAGATCGGCCAGGCGTTTGCCTTGACGCCGCCGGAAAAGGCGCTGCGCAAGGAAGCGCAGCTGGCACTGCTGCAGGCCCGTCACGAAGGCGAGCGGCCGTTCTCGGGCTGGTACGGCGGCGACGAAGCCTACCGCATCGTCGCGCAGCCGCTGTGCGACCGGCTGCGCCTGATCTTCTTCGGCAATTACCACCAGGACTGGACGGAGTTCGTGCTGTCCGACCTGGGCGTCTACCGGTTTGAAAAAGTGGAATTCTCGCCGGCCGCGCGGGGCTTCCGCAGCCGCCGCGACATCGACGAATACCTGCTGCTGCACGCCTGCCGCGAGCGCTTCCAGGATGGCGAACACCCGCTGGACGTGCTGGCCGACGTGCCGCCGCCCGGCACCGACAACGAATGGCTGCGCAGCCGCCGCGACAAGCTGCTGTTCCAGCTGGGCCAGCAACTGGAAAAGCTGCGCGACTGGGAAGGCGCGTTCACCGTTTATCGGGACTGCGCGTATCCGGGCGCGCGGGCGCGGGCCATCCGCGTACTGGAAAAGAACGAACAGTTCGGCCCGGCGTGGGAGCGGCTGCAGGCCGCCCAGGCGGCGCCGGAAAGCGAGGCGGAGCGCCAGCACCTGCTGCGCATGGGCCCACGGCTGGCGCGGCGGCTCGGGCATCCGCGCGCGGCGGGCACCAAGGCAGCACCGCCGCAGCGGCTCGACCTGGCCCTGCCGCTGCCGGCCACGGCGTGGTGGGTGGAAGGCGTCGTGCGCGACCATCTGTACCAGGACGAAGCGCCGGTGTTCTATGTCGAGAACGCGCTGATCAACTCCCTGTTCGGTTTGCTGTGCTGGGATGCGATCTTCGCCGCGATTCCCGGCGCCTTCTTCCACCCGTTCCACCACGGTCCCACCGACCTGCACAGCGCCGACTTCCACCGCCGCCGCGCCGCGCAGTTCGCGCAATGCCTGGCGCAGCTGGACGACGGCAGCTATGCGGCCACCATCCGCCGCAATCTCGAACTGAAGCACGGTATCTCGTCGCCGTTCGTGTTCTGGGGTGCGCTCGATGGCGAGCTGCTAGAACTGGCGCTCCACTGCATCCCCGCCGCGCACCTGAAGAAATCGTTCGAGCGCATCCTGCAGGACGTGAAGGCCAACCGCACCGGCTTTCCCGACCTGATCCAGTTCTGGCCGGCCGAAAAGCGCTACAACATGATCGAAGTAAAAGGCCCGGGCGACCGGCTGCAGGACAACCAGCTGCGCTGGATCGATTACTGCGCCACGCACCGGATGCCGGTCACCGTGTGCTACCTGCAGTGGGCGCAATGACGGTCTATAAAGTGGCGGTGCGCGCGCTGTGCGAGTTCACGGCCAAGGCGGGCGACCTGGACCTGCGCTTCACGCCATCGCCCACGGCGCAGGAAGGCATTGCCGGCCACACGGTCGTCACGGGACGGCGCGACGACGACTATGAGAAAGAGATCGCGCTGTCCGGCACGTGCGGACCGCTGCTGGTGCGCGGCCGCGCCGACGGCTACGACCCGAAGCGCAACCAGCTGGAAGAAATCAAGACGTTCCGCGGCGACCTCGATCGCATGCCCGCCAACCACCGCGCGCTGCACTGGGCGCAGCTGAAGGTGTATGGCCATCTGCTGTGCGCCGAGCGCGGACTGGCCACCGTGCGGCTTGCCCTCGTCTATTACGACATCGCCAGCCAGAAGGAAAGCCATATCTGGGAAGAGCATGACGCAGCGGCGCTGGCCGATTACTTCGAGCGGCAGTGCGGCCTGTTCACCGCGTGGGCGGAACAGGAGCTGGCGCACCGCGCCGCGCGCGACGAGCAGCTGGCCACGATGCGCTTCCCGCATGCCGACTTCCGGCCCGGCCAGCGCCAGCTGGCCGAAGCGATGTTCAAGGCGTCGGCCCGCTCGTGCGCGCTGCTGGCGCAGGCGCCGACCGGCATCGGCAAGAGCGTCGGCAGCCTGTTCCCGCTGCTGAAGGCGGCGCCCGGCCATGGGCTGGACAAGATATTCTTCCTCGCCGCAAAAACGTCGGGCCGCAAGATGGCGCTCGATGCCGTCGCGGCGATCAGGGCTGCCACGCCGGCGCTGCCGCTGCGCGCGCTGGAACTGGCGGCCCGCAATACGGCCTGCGAACATCCGGACAAAGCGTGCCACGGCGACTCATGCCCGCTGGCGCGCGGCTTCTACGACCGGCTGCCGGCCGCCCGCGCCGCGGCGCTGGCGCAGCCGATGCTGGACCGCGCCGGCGTGCGCACGGCCGCGCTGGCGCATGACGTGTGTCCGTACTACCTGCAAAGCGAGCTGGCGCGGTGGGCGGATGTGATCGTCGGCGACTACAACTACTATTTCGACGTCACGGCGATGCTGTATTCGCTGACGCTGATGAACGAGTGGAAGATCAGCGTGCTGGCCGACGAAGCACACAATATGGTGTCGCGTGCGCGCAGCATGTATTCGGCCGACCTGGAACACGAAGGCCTGCGCGTGCTGCGCAAGACGGCGCCCGATGCGCTGCGCAAGACGCTGGACCGCGTGCACCGCCAGTGGAATGCGCTGGAAAAGGAGCAGGACGACGATTACCGCAGCTACCCGGCGCTGCCGGAAAAATTCGTCGGCGCGCTGACCACGGCGGCCAGCGACATCGGCGACTACTTGGCCGAGAACCCGTCGTGGTTCGATGGCGACGTGCTCGAGTTCTACTTCAACGTGCTCAATTTCACGCGGCTGGCCGAGAGCTTCGGCGAGCACTCGCTGTTCGACGTCACCAAATCCGGCAGCGGCACGCGGGCCAACTCGGTGCTGTGCCTGCGCAATATCGTCCCCGCGCCGTTCCTGAAGCCCCGCTTCGAGGCGGCCCGCTCGGTGGCGCTGTTCTCCGCCACGCTGAGCCCGTGGAACTATTATGCGGACACGCTGGGCATGCCCGCCAACACGGCATGGGTGGACGTCGCTTCGCCCTTTGAAGCGGCACAGCTGACGGTGCACATCGCCGGCCACATCTCCACGCGCTTCCAGCACCGCGACCGCTCGCTTGCACCGATCGCCACACTGATGGGCGAGCAGTACGACAAATTGCCGGGCAATTACCTGGCCTTCTTCAGCAGCTTCGACTACATGGACAAAGCCGCGAATCTGTTCGAGGAACGCCACCCGCACGTGACCGTGTGGCGCCAGCCGCGCCGCATGGACGAGGCGCAGCGCGAGGCCTTCCTGGCCCGCTTCACGGAATCGAGCGAAGGCATCGGCTTCGCCGTGCTGGGCGGCGCATTCGGCGAAGGCATCGACCTGCCCGGCGCGCGGCTGATCGGCGCCTTCATCGCCACGCTGGGCCTGCCGCAGCTGAACCCCGTCAACGAGCAGATCCGCGAGCGGATGCATGCCATCTTCGGCGCCGGCTACGACTACACGTATCTCTATCCGGGCCTGCAGAAAGTCGTCCAGGCCGCCGGCCGCGTGATCCGCACGACGACGGACCAGGGCACCGTCCACCTGATCGACGACCGCTTCGCCCGCCCCGAAATCCGGGCGCTGCTGCCGGCCTGGTGGCATGTGCCGGCGAACAGCTGAGTCCGTGTCCAACCGTGGGGTCAACCCTGTTTTTGGACACGGACTCGACTGGAGTAACTGTTGAGCTCGTGTCCAGAAAAGGGGTTGACCCCAAGGTTGGACACGAGCTCGGCAGTAGCGGCTACTGCATGACGCTGCGGATCTTCTGGTAGCCGCTGCGGCTGACGGGCAGCTTCGTGCCGTCCTTGAGGATGGCGCAGTGGCTGTCGCGGGTGGCCTGCTCGATGCGGGCCACGTGTTCCACGTTGACCAGATACGAGCGGTGGATGCGCAGGAAGCGGGTCGCTTCCAGCTGGGTTTCCAGTTCGGCCAGCGGCTGGTTCTTCAGGTACGCCTTGCCGTCGGCGTGGATCTGCACATAGTCGTCCTGCGCTTCGATGTAGGCGATCCGGTCGGCGGGGATCACGTGGACTTTGGCGCCGTCGCGGATCAGCACGCGACTCAGGGGCCTGGCGCGCAGGTCCGCCGCGGCGCGCGCCACGGCCGGCTGCTGCGACGGTGCCGTCACGAGACTGGCCCGCGCGTGCGCCAGCGCCTGGTCGAAGCGCTGCTGGCTGAACGGCTTTAACAGGTAGTCGAGCGCATGGATTTCGAACGCCTTCAGCGCGTACTGGTCGAACGCGGTGGCGAAGATGAACCGCGTTTTGCTGCCCGCCAGTTCCGCCACCTCGAAGCCGTCCAGCTTGGGCATCTGGATGTCGAGGATCACCAGGTCCGGTTCCAGCTCGGTGATGGCCTTCACGGCTTCGAAGCCGTTGGCGCATTCGGCCACCACCTCGATATCCGCATGGGCAGCCAGGTATTCGCGCACCACGCCGCGCGCCAGTGGTTCGTCATCGACGACGATCAGTCGCATGTCATGCCCCGTCTTGGTCGTTGTTGTTGTCGGTCGTTTCGGCCGGCAGCCGCAGCTCCACCGCAAACGATTGCGCCTCGCGCTTCCATTCGACGCTGCCTTCGCGCGGATACGCCCGCGCCAGCCGCTGCCGCACATTGGCCAGGCCGATGCCGCCGCCTTCCGCATGCGGCGTATCCGCATCGACGGCATTGCTGACGGTGATGCGCAGCCACGGCCCGTCGCGCCACGCGGCCACCAGCACCAGGCCGCCCTCGGTCAGCTGGCCGACGCCGTGCTTGATCGCGTTCTCCACCAGCGGCTGGATGATCATCGGCGGCACCAGGCAGTCCAGCGCGCCCTTCTCCAGCGCCTCCTCGGCGATCAGCCGGTCGCCGAAGCGCACCTTTTCGATGGCGAGAAAGTCGCGGATCAGGTCCATTTCCTGCGCCAGCGTGACCTTGCGCCGGGCCGCCAGGCCCAGGCTGCGGCGGAAGAAGCCGGCCAGCCGCAGCGTCATTTCGCGGGCGCCCTGCGGATCCTGCGACGTCAGCGCGCTGATCGAGTTCAGGCTGTTGAACAGGAAGTGCGGATCGATCTGCGTGCGCAGCATGCGCAGCTCGGCATCCTGCGCCATCAGCTGCGACTCCAGTTCGCGCCGCTGCGCGCTGCGCACCCGCGCCGATTCGATGGCCAGGTAGTTGATCGCCGCCAGCAGCCCATACAGCAGCACGCCCAGCGCAAACAGCAGCGCGGACAGTTGCGGCGTCACCGTGATGCCCGCCCAGCGCACGCCGAACACGGCGCAGAACTCGTTCCAGCCCTGCAGCACGGCCATCCACATGAAGCCCGCGATCACCGCCGCCGCCAGCAGCATCAGCAGGATCAGCACCGGTGCGCGGTCGCCCAGCGGATTGGCGCGGCACAGATAGTAGGCCGAGAAGCCGGCGGCAATCCCGTACACCAGCGTGGACGGCATCGCGAACAGCAGCGCGCTGCCCAGCGGCGCGGGCGCCAGCACGGCGCACACGCCGCCCAGCACCATGCCGAGGATCAGCCACACCGCCGTGTACAGCAGTGCGCCGCGCCGGGCCTGGAACGATGACGCCACCGCGCGCGCCACGTCAGTTACGGATGCTCAGGCCGCCCATGATGGCGTAGCCGCGGATGATCAGCCGCTTCGACGCATCCTTCGGCCGCAGCGTGGTTTCCTCGAAGCCGCCGAGGATCGGCACGCCCTCCACTTCGACGGTCCAGTCGGTGGGCACCTGGATCTCGATGCCGCCCATCAGCGCGAAGGCGTTCAGCACGGCGCTGCCCTCGATCGACGCTTCGCGCAGGTCCAGTTCGCAGCCGCCCATGATCGACGTCAGATCGCCGCCGGCGAAGCGCTGCGACGTCATGCGGCGCTTGAAGCTGCCCAGGATCGCCGTCGCGTACACCGTGTTTTCCTCGTTGCCGGCGGCGCGGCTGCCGAATACGCCCTTGTCGAGCGACACCTTGCCCGGCGCCGCATTCGAGAAATCGCCGGCCGCATGGCTGTCGTCCACGGCGCCGCGCTGGCGCCGCACGGAGCGGTACACCACCAGCAGCCCCACGCCGATGATCGCCACCGGCGCCAGCACGTTCCAGCCCAGGTACAGTACGCCCATGCCCTGGAGCAGCGCAACGCCGCCGAACAGCATCAGGAACAGGCCCAGTCCGCGGCCGCGGCCATGCTGCGACTGGCTGAATTTCAGCGCGCCGGCGACGATCAGGATCACGGGCCAGAACTGCAGGCGCAGGTCGAGATCGATCCAGCCCATGTTTTCAAGCAGGAACAGCAGGCCCACCAGGATGACTGCGATGCCGATGACGATCTGCGCCGCCGGATTGTTGTGACGCCGGGTGTTCATGCTTGCTCCTTGTTTTGCGGATCTTCCGGTGTGTCGTGCCGCGTACCCAGCCAGCGCACCGCCAGCGGTTGCAGCACCATGCCCAGGCCCACGACGATGATAAGCAAAGGCCAGCTGTTCTGGAAGGTCAGGCCCCACATTCCTTCGTACGTCACGTAGAACCAGGCGCCGAACAGTACCTGCGACAGCCCGTCGACGACGCGCTTGCCATGCGTCGGCGGGATCATGCAGTTGATGCCGAACGCGATCAGCACGAACGGCCAGTAGTGCCACAGGTCGGCCACGGCGTCCGGATCGTCGCGCTGCACCAGGTAAGCCACGCCGAACGCCACGAGCGTCACGCCCCACAGCATCTGCGTCCGCAATCGGTAACCGTGCTCCATATCGTCCTCCGTTGTTTGATGGAGCAACGATACGTGGCAACGGCCGCAAACAAAACGGCTTTTCGGCGAACGGCGGCGCAGCACCGGCGAATGACGGTCTTTCCGGCGAACGGCAAGCAGCTGACGGTAAAAGGCAGGGACGCAAAAAAGCCCACGCGCCGGATGGCGGTGGGCTTCAGGGGTGCAAGGTCAGGCTTACGCGGCTGGCGCGGGCTGGCCCTTGACCTGGTTGCGGTACTTGGCGCGGGCGATCGCCTGCTTTTCCGCTTCCATTGCCTTGTTGAAGGCGCGGGTGCGGGCTTTTTCTTCCTTGCCGCGCAGTTGCGCGACGTCCTTATTGCCGATGCGATGGGTCATGCGGTTCTCCTCCTGGTTCTCATCATTGTTGGTCAGTTCCTGCTGCCGTACTTGCCGTCCAGCACGAGGCCCCAGCCCAGCTGCCGGCGGATTTCTTCCGGCGTCGGCGGGGGTGCCACGTCCTGGGTCCTGCGTTCCAGGTATTCCCGCACCGCTTCCTTCGAAGGATGGTTTGTCTGCATCGTCATCATGGTGAACTCCTAGCAAATCGAGCCAATCTCGAGCTGCCCCGGCATACCGGGGCATGAAGCGGTGCCGTCTGGCTCACGAAATCTGGTGCCGGCACTTGAGGCGGGCCGGCTTGCCTGCGGACGAGCGAACCTGCTTCGCTTCTTGTGATTCGTAGCTTCGTGCATCAGTCACGCAGAGCCATCTTATAAAACGGGCCCGATTGCCTCCGTGCGGCAGCGAACATACCCCCTGGCGACGAACGCGCGTAAAGATGTGGGATTGAGCCTACACAGCAGTAGCAGCGTCCGCTATAGCTTGTTTTGCAGGAATTCAAGGAAGCAGCTGATGCGCTGCGACAGCTGGGTATTGCGGTAATACACGGCGTGGATCTGCTGGCGGTAGCCCGTGTTGAAGGCGGCCAGCAGGGGCACGAGGCGACCCGCCGCGATGTCGGCACGGGTCATGAAGTCGGCCAGGCAGGCAATGCCCTGCCCGGCCAGCGCCAGCTGGCGCAGCGTCTCGCCGGACGATGCCGCCAGTTGCGGCGTCACCTGCAGGCTGTTGCCTTCGGCGTGACGCAGCGGCCAGGCATTGCCCTGCTCGTACTGGACGAAGCCGACCAGCGCATGCTGCGCCAGGTCCTCCGGCGTCGCCGGCGTGCCGTGGCGGGCCAGGTAATCGGGGCTGGCCAGCACATGCAGGCCGCTGGAAGTGAGCGGCCGGGCATGCAGCGTGGAGTCGTTCAGCGTGCCGATGCGGATGGCGATGTCGGTGCGGTGTTCGATCAGGTCGGCGATGCGGTCGTTGGACGTCAGCTCCAGGCGGATTTCCGGATACAGCGCGCGGAACTCGCCCACGTGCGGCACCACGCAGTGCAGCATGAACGGCGATGCCGCGTCCACGCACAGCCGCCCGGCCGGCAGCTGGCGCCGGATGCGGATGGTTTCCTCCACTTCCTCGATGGACGCGATGATGCCCCGCGCCTTGTCGAGGAACAGCTGGCCCTCCTCGGTGAGCTCCATGCGGCGGGTGGTGCGCGTCAGCAGCGAAGTCTGCAACTTCTCTTCGAGCCGGGCCAGCGCGCGGCTGACGCCGGACGTCGTCTGCCCCAGATGCACCGCTGCGGCGCTCAGCGAACCGCTGTCGATGACGGTGACGAAAGTGCGCAGGTCGTCCGAGTTGATATCCATGACGGGATTATAGGGGCTGTCACTGCCGGGCTGTGCGACCCGCGCGCGGCCGCGTCAGCCCGGCCAGCCGCGGCGCCATGCAAAAATAATCAGCTTGACCTTTTGATCACGATCAGCTCTGCCCTTGACTGCGGGCCCGGAGTGACTGAAACAGCACATACACACTTCATTAATGAAGTAAGTTATCCACAACGCAGAGTTATATTTGCAATGTTAGCAGTTATGAAAACTTATAATTTCAATAGGCCATTGAAACTATATTTCGCGCAACTGCCGACGTCAGTCATCCACATCAAGCTACTACTTTCGTAACAACAACGAATCAAGGGGTAATTCAAAATGAAGAAAGCGTTATTCAGCAAGGTAGCCGGCTCCCTGTTGTTGTCTGCAGGCCTGTTCGCCGCTGGCGGTGCATCGGCACAGACGACTCTGACCTTCGACGCCGCGGGTAACACCACGTTCGGCGCCACGCACGCCACGGCGGGCAATTACGAAGACGTGTACCTGTTCGCGGTTGATGCAACCTCGTGGGTATGGGGCAATGCGATCGTCGGCATCGACCGCAATGCGCTGTCGAACTACGGCATCACGGACATCACCTTCTTCTCCGAAGCAAACGGCACGCGCACCGACCTGACCACCTCGTTCTCGTCGAATGGCTCGATCCTGTTCTCGGCGGACGAAGCACTGACGTCGGGCACCTACGGTTTCGTCGTGACGGGCGGCACCCTGACGCAAGGCAATGGCGGCTATGCCGGCAATCTGAGCCTGGCACCAGTGCCGGAACCGGCAACCTACGCCATGCTGGGCGTCGGCATCGGCCTGCTGGCCTTTACCGCCCGCCGCAAGCAAAACAACAAACTGGGCTGATCGCGCTCCCCCGCGCCCGGACTCCAGCAACCCGCTTCGGCGGGTTTTTTTACGTCCGCACCGGGCCGAGGTATTTCACGGACGCGGCGCTTCCGTTCGGCATTGCCTCTGCTGATTGCCTCTGCTCATTGCCTCTGCTATAAGATGCGGGTCATTCATTCTCCTGAAAGAAAACCATGCTGAGACACCAGACCGCCCGGTACCTGTTCGCCGTGATGGCAACGATGCTCGTGTTCGCCGGCGCGCAAGCGCAAAAACTGCCCAACGTAATGATCCTGGCCACCGGTGGCACGATTGCCGGTACCGGCGCCAGCAGCACGACGACGGTGGGCTACACCGCGGCGACGGTCGGCGTCCAGCAACTGATCCAGGCCGTGCCGGAACTGGCCAAGGTCGCCAATGTCAAGGGTGAGCAGGTGTTCCAGATCGCCAGCGAAAGCATGACGAACGAACACTGGCTGACGCTGGGCAAGCGTGTCAATGCGCTGCTCGCGCAGGCCGACGTGGACGGCATCGTGATCACCCACGGCACCGACACGATGGAAGAGACCGCTTATTTCCTCGACCTCGTCGTCAAGAGCCGCAAGCCGGTGGTGCTGGTCGGTGCGATGCGGCCGTCGACGGCGCTGTCCGCCGACGGTCCGATCAACCTGTATAACGCGGTGCTGCTGGCCGGCAGCCCGGAGGCCGTCGGCAAGGGCGTGCTGCTGTCGCTGAACGACCAGATCCATGCGGCGCGCGACGTGACGAAAACAAATACCTCGACGCCGGACAGTTTCAAGACGCCGGAATTGGGCCTGATGGGCTATATCCAGGGCGGCAAGCCGTTCTTTTACCGCGCCTCGACCCGCAAGCATACGGCCGACACGGAATTCGATATCGCCAATGTGAATGCTCTCCCTCAGGTCGATATCGTGTACGGCTATGCCAACATGAATGCCGTGGCGCTCGACGCATTCGTTGCCGCCGGCGCGAAAGGGATTATCCACGCCGGTGTCGGCGATGGCAGCCTGGCCGCGCGGGTAAAACCCGCGTTGATTGCGGCCCGTAAAAAAGGCACGATCATCGTGCGCGCGAGCCGCGTTGGCCAGGGCATCCTGGCCCGGAATGGCGAAGCCAATGACGACGAGCTCGATTTTGTCGCGGCCGATACGCTCAATCCGCAAAAGGCCCGCATCCTGCTGATGCTGGCGCTGACGAAAACCAGTAAAACGGCGGAAATCCAGCGGATGTTCTACACCTACTGATATTCGGGATGGTTTAAAAAGCTGTGTCATCCGGGGTTGT